>NC_015681.1:1990477-2322224 GCF_000217795.1 Thermodesulfatator indicus DSM 15286
AGTAAAAATCGTTTGTGGTGACACTAAGGTAGTGCCTCGCGGCAAGGGAGACAAAGTCTTCATAAACACCTGTGGCCTGGGGCTAATTCCCGAGGGACTAACTCTTTCTCCCCAAAACATAACTCCAGGAGATAAAGTTCTTGTTTCAGGACCTATTGCTGACCACGGCCTTACTATTTTGGCTTCGCGGGAAAATTTAGGACTTGAAGGCTTAAAAAGCGATTCACAGGCCTTAAATCACGTGGTGGAAGCGCTAATTTCCCGCTTTTCAACCCAAATAAAAGCAATGCGAGATCCCACTCGCGGAGGCTTGGCTTCGGTGCTTCACGAATTTTCAGAAGCGGCTAAAGTAGGTATTTTTCTTGAAGAGGAGTCCATTCCCATTAGACCCCAGGTAAAAGCTGGCTGCGAAATCCTCGGTCTTGACCCGCTTTATCTGGCTTGTGAAGGACGTTTTGTAGTGGTCTGCCCGGGTGACATAGTAAGTGATGTGCGTGATTTTCTTAAGCAATTTCCCGAAAGCGAAGAGGCGGAAATTATTGGGGAAGTTGTTGCAGAGCCAAAAGGCGTATTTTTAAAAACTGTCTTTGGCGGAACACGCCCGGTGCCGCCACTAAGTGGCGAGCCTTTGCCGCGTATCTGTTAAATCGTTGCAAGTGTTTCAGCTTGCGCTATGTTTTTAACCTACTTTTTTAAAGAGGAGGAAAAACTGTGTCTAAAATGTCGCCTGAAGAGCAGCTTGAGTATCTCAAACGCGGTGTAGTGGATATCATTGAGGAAAAAGAGTTGCTGGAAAAGCTTAAACGGGCCGAAAAGACAGGAAAGCCTCTTAAAATAAAGGCCGGTTTTGACCCCACCGCTCCTGATCTTCACCTGGGGCATACCGTTCTTTTGCGAAAGATGCGCCACTTTCAAGACCTAGGCCACGAAGTCTATTTCCTCATCGGAGATTTTACCGCCATGATCGGCGATCCTTCTGGGCGCTCTGATACTAGACCTCCTCTTACCAGGGAACAGGTTCTGGAAAACGCCAAAACCTATGAAGCCCAGGTCTTTAAAATTCTTGATCCGGAAAAGACGAAAGTAGCTTTCAATAGTGAGTGGATGTCTAAGTTTACCGCTGAGGATTTTATCAGGCTTTGTGCCAAATATACCGTGGCCCGCATGCTTGAGCGTGATGACTTTAAAAAGCGCTTTGAATCTCATCGTCCCATTGCTATTCACGAGCTGATTTACCCTTTGATACAGGCTTACGATTCCGTAGCCCTAGAAGCTGATGTTGAGCTTGGTGGCACCGACCAGCTTTTTAATCTTCTGGTAGGTCGGGACATTCAGCGGGAGTACAGCCAGGAGCCACAAATTGTGATGACTGTGCCTATCTTAGAGGGCCTTGACGGTGTTCAGAAGATGAGTAAGTCCCTTGGCAATTATATTGGTATTACTGAGCCGCCACAGGAGATGTTCGGTAAAATCATGTCTATTAGTGACGAACTTATGTGGCGTTATTACGAGCTTTTAACCGATGTTCCTCTTGACCAGATAGCCAGGTGGAAAGAAGAAGCCGCTTCTGGCAAGATTAATCCTAAAGATTTGAAAATTAATCTCGCTAAAATAATTGTCGCTCAATATCACTCAGAAGAAGCGGCTGAAAAAGCAGCCCAAGAGTTTGAAAAAGTCTTTGCCAAAGGCGGTTTACCAGAAGATATACCACAAGTAGAGGTGCCGGCTGGCGAAGTTTGGCTTCCCCGATTTTTAAAAGAACAGGGTCTGGTAAAAAGCACCTCTGAAGCGAGAAGGCTTATCTCTCAGGGCGGTGTACACCTTGACGGAGAAAAAGTTCGCCAGGAAGATATTTTATTTGAAGCTGGCCACGAGTACGTTTTGCGGGTAGGTAAAAAAAGATTTTTGAAAATACTGGTAAAGGCTTAGAAATTTTAGTCACCATTAGGCCCCTTGGGGGCCAAACAAGTTATTTTCGGAAGAAGAAAAGTTTTTTGTTTTGAGAAGCGGCGCCTAGTTCTTGAAATTTCTGAGCAAAAGGTAGTAAACGGCGCTCAAAAGAACCTACTAGTTGTTCATATTGTCTGGTAGTTCTTTCAAGGGCCTTGCCGAGGTCTTCTAGATGTTTGCTTACGTTTTCCAGGCGGTTATACATTTCTCTTGAAGTCTGGATAAGTTCCTGGGCGTTTTCTATAAGAGCAGTTTCCTGCCAGCTAACGGCCACGGCTTTTAACATGGCCAGAAGTGAAAAAGGTGTAGCTAGAATCACTTTTCTTTCCGCAGCAAACTCAAAAATATTTGGGTCTTCCCGAAAGGCTGCGGAAAGCAGGCTTTCGGCAGGTAAAAAGAGAATTACAAAGTCCGGTGTACGTTTGAGTTCCTTGCGCAAGGCCTCCCAATAAGCCTTCTGAGACAAGCTTTTAATGTGTTCTTTTATGGCTTTAGCGACATTTTTCCCCTGATTTAGCACCGGCGCTTTGGCATCAACGGCTAAAACCCTTTCTCCTGGGAGATGCACCACGAGGTCAGGCCTCAAACCCTTGCTTGTAGTAACTTGGGGGCTAAAATCGCAATGTTCTAGGAGCCCAGCTACTTCTACCAGGCGCTTTAGTTGAATTTCTCCCCAGTGGCCCCTTTGTTGGGGATTTTGAAAAATGCTTTTAAGGAGCGAGGTCTCTTTTTCAAGTCTTGGCAAGTGTTCTTCAACAAGTGTTTTTAGTCGTTCTTCAAGTTGGCCGTAAGCTTTGGCGCGTTCAGTTTCAAGAAGTTTTATTTGTTTTTCAAGATTTTTTAAACTTTCGCTTAAAGGAATAGTCAGTTTTTCAAAATGTTTTTCGCGGGCCTCAAAAATCTCTCGGGTTAAATGGCTAAGAACTTGGGTATTTCTTTCAATTATTTGACCAGAAAGAGCTTCAAGGTTTTGACTTATGTGTTTGGCTATTTCTTGAGAAAGTTTTTCTTTTTCGCCTTTTAAGTATTGAACCTGGTCTTTTAAGAGCCCTACTTCTCTTTGCCTAATTATCCAGGCCAGGCCAAAGCCTACAGTAAATCCTCCAAACCCTAAGACAATTTCCCACATATAATTTCTTTCTCCGCTTTTGAAAAACTTTCAAAAAATACTAGACCTTTTAAAGGAAAAATTCTATTAAAAAAGTATGAGAGAAACAAATCCAATCAATGTGAGCCTTTTAATAGGGCTCAATGAGCATTGTTACAAAAAGCAAAGTAATTTCCGGGCTGTTTTTTGTTGGAAATTGGTTAGTTCATTATTTCACAATCTAATAATCTTCTTTTTAATCGCTAGTTACGAATTAGACCTTTATTATTAGAAGATAGTTAAAAATTTGTTAGTGAAAAAATTAACAATCTGTTGACGCCAATGTACTAGGGCATTAAAAAAACAAAATCTATATAAGGAGGTTTTTATGGACAGAGAAAAAGAATTAATTGCCAAGTATGCTGAGCAGCACGAAGAGCTCCGCAAACTTGTAGAAGAACACCGCGCTTTAGATCAACAGCTTGAGGAATTTCACCGTCGTCCATATCTTACAGCGGAAGAGGAAGTAGAAAAGAAAAAGATTCAGATTAAAAAATTGGCCTTAAAGGATCAAATTTTAGCTATGGTGGAAAAATATCGCCAAATGGAGGAGAGTAAATAGTGGCTAAGAAAATGACCGGTGCTCAGATCGTTGTTGAGGCCCTGAGAAGAGAAGGGGTTGACATTATTTTTGGTTATCCTGGTGGTGCGGTAATTGACATTTATGACGAACTTTACCGCACTGAAGACATTAAGCACGTTCTGGTAAGGCATGAGCAAGGGGCGACCCACGCCGCTGATGGCCTGGCTCGCTCTACGGGAAAGGTAGGTGTTTGCCTGGTTACCTCTGGCCCTGGAGCCACTAATACGGTCACTGGTATTGCTACGGCCTACATGGATTCTATCCCTATGGTCATTCTTACTGGTCAGGTGCCAACCAAGCTCATTGGTAACGACGCCTTCCAGGAGGTTGACATCACTGGTATCACTCGGCCGTGCACTAAACACAACTTTCTGGTCAAGCGGGTAGAAGACCTGGCCTGGACCTTAAAAGCTGCTTTTCATATTGCCCGTACCGGTCGTCCTGGTCCTGTGTTGGTTGACTTACCAAAAGATGTTCAGCAGGCGAAAACCGAATTTCACTGGCCAGATGAAATAAGGCTTCGCAGTTATAATCCCAATTATGAACCTAACAAGCGCCAGGTGGAAAAGACTTATCGCTTGCTTGAGGCCTCAACCCGGCCTGTTTTCTTAATTGGCGGAGGAGTTATTGCCTCCGGTGCCCACGAGGAAGTTAGAGAACTGGCCGAACTTCTTCACATCCCGGTTACTATGACCCTTATGGGGCTTGGTGGGTTCCCTGGCACCCACGAGTATTCTTTAGGGATGCTCGGTATGCACGGAACCTACTACGCCAATATGGCGGTAGCCAATAGCGACCTTATCATCGCCGTAGGAGCCCGTTTTGATGATCGGGTTACCGGCAAAGTAGATGCCTTTGCTCCTATGGCCAAAATTGTCCACATTGACATTGACCCTACTTCTATCCAGAAAAATGTCCGGGTAGATGTGCCTATAGTGGGCGATTGTAAGCGGTCACTGGCCAAGCTCCTCGAGGTCGTTAAGAGTGTGGCCCGTCCGAGCAAACTTTGGAAAGAACAGTTCAAGGAATGGTGGGAACAGATTGATATATGGCGTCGTCGCTATCCTCTTTCTTACAAGCAAGAAGGAGATTACATCAAGCCTCAGTTTGTTATTGAAAAGATGTACGAGCTCACCAAAGGTGATGCCATTGTTTCTACTGAGGTTGGTCAAAACCAGATGTGGACTGCCCAGTTCTGGAAATTTGATAGGCCGCGGACACTTCTTTCTTCAGGTGGGCTTGGTACCATGGGTTACGGTTTCCCTGCGGCAATCGGCGCCCAGATGGCCCATCCTGATAAGCTGGTTATAGATTTCGCTGGTGATGGTTCTATTCAGATGAATATTCAAGAGATGGCCACGGCCATTGACCAGCGTTTGCCTATTAAAGTGATTATTCTTAATAATGGCTTTCTCGGTATGGTGCGTCAATGGCAGGAACTGTTTTACGATAGGCGTTACTCATCGGTTGAGTTTGCTACTATTCCTGATTTTGTCAAATTAGCTGAAGCTTACGGTGCAGTTGGCCTTAGGGCCACCAAACCCGAGGAAGTTGAACCGGTTTTAAAGAAGGCCCTTGAGACCAAAAATTTGGTGTTTGTTGATATTCACATTGCCCCTGAAGAAGGCGTTTTTCCCATGGTTCCCGCTGGTCGGGCTACTACGGAAATGATTCTGGTATAAGGAGAAGCGTATGGAAAGAAAACACACCCTTTCAGTGCTGGTGGAAAATACTCCTGGAGCCCTGGCTCGTATTGTAGGGCTTTTTTCAGGTAGAGGTTTTAATATTGATAGTCTGTGTGTGGCTCCAACGCTTGATCCCACTCTTTCGCACTTAACCCTGGTTACCCACGGTGATGAGCTAATAATAGAGCAAATTATCAAGCAGCTCCACCGTTTAGTGGATGTTTATAAAGTCGTTGATGTTACCGAAGAGGCTGAATTTGTTGAAAGGGAAATGGCTCTTATAAAGGTTAAGGCTGAAAAAGAAACACGGGCTGAAGTTTTACGCATGTGCGATATTTTCCGCTGCAAGGTGGTTGATGTAAGCCCGAGGACTTACACCATAGAGGTAACGGGGCCAGAGAGTAAGCTTAAAGCAGTAATTGAGCTTTTAAGGCCTTTAGGCATCAAAGAAATAGTCCGCACCGGTCTTATTGCCATGAAGCGTGAAAAAAAGGGCATTTAAACCATAATTACTTTTTTAAAGGGGTAGGTGAGATTATTATTGCCTACCCCTTAATTGTTTCTTAAAACTTAAAGATGTGACTAAATTACCTCCAAATCCCCATAGCCTTACTTTAGAGGAACTTTTCAAGCTTTTAGAGACTTCAATAACAGGGCTTTCCGTCGCTGAAGCGAAAAAGCGCCTTGATACTTACGGCCCTAATGAATTGGAAGAAGCTCCTAAAAAATCTCCCTTAAAACTATTCCTGGCCCAGTTTGCCAACGTATTGATTTTTATTCTTCTTATCGCGGCTAGCATTTCTTTTTTAGTGGGAGACGAAATTGAAGCGGTGGTCATATTATTGATAGTCCTGGCCTGTGGGGTGCTTGGTTTTATCCAGGAATGGAAGGCTGATAAGGCTCTTGCCGCCCTAAAAGAAATGGCCGCTCCAGAGGCCATAGTAATTCGTGAAGGAAAACACCTGAAAATTCCTGCCCGTGAAGTGGTTCCAGGAGATATCCTGGTGCTTGCGGCTGGAGACAAGGTGGCTGCAGATGTGCGTCTCGTTGAAAGCATTAATCTCAAAATAGACGAGGCCCCGTTTACTGGGGAATCAGTTCCGGTAAGTAAAGACGCTTCTTTAGTTTTGCCTCCAGAAACACCTCTTCCTGATAGGCGTAACATGGCCTTTGCTGGTACCACGGTGATTAACGGCCGAGGTCTTGGCCTGGTAGTGGCCACGGGAAAAGCCACAGAGTTTGGAAAAATAGCTCACATGCTTAAAGGGGTTGAAGAAGAAAAGACCCCTCTTGAAAAGAGGCTTGCGGTTATTGGCCGCTGGCTAGGGGTTTTGTCACTTATAGTGGCCGCGGTGGCCGCGGCCTTTGGCATAATGCGCGGGCACTCCTGGCTTGAGATGTTTCTCTGGGGCGTTTCCCTCGCGGTGGCGGCGGTGCCAGAGTCTTTACCAGCCGTTGTTACCGCTGCTCTGGCCATTGGAGTTTCACGCATGGCCAAACGCAGGGCCATTGTCAAACGTTTGCCTGCTGTAGAAACCCTGGGCTCCACCACCGTTATCTGCACGGACAAAACGGGCACGCTTACCAAAAACGAAATGACCGTTAAGAAGATATGGGCCGGGGATAAACTCTTTGAAATTACCGGGACCGGCTACGAAACCAAGGGCCAGATCCTTTATAAAGGAAAGCCAGTTGATATCTTTCACCACCCGGATCTTTATCACACCCTTTTGGTTGGGCTTCTTTGTAACGACGCTCGCCTGGAAGATGGCAAGTTTATAGGCGATCCTACCGAAATCGCCCTTCTGGTGGCGGGCCTTAAAGCTGGCCTTAATCCAGAGGCCTTTGAAAGAGTAGCGGAAGTCCCCTTTGATAGTGACCGCAAGAGAATGAGCGTGGTGGTGCGCGAAAAGGCAAACGGGCGCTATTTGATTTTGACCAAGGGTTCTCTTGAGAGCCTTCTTGGTATTTCTTCACACTATCAAAAAGACGATAAAATTTTCCCACTAAACGCCCAGGAAAAGCAAAAAATAGCCCAGATGACAGACGCAATGGCAGACGAAGCCTTAAGGGTTATGGCCTTTGCTTTTCGCGAAGTAGAGAGCGTGCCCTCAGAAAATGAAATAGAAAGAGATCTCATTTTCTGTGGCCTTCAGGGTATGATTGACCCCCCGCGTCCAGAGGTGCGAGAAGCGGTTAAAAAGTGCCATGAGGCCGGCATCAGAGTGATTATGATCACTGGTGACCACGCTAAAACAGCGCTGACTATTGGTTATGACCTGGGTATCGTGCCTGAGAAAAGACCTGCATTTGCTTTGACAGCGAGGGAGCTTGAAAACCTTTCTGACCACGAGCTAAAAGAAAAACTGAAAAAGGTTTCTGTTTTTGCCAGAGTCTCTCCGGCTCACAAGTTGCGCTTGGTTAAACTTTTAAAAGAGGACGGACACATTGTAGCCATGACTGGCGACGGGGTGAACGACGCTCCGGCCTTAAAAGCCGCAGACATTGGTATTGCCATGGGGATTACCGGCACTCAGGTGGCTAAAGAGGCTTCGGATATTATCCTTGCCGATGATAACTTTGCCACTATTGTGGCCGCGGTGGAAGAAGGCCGCACTATCTTTGATAACATAAAGAAGTACATGCTCTTTTTGTTGAGCTTTAACCTTTCAGAGATCTTGGTGTTAATAGCAGGCTTTTTAAAAGGGCTCGCTCTACCGCTTACGGCTATTCACATTCTCTGGATTAATCTGGTAACAAACGGTCCACCAGCACTGGCTTTGGGAGTTGACCCTCCTGCTCCAGACCTCATGAAACGGCCTCCAAGGCCTCCTCAGGAAGGCGTTTTTACCAGAAGATTGGTGGCCTTAATCGGGGCCTTTTCTGTCCTAATAGCCTTCTTTTTATTGCCGGTCTTTGTTTATGGTTTTTCTGCTTCACAATCGGTAATCTTTTCGCAGACAGTTCTTTTTACCGGTTTTGTATTTATGGCCGTAGCTGTGGCTTATGTTTCGCGTTCAGAGTACTTAAATATCTGGCGCTACAATCCTTTAGCTAACAAGTGGTTGAATTTGAGTGTCCTTTTTATGGTGGCCTCGCAAATTATGATCGTGCAATGTCCGTTTTTTAATAAGTATTTGCATACGGTTCCTATTTCAGAGAAGTGGTGGTTTATACTTGCTGCGTTGGCTTTATTTTATATTTTCCCTGCAGAAATTTTGAAAAGCCTCATAAGCCGCTTCTTTCGTTAGATACCTTTGATTTCCGCTTGAGCGTAAATCTCAGGGCTTCGCCCTGAAACCCTAGAAAGTAAATTTTGGGGGGCTTTGGGGGCTGTGCCTTCCAATGTCTTTTCACACAAAAAAGCTTTTCTTTTCTGATAACTCTAAGTAAAGTTTTTTGATATGGACACTTATGGAATTATAGGTTGGCCGGTTGCACACTCTTTGTCTCCGGCTATGCACAATGCGGCCTTTAAAAGCCTGGGTATAAGGGCTGTTTATGGGCTTTTGCCCCTTGCTCCGGAGAATCTGGCTGAGGGAATAAAAGGCATAAGGGCCCTAAACATAAAAGGTGTTTCTGTTACTGTGCCTCACAAGGAAACTGTCATGCCTTTGCTTGATGAGATAGACCCGGTGGCCAGCGAAATCGGCGCGGTAAACACCATAGTAAATAAAGACGGGCGGCTTTTAGGTTTTAATACCGATTGGATTGGTGTTAAAAAGGCGCTAGAAGAAAAAATAGCTATTTCTGGCCAAAAGGCCGTAGTCGTAGGTGCTGGTGGAGCGGCCAAAGCGGTGGTTTACGCCCTGATAAAAGAAGGGGCGTCAGTGGCTATTTATAACCGCACCTTTGAAAAAGCTAAAAGACTTGCCCAAACTTTGGGTGGTGTGGCTTTACCCTGGGAAGAATTAGCAAGTGCTTCAGGTGATATTCTCATTCAGACCACCAGTGTAGGCTTAAAAGAAGATAAAAGCCCGGTGCCCAAAGAAGTGCTTTCGCGCTTCAAGTTAGTGATGGACATTGTTTATCAACCTTTAAAAACCCGTCTTTTGAGAGAGGCTGAAGAGGCCGGCTGTGAAACCATAGATGGCCTTTCCATGTTGGTTTACCAAGGGATTGAACAATTTTATCTATGGTTTGGAGCGCGGCCTCAAGCTTCTTTGATGAGGGAAGCGGCCGAAAAAGAACTTTTAGGAGAAAAAAATGACCAAGCGCGAAATTAAGCCGCTTAAAGGGCCGATAGAGGCCCTGGTAAAAGTGCCTGGCTCAAAGAGTATTACCCAGAGGGCTTTGATTTGTGCGGCGCTGGCTGAAGGGGAATCAATTTTGGAAGATGCCCTCCGAAGCGAAGACCCAGATCTCCTGGCCCAGGCACTGGCCGCTACTGGAGTCAGGGTAGAGTTTTCTGAAACCGCTTTGAAGATAGGCGGTATAGGTGGAAGCCCGAGACTTAGCGGCAAAGAAATTTTTATGGGCAACAATGGTACAGGTGCCCGGTTTTTCCTGGCTTATGCTTCTCTGGGTAAAGGTACTCCCATTGTCTTGACCGGGACTAAAAGGCTTTGCGAACGGCCTTTTAAGTCCCTGATAGAGGCTTTGCGCGCTTGGGGAGCCTCTCTTTCCTGCCTTGAAAAGGAAGGTTTTTTGCCGATTAAAATAGCCGGTGGTGGGCTTTCTGGAGGTGAGGTTAGCCTTTCTGTTTCAGAAAGTAGTCAGTTTCTTTCAGCCCTATTATTGGTAGGGCCTTATACCAGGGAGCCAGCGGTTATTAAACTTTCAAGTCCGTTGGTTTCTCGCCCTTATGTGGATCTGACGCTAGCGGTTATGGAGATTTTTGGGGCTGAAGTTGAAGAAAGAGAAGAGACTTTTTTAGTTCACCAGCAAAAATATCAGGCTAGGCATTATCAAATAGAAGCTGATGCCTCAAGTGCCTCTTATTTTTTGGCGGCGGCAGCTTTAGTAGGTGGTCAGGTTACCGTGGCTAACCTACCTAAGGATTCTCTTCAGGGAGATGCGGCCTTTGCTGGTATTCTTTCACGCATGGGTTGTGAAGTTACTTATGATAAGGGAGTTACAGTCACACGAGATCCTAAAATCTCCCTCAGAGGGATAGACATAAACATGGGACGCTATCCGGATCTTGTGCCAACGCTTGCGGTGGTTGCCGCCAAAGCCAAAGGTAAGACCATAATCAGAGGCGTCCCCCACCTGCGCTTTAAAGAGACTGATAGGCTAAAGGCCGTGGCCACCGAACTTCGCAAGTGTGAGGTGCCAGTAGAAGAGCTTGAAGACGGCTTAATCATAGAGGGCACAGACAATATAAAAGGTGCTGAGATTGAAACCTATGACGACCATCGTATAGCTATGGCCTTTGCTATTTTAGGCCTGGTGGTGGAAGGCATGGTTATCTTAAACCCTGGGTGTGTGGCCAAGTCTTTTCCAAACTTCTGGGAGATTCTCGGGACTCTTTACGCATGAAAGTAATTTTGATTGGCTTTAGGGCTACAGGAAAGACTTCAGTTGGGCGGGAGCTTGCTAACCGCCTGGGTCTGCCCTTTTTAGACCTTGACGAATATATCGTTGAGAAGGCTGGTAAAAGTATCGCGGAAATCGTAGAAGAAAAGGGCTGGCCTTATTTTAGAGAGCTTGAAAAAGCTGCCCTTTACGAGATGAGTAAGAGAGATAACCTGGTCCTGGCCCTTGGCGGTGGTTCGGTGATGCACGCTGACGAAATGGATCTTCTTAAGGCCAACAGTTCTATCATATGGTTGAAAGCTCTTCCAGAAGCAGTTCTCTCTCGCCTGGAAAAAGACGAAAAAACCTGTGCCTTCAGGCCTTCTCTTACCGATAAAAGCTTACAGGAGGAAGTAGCCTGTATCCTTGTCCAACGAGAGCCTCTCTATCAGCGTTACGCCGATCTTATTGTTGAGACAGACCACTTAACCACTGAGGAAGTAGTAGAAAAAATTATAGAATTTCTCCGTCGTGCAGGAGTGGTCTAATTGAAGTTACTTGACTAAGCTAGCCACCAGCCTTGTCACTACGAGGAGTTTTAGGCCACAGAGCAGTTTTTAGCGAAGATAAAGGGCAGGGAAAAACCTTGTTTAAGTTGCAGCAAGGCTTTAAATATGTTAATAGTCTCCAAGATTTGCCCGGGTGGCGGAACTGGTAGACGCAGGGGACTTAAAATCCCCTGGGGTAATACCCCGTGCCGGTTCGACTCCGGCCCCGGGCACCAGGCTTTTCCGGATATATCAATACTTACCGGTCCTCTTTGCACAATTCCCTTTCACGGAATTTCGTGGCATTTCATGACCAAATTGTCTGCGATTTGCAGGCAATTCTCAGGCAATTCTCCCGCCGAGAGAAGGTACTCAGGATGTATCCGGACAAAACTTTTGTCCGGACATTTACAAAAAAATTCTGTCCAGACTTTTTTGTCTGGACACAATTTTTTGTCCGGACAGATAAGATAAAATTTTTTGTCTGGACAGATAAGATAAGAATAGAAAAGACAAGAATAGAATATATAAATATTTCTCTCTCTAATAATAAGGGCTGAAACTTTTTGTCCGGACAAAAGTCCGCCATTCCGAAAGGATTTTTTTGAGAGAGAGAAATATTTTTATAAGCTTTTAGAGAGAAGAATATTTGTTTCTTCCGGTTAATCTCCGGGGCCTGTTCAACGATTCAAAAGGATTTTCTCCCGGTCAAGGGAACATTTTACGCATGTTTTTTAGCACCGGTGCTAAAAAGACATAGGCGTTAAAAAGACACCGGTGCTAAAAAAGCACTTGATCCCCTAATACCATTATCAATACATACTATATACCAATACCAATATAAATATAAGTATAGTTGGTATATACAGAACACGGGTGCTGGCTTGACACACGTACCGAATTGACACCGGTGGCAGAAAGGTAATTTGACACCTATGCAATTTTGATACCGATAGCATTCGGTTATACCCGCCGAAATTTCAAAAAAACACTCCTGATTTTTTTTTCTTCTGGAATTAGAGGCACTTATGTTCAGGGTTGACCTGTTATTCAGTGCGTAAAAAGCGGAATAGCAGGAGGTGCAACAGGGTCATGGGTGTAATTGTTTACGGTACGACGGGCCGGACGGTTGAGTTTATTGTTCAGAGGGACGGGATTGTACTTACAGACGGAGATGGCACGAGGTTTTATTCAGCTGATCCGTTAGAGATCGGAGAGGTGGCACTGCTAGCGCTAACTGGTCAGGGCCCCGAGGGATCGAAAGCCTGGGCTGCGGCGGAGGGAGAGCGGCTCTTGCGTGCATACTGGTTTTTAAGTACGCCCGGTCCCGGGGCATTAAGGGAACTGGTTGCCAGGGTGTCCGCCGGTGTAGAGACTAACGATCTCATTAGGGAGATGGAGAGACTTGCTCAGGGTTTTACGAAAAGGCCCATATTCGGTTTTCGTGAGGAACGGTTGCAAATTGAGGTTTTAACCGGCGGAGAGGATTCATCAGAAAAAGCAACCGGCGAGGGAAGGGGTAGCTATCCGGTATGGCTTTTCGGGCGATTTGAGCTTTCGGAGCTGGTGAGGGAAGCGGCCGGTGCTGCCCGGGAGCGTCTGAGGGAGGAGAAGTTACGTCTGGTTGGAGGAATGGGCGTGGTTAGCACGGATGATGGCTCGGGGCCTGGGTTGGTAGCCGGGAATGCAGGGGTACTCAGGCTTTCGGAGGACATGTTTCGTAAACTCAGAGCCTTTCTTTTGAAGGTTCTGTATCAGGAGTACGGGGGGTATTTTCGTGAAGGGACGCTTTCGGCTTATGTACCCGGGCGGGAGTTAAGGAAGGTGCGTCGCAGCGGAGAGGATTTCTGGAGAGCGGGAGTAGTGATTGATATTGCCGGCCGACGGGTCAGGTTTACCTCACCGGCTGAGGTAGCCAGGCTCCTTATTTTTTTAATTTAGGGGGTTTTTATGAAAGTACTTGTTTTTGATCCGGGATACGGCGATGTGAAGTGTGCACTGGTAGACACCGTGTCCGGTGAGGAACCCAGGCTATTCAAGTTTCCTACGTTGGTAGCTCGTGCTCGCGGTGGACTTGATTTCGGAGAGGGTAGCGGAGAAATTTTCTGGGCCGGGGAGAAGTGGCTGGTGGGAGAGGAGGCCGCACGGGCCGGACGGGTTGTATCAACCACAACGGATGGATTTTTAGAGAGATACCTGCCGCTTCTTCTTGTTCGGGCATTACTTGAGAGCGGGGATAAAGAAGGCGTTGACGAGGTGGTGATAGCCGTAAGTCTTCATGATTGGCCGAGAAGGGAAGTTTTTGAGCGAGCAGCGGGGCGGCTCATGGTAAATGACCGCAGTTATTCCCACCGGGTACGGCTTATACCCCAGGGTTACGGGATATGGCTTGAGACGCTATCGCCCTGGGACGGGATAGTTGTGGATATAGGTTTTCGTACGGTGGATGTTCTGGTTTTTGTTGACGGGAAGCCCGATGGCCGTCGCAGTTTTGGTGTAGCGGGAATGGGGGTGGTGGATTTTATTTCCGAGGCAGCGAAAATACTTTCGGCGAAGGCCCGGGTGGAGTTTTCTCCCGGAGAGGTGGCACATTTTCTACAGGAGGGCAATCCCGTTTTCAGGAGGTTCGGGGTGGAGGAGGAGCTCAAGTCGCGTGCCGGGGAATGGTCAGCAAGGCTCTGGACGAGTCTTATTGCGAAGGAAGACTTTAGCAGGGCCATGGCCCTACTGGGAAGGGTGGTGATAGCCGGTGGCGGAGCACGTTTTTTTGTAAAGCCGGATGAGGAGACGGCGGTAGATATGCAGGTTCTTGATGAAGAGCCTGAATTTGCGAATGTGAGGGGTTTTGCGCTCAGGCTACTGGAGGGTGGCGGTGAAGAAGAATAGGTACATGCGAATTGTCCTTGATGATGATCTTTTATTTTTGAAGAGTTTAAACGGCGTCGGGACGGTGTTTAACCGTGTATTTCGCAGGATTTTTGATGAGATTCGGGCCAGCGGGGAGGATGGGATTACAACCTGGAATGCGCTGGTTGAGGGAAGGATAGGAATTACGATTTTGCTTGAGACGGAAGAGGGGCTATGCAAGTCCCGGGTGAAAGAGGCAATGGGTAAGGAAAGGCGGGTTAAGAGGGGGGTTACGGAGAACGGTGAAGGACAATCCCGGAAACATTCGTCTCTAGAGGCTCTAATGGCCCGTGTCAGGAATTTTGATCTGGAGTGATTGATGCTTCGGGGGAAACCGGCCTCGGTTCACGCCTTACCCTACGTATATGGGACCCCTGAATCCGGAAAAGGCGGCACAGAGCGGCCGGGAAAGGCGGCCCGGGCCGCCTTTTTCTTTTTCGGGGTGCCGAAAATTTCAAAAAATCGGGTAAAAAAGGGGTATTTTTTTAAAAAAAGGGACCCTTCTCACCCCCTCTCACAGGTTACATTTTCTCCCATGAAAAAAAATTGTTTATTCGTTTTACTTATGCTGGGACTGGTATTTTGCGAAAAACCGTATGTTTTTTCCAGGGGAGAAGCGGTTCCTGTTTTTACCCCTACATGGGTAGTCATTCCCACTGCCTCATGTGAGCAAAAAAATGAAAAACAGCCGCGGTTTCGTATTCCCCTAGAAATAAAAGTAAAGGAGAAGGAGAGCGGTAGATGAGAAAATATTTACCAATAGCCTGCTTTTTCCTTTTGATAATAGCGATTCAGGCAGAAGCTGCGGATGAAAATTTCGTAAAATTATGCAGGGAATCCTTCAAAAGGGATTTTCCCGTATCCGCCGAAAAGGCCCGGATTTTACCTTCCCCCGTCAGGGGACTATGTGAGCTGCATCTCGGGCTAAATGTAGTCTATTATGCTCCACCGTCCGAACCCGATAAAAAGGGCTATCTTCTTGTGGGGGAAATTTACACGCCGGAGGGAAAAAATATCACCGTTGAAGCCCGTGAGCGCCTGGCAACCGATGTTGTAAAAAAACTTGATTTATCGAAGGCTATAAAGATAGGAACCGGCCCCGTTAAAGTAATAGAGTTTACCGATCCCGACTGTCCCTTCTGTCGTCGTCTTGAGAGGTTTTTCGCTCAAAATCCGGAATTAACCGCAAAGATTACCAGATATGTGTTTCTCTATCCTCTAACGAAGCTACATCCCGGGGCAGAAAAACACGCCCGCTGGATTCTATGTCAGAAAGAGCCCGATAAAGCGCTGGTTGACCTGATGATAGGTAAAATTGTCAAACCTGAAATTTCTGAACAATGTGATCTTCAGAGTGTAGAGGAACATCTCTCATATTCTCGAAACATAGCCGGAGAACTCGGTATTCGCGGTACCCCTTTCCTTATTGCGGGTAGAACGGTGGTTTCGGGGTTTAATCCCGGCCTGATTTATACCGGCATTAATCGGTGGCTTCGCGCGGAGCACGCTAAAAATAAACATTAAGGAGGTGTGTTTATGGAGAGGTGTCGGTATTTTTTTATGATGGCCGAGGCTGCCTCGGTCTGGCTTTCCGAAGGGGTCAGGAAGGTTTCTTCTCTGACCCGGGGGATGTCACCTGCGCATGCTCTGATGTTCTTCGTAATGTTGACTTTCGGTCTCATTTTCGCAGCGGACGCCTTCGCCTGGACTACTCCTACACCGGGTTCCTTTCTCTATGATGTTTATGATCTTGGGGTTAACAAAATTCTTAAAGGGCCATTAGGTTTTCTACTGGGTATGGGATGTGCCTCCTTCGGAGGATCGCGTCTGGTAGGGCTTCACGACAGAGGCTCCGTTCCCGCAGGTATCGGGACGCTACTTTTCGGAGGATGTCTTATAAAGCTCGATTCTATTACTCAATCTCTCGGATTTTATGTGTAATAAGGAGGTGAGATGATGAACGGGGCGGTAGGGCAGGGTTTCCCGAGATATTTACACCGGCCCTATCGCCTCCTGTGGTTTGAAAGAGATGAGCTCGGACTTATGGCCGGTCTGTATGTCATCTCCGTGTTTACTACTTTCAAACTTCTTTTATTGATACCGCCGGCCGTTATCTTCTTTCGCAAGGAAAAGAGAAAGCGACCCAGGGGCTTTGTCGTTCATATCTTTTATCGTCTCGGCTTAACTTCTTTTAGAGGTTATCCCGGAAGCTTTGTAAAAAAATTGCGTGGATAGAGTCATGAAATATGATGTTTTTTTAAATCGTACGGCCAATTTGATAGGAGAAAATAGGCTGCTCAAATTTGTCATAGTAGTACTTGCAATTTCTAATATAATTTTCGGGTTCCTGACTTTCAGAGCAGTATCATATCAAAAGGTTGTATTAATTCCCATTGGTTTGAAAAATCCGATAGAGCTTACGGGTGATTATTTAAGTGAAGCTTACGTCCTTGAAATGGCCAGGATGATCTTTGATCTGGCTTTTAATTATTCTCCGGCAACAATTAAAGCACAATACGAATTATTACTTACCATGTGGGATCCCGAAACTTATCCTCGATATCGTCGCAAGTTTTCGGCTATTGAAGACGAGGCTCAAACGGGAAAACTGGTTTCCGTTTTTATCCCCCAATCTATACAGCATGATCCCAAAAGGAAAATAATACGTGCCACGGGCAAACATGTTCTTCTCCTGGAAGGAGAAAAGGTTGCCGAAAGTAAGATGGCCGAATTCGCTTTTACTTACCGGATAAGGGCCGGACGCCTTTTTATAAAGGATATGGGGGAATGGAGTGAAGTCAAAGGAACCATCCCCTCTGAACAGGGAGGTCAAACATGAGATACATTTTTTTAACAGTGATGATATTTCTGGCTCTTCCCGTATCGTCATTTGCCGTGTGTCCCGGAGGAACATGTACACCTGTAACTCAGGGTCCCGCAAAAACTGCCGAAGATCAATCTGATACTGTCTCGAAAATTATCCCTTTTTCCGTAATTAAAGCGGCACAGAAAGCTTATTACCGGGAAAAAAAGAGAACCGCGGGTAAAAGCTACGATGTTCTACCCCCGGTGATATTGCGGCCGGAACGTATTCAATGGATAAAAATTTCATCTACCGATGTTAATCGTATCGTATGCACAAACGGTAAAATTACCGATGTTTTTTATTCAGTTGAAAAAGGTATAAAAGTTCAAACAGCAGGACATGAAGCCTACCTTAAATTACAGGTAAAGGTCCTTCCGGACGGTAAGGTGGAGTATTCCTCCATTCCGACCGAGGTATATGTGGTCTGTGGCGGAAATACTTATGGTTTTATAGGAAGACCGTACCGTATACCCTCCCGCACAATTTATCTTGTAAATCCGGCAGCCGATGCCGCCAAAAATGCCGAACTCTATGCCGGAGATATAGATAAGGCTGTTGTTTCTATCCTCAAAAAAGTATTTTCCGACCGTATTCCCCCGGGCTGGGAAAAAGTAGATCCAGTTATTATGGGAAAATCTTTTTCGAACATCCGTCTTCGCGAACTGGCCCGATACCGTATTACCGGAATAGGTATAACGGTCAGAGTTCTTACTATTACGGCTAAACAAAAAACAAGAGTACTTGAAAAGGATCTTCTGAGATCGGATATTACCGTAAATCCTATAGCCATATCCCTTGAAAAGACAAATCTTAGTCCGTCGGAGACGACCAGGGCTGTTATTATAGAAAAAATCCCGGAGGTGCAGTCATGATCAATAAACTCCGGGAAAAATTTGAAAATCTGGATCCCGAAAAGAAACAGCAAATCATAAGAATCCTTCTGGTCCTGGGAGTAATTATTATTGCCTTTTATGCCTATCAATCGAGAAACCAGGAACCCGTTCAAAAAAAGAAGGAACAACCCGGCTTTAAAGAAGTCCAGCCGAGACTCGGATACCTGGAAAAATCCCTTTATTACGAGACAACGGCCCGGGTCAAGGCACTGGAAAAACGACTGGATCGTTTGAGCCTTGAATTGAAAGCCATTAATCAAAAACTGAGTGAGCAAAATCAGTCGCAAAAATCCGATACTTTTAAAGAAATAGAATCCCTTCGCAGGGAAATAGAAAGTTTGAGAAAAGGACAACCGGTAAGCGGTATATCACCCGGATTTTCCGCACCTCCTCCCCCGGGAGGAAAATCTTCCGAAACCGTTCGTAAAAAACCTCAGATCCTGGGAGATATAGGACATTCCGCTTCCCCTGCGGAAAAAGGTCTTTCCGAACAAAAGAAAAAGAAAAAAAACGGGAGTGAAGAAAGTGTTTATCTTCCTCCGTCACTGATAGAGGCGGATCTTATTTCCGGTTTTGCCGCACCGACAATGGAAGCCGCAAAAACCGAACCTGTTCGGGCATTTTTGAGATTGAGAGATCTCGCCATACTGCCAAATGAAGTTAAACAGGACCTCAAAGGTTGTTTTGTCATCGCCGAAGTACGCGGTAATCTGGCAGATGAAAGAGCGCATCTTCGTCTCTTACGTCTTTCCTGCATTGCACGCGACGGGGCTTCGGTCATAGACGAAAAGGTAAAGGGATTCGTGGTCGATGAAGACGGGAAGATCGGTCTCAGGGGCCGCGTGGTCACCAGAGCAGGCGCCCTTCTGGCCAGATCCTTTATCGCAAGTTTTCTTCAGGGATTCGGAGAAGCATACGAACAGTCTGCCTACGATCTTACTACAACGGCTACGGGACAGATCCGTACCCTGAATCCGGGTAATGCGGTTAGAACAGGTGTCGGTAAGGGGATAGCTTCCGCCTCTCAAAATCTTTCCCGGTTCTACCTGGATATGGCCCGCCAGGCCTTCCCGGTAATAGAAGTGGGAGCCGAAAAAAGGGTGGTAGTCGTATTTGATGAAGGAGTTGAATTACATATCAAAAAACACTGCCTCGGAGGTAAAGATGGCTGTCTTAAAACAAAAGACAAAATACTTTCCCTCGCGGGACTATAAGTTATTGTTACTGTTTTTTCTCTTTCCGCTTATATACGGATGCGGCATGACTCCATACAGGAGTGATTTTTCCTGCCCTCCAACCTATAGCGGGATTTGTGCTTCCCCCATTGATGCGTATAACGATTCGGTAAATGATATTGACCCCAGGCAGTTTGATCCGCGATGGCAGAAAAAACGTAAAAAATGGGAAGAAAAAAATAAAGAACTACTTGAAGCCAGAAAACAGGCAGCTCTGAAAAAACAGGAATCTTCGGCCGAGGCCCCGAACTACCGGGCCGAACTATTCAGAGAACTCAGAGACCTTATTGAAGCGCCTGAAACTCCGGTGGTCATACCGCCTAAAATCGTGCGGGCCCTCGTTCTGGGAACACCTGATGGAAAAATGTATGTTGCTCCTCATTATGTGTTTTTTATGCTTGATGAACCCCGCTGGGTACTCAGGAAAATACCCGAAAGGCTGATTCCGGCATCGTTTACCGTTTCTACTTCCCAAAAGTCGAGGACTGCCGGGGAGGTTCGGGTAAATGCAAAATGACGCGAAAAAAAACGGGCAATCCCGCATTAATCCCGGATTTTTAGACCTATTTTTGATCGTGGTCCTGTTGATTTCGGTCGTTCTCTATGTCTACCACCGCACGGTGATACAACCCCTGCGTCGGGAGCTGGCACCCTCGCGGATCTATGTGGTGGATATTGATTCTCTGGTGAAACGTTTCCGTACCGAAGCCGTAGAACGGGCCATCGCCGGAGAGAAAGTCTCCCCCGACGAAGTGGCCGCAAGAGCCCGACTGGCTCTTGACCGAATTCTGAGTTCCGTTCCTGAAAACGCCGTTGTTCTTGATGCCCGCTGCGTCCTGAAAGGGGGTATATCTATAGGCCCGAAGGGAGGAAATAATGTTATCCGGAAATAAAAAATTCCCGCTATCATTTATTATGTTTACTTCCTGTGTTCTATCTATATTCCTTATATCCCAAAAATTAATATTTTCCGCTACTCCCTCGGCGGGAGTACGTTTTATGCTCAGGCACCCCTGTCCATCCGTTCTTCACAGGTTTGATCTGGTGGAAATCTATCCTCCTGAAAACGACCCTTTCGTTCCCGACGGAATCAAACTCGTTAAACACGCCGCCTGCTTCCCGGGGGAAAAGATCGTCCGGGAAGGCAAACGTTTTTTCTGTCTTACCCGTGAAGGCCTGAGACTCGATCTCGGACCCATAAAGTTTCGCGCAAAAGACGGCCGCCCCCTCACCCCCTGGCTTTCCGATGGGGCCTCATCCGTTATACCGGAAGGATATCTCTTCGTAATAGGGGATAAATCTCCTCATTCCTACGATTCCCGATACTTCGGTCCAATATCCCGAAAGAGGGTTATCTCATGTCCCGTACCGCTCTTCTAATCATTATTTTATTTTTATTATTTCAGACCCCTGTCTGGGCGGGATGGTACTCGGCCGAACCTCCTGCTACCGGCCACAGGGGCTGGTACGCCTATGAAAAATACAAAAAAACTCAGGAGACAAAACAAAACTCAGGCGAACGGCCCGTCCGCCAACCGAAAATCCACTGGCCTACCTATGAAGAGGTCCTGAAGATGAAACCCTCGGACCTCAAAAAATGGCTACAAAAGGCTACAGAAGAAGCCGTAGCTGATCCCTCAGAAAAAAATGTGACCCGCTGGGCTATATATATGAAAGCTGCCCGGGAAAAATCCGTACGCTTTGCGGGTTCTCTGTCCTTTGTACTCCTGAAACACCCGGAACTCTCTTACGCTCCAGATTTCCCGATTACCTATCAGGCCTCACGCGCTCTCTCCCGGGCCAGGTACCTGAAAATAAACTCCTTCCTGCAAAAAATAAGAGACCGGTTCGCCCTGATTCTTCTTGTTTCCAGCCGTTCACCCCTTTCCGAACCGGCCCAAAAAATCTGCCGTAAATTTGCGGATGAAACCGGCTGGAAACTGGTAGTCGTGGATGCCGACTCGCGTCCGGATATAGCAAAACGTCTGGGAGCTAAATATGTCCCTCAGGCCTTTATTATCTCACGTGATCCGGGAATTTCGCCTTTACCGGTTATGGCCGGAGCCGAGGCCCTTCCGGTGCTGCGGCAAAACGTCTACACCGTCGCCCGTATCGCCCTCGGTGAAATCTCTCCCGCCGAATTCGGTACCCATAGCGTCAGCGGACTCGTCCCGGCAAAACAGCATTAATCCTCGAAAAAGGCTTCAAGTTCTCGGGGAGAAATAATTTTTAGCCCTTCAATGCTGCCAATTTCCAGAAGGTCTTTGTCTCCGCTTACGAGATAATCGACTTTAGCTGAAAGGGCGCAAGCTAGAATCTGATCATCGTCCTGGTCTCGGCAAACCCCTTGAATCTTTTTAGTGGGATGAATGACCTCCGAGGCTTCCAGTATCATCTCAAGGGCTTCTCTAACAAGGGCCCGGGGAGCTTTGATCTTGTGTAAAAGTATCCTTTCGAACTCCTCAAGAATCGTCGGGCAGACGAAAAGCTCGAATTCTTTTCGGCGGGCACGGGTAAGGAGCACCGAGCATAATCCCTCAGTGAGGAATGCCGCTATCAAGACATTGGTGTCAAAGACCACTCTCATGAGATTTGCTCAAAAATATCCTCTTCCGTCAATAAGCCCGCCTTTTTAGCCATGGGCCTGAGCTGCTTTTTGAGGCGTTTCATACGTGCTTCCCAGAGGTAAAGGCTCACCGATTCTCGCACGATATCGCTTTTGTTACGCCCCGTTTCCCTGGCAAAGGCCTCCAGTTCCCTGGCCAATTTTTCGGGAAGGCTCACAGACAAAACCGCTCGCATTTTATCACCTCCACTACATTTTAATACAATAAAGAGAATTTCATGTCAATGGTATCGCTATGGTATCCCGGTATGGAAATGGAATAGGATGGCGTGAAAATGGTTTTTCCTGGTATCTGCTGGTATCAAGTAATTCCCTTAATCTTGTAGGTGAAAGTTAAGATCCCTCTGCTGGTGGGATGGCAAAACTCGCAAGACTTTTAAAATTTTATAATCCTTGTGTACAAAAGTTCCAAGCTCCGGGTCATAAACCTGTTTGATCTCTATCTCCACTTCTAAGGCATCTCCCTTGCCGAAACGAACCAGGCCCTTTTCAACTTTTTCCATAAATTCTTCATCTAACATAGCAGCGTGCACCTTATGGCCTTTAAAAACGATGAACCATTTGTAATCACGCTCAAAAGAAGGCTTAATAATGTGTATGGTAGTTACCTCTTTGGTAACACGTTCTTCTTCTGTCTCTTTAATGAGGAGCCTGGCCAAATAAGGAAACTCTTCCCTTGTGGCCCTGAAGAGAAGTTTTTCATTTTCTTTCAAGCTGAAGGCCTCCACCTCCAGAGCCTGTTCCAGGGAGCTAAAGCCCTTCTGTATTTCGTTTCGGACCTCAACTTTTGAGTTGTATATATTGAAAACAACCTTATTAACAATATTTTGCTTACCTTCCTGATTGGTAACAATCACCCCTTGACCTTTCTCTCTTATCTCTCGCGGGGGCTCTCCCTTAAGGAACCTATGTAGCTCGAGGATATTTACGAAAACCTGGAGGCAATCTCTGGCATAGCCCAAAAAATGGCCTTGAAAAAGATTGCCTGAAATAGTAGCCAGAAAGGCAAGATCAACTAAAAATGACCCTTTCCGCGTTTCGCGCACAGCAATCAATAGTTCAAATTCCGGGTGTAAGGTGAGGCTGACTTCTTTTAAAGCCTTACATAAACTGCCCAGCGATGAAATAAATGGAAAAACATCAAAATAAAGGAGATCACCCTCATATTCAAAAGAAAACTCGTGAGAGCTCAAGCTCTGTTTCATTGCCAAAACCCTTTATGGAACCGACTTTTTTATATTTTTTTCCTCCTCCCCTGTCAATAAAAACATTTTTTTAAAAAAATACCCCTTTTTTACCCGATTTTTTGAAATTTTCGGCACCTTCACTCCCCCCCCACTGTGTTACCTTTCTTAAAGTTTAATAAACTCCCGGGAGGTCTGTTATGACTTTGCGACTAAAAATAGTCTTCCTCCTGTTTTTACTTCTATTTCTGAAAACTGCAGCTCACGCCGACTGGGTTGAAGACTGGCTCAATAACTCCGTTACCTCCTATACCGGCCCCTCATATATCGAGGCCGGACGCCGCGGCTACCTCTCCTTCGGCTCCGTCTCAACCCGTACCCTTATGACCACCGATCGCCTCATTACCTTTACCCCTCCCTCAATTAACTTCGGATGCGGCGGTATAGATATATTCATGGGTGGCTTCTCATTCCTTGATTTCGATTACCTTGTGGATAAATTCCAGCGCATAATCTCCGCAGCTCCGGCCTTCGCCTTTGAATACGCCCTACGCTCAATCTGCGAACAGTGCGGTACCATTGTTGATGCCATGAATGCGGCTCAGGACCTGCTTAACTCTCTCCAGCTAAACGACTGCCAGGCCTCGCGCTGGCTCGGCTACTATCTGGCCTCTAAAGCGGGCTTTAACCCGGAAGCGCAAAAAGAAAAAACCAAAACCGAAGCCTCTAAACTGGCAACACTTGCCGGAACCGTCAGGAGCTGGAAAGATTGGCTGGATCAACATCTAAAAACCGTCGCTGTCCCCGGACAGCTCTCCTCTACCGAAAACCAGGAACTTAATAGAGATTGCCCCTCCTACATAAATGATCTCCTTAATTCAGGATCCCTTATCCATTACGTGTATCAGACAAGATTCTCAACTTACGGACAGGAGCTGGAAGCCGTCCTCAGAGGATATCTCGGCGATGTGGTTTTCTATCAGAACAACGGCCGCTGGATGGTAAATGTAATACCCGGTTGCGGAAGTAAAAATGTATCCAACCCCCTTGAGGTTCTTATAACCGGAAAAACCCTGGTAAATCCCCTTAAAACAAGCCCGTCGTCTCCTCTTGATATAACCCTGGGAACACAGCAATGTACCGAATACCAATCCTTCTTCCCGAACGCAAAACCCCTTATTGATATAATCAAAGATACCCTGGAGTCGGCTTACATAAAAACTATCAATCATCAGGCCCTTACTCCGACGGAAATGAATCTTATGGCTATGCTCCCGGCTCCCGTTTACAACTACATAAAACAACTCTATATCTATGATGCCCCTACCTTCGCTCTAACCCACATCTCGGATATTGCTGCTGAAGGATTTGCATATACCCTCCTCACTATGGTCTACGCAGAGGCCCAGAAAGCCGCCTCTGTTATCAACGAATACCTCAATAGATGCGAAAATGAACTCTCCGCCGATAAGTCATGCATCATCTGTACCCAGGGAGAAGGTCTCAGGGCCTATCTGAAAGCCTTTCAAACGACCATCATTGATAAAATCAAAAACGCCAGATCAAACTGGGAAGATGTCGTGGACAAGCTCTCTTCGCATGCTGATCTAATTCAGGTCCTGCGCGAAACTTCAACCGAAGCCATAAGATCTCAACTTCTTGAATATGATTCACCCCGTAAGGGAGGTAACCAGTAATGCTTAACTTTCCCATAACCGTTCACGGCGAATTCGAAACCATGAGACAGGTCCTCGTCTTCATCTCTTCCCTTGTCGGATCCTCCGCATATAAAGGGGGTATTACCGCCTTCTTCATCCTCGCCCTTACCCTCACCATGGCCACAGGTATGTTTGACCTCCTTTTCGGAGACCAGCGAAGCCTTACCTCCTGGGTCAAACTATTTTTCGTGGCAATTTTCCTCTATGCCGCCTTTCTTTCCGGTTCGGCAAGAGTCGCCCTGTATGACGATGTCACCGGACGCTCCCATGTCCAGGGAAATATTCCTCCCGGTATCGCTGCCATGATGGCCATACCTAACTGGGTGGCAACCGAGTTCGAAGACCTGATAACAAGCTACCTCGCCCCTTCTCTCCCTATATCTCCCTTTGCATACGAGTACGGTATTAAAATGATAGGAGAATCATACAGCGGTGAAATGGCTACCGCTCTTGCCAATATAATAGACCCCCAGATGTGGGAGTCCGCCGGAAACTATGTTCGGGATTGCGTAGCCCTGCTTGCCGCACGTGAAGCTTCCTATGCCAAAAAACTTTACTCCGGCGATAACCCCTACCGGGCCTGGAGTGAAGCCATAAATTACTTCTTCTATACCTATACATCACTGGATTCAAACGGTAATCCCCTCCCGCCGGGAACCCCTAACGAAAGTGTTTCCTGCAAAGAAGCCTGGGATAGACTTGATAAATATTTCCAGAATACACGCTGGCAGGAAGTGGTGGACAAATTCTGTACACTTATGCACTACGGGACCGATGCAACCTCTATCTCCGCCTGCCGGGATACCATGTCAACCGTCTTCAGCCGCTACGTTATAAACGGACTTACCGTCTCCCCGGAAAATATCGCTAAAAATGTATTCGCCGGAAAAGTATTTTACTCATTCCTTTCCTCTCTTGACCCCTCCGTGGAAGCCGCTCGTATCGCATCCTTTGCAAGGGCTCAGGCTGAGCTCTCCGGAAAAGGAATCGTCGCTCAGGAATGGCTGCCGGTTATGAAAACCATTTTCTACATTCTCGCCTGTTCCCTGATTCCCCTCGCTCTTATATTCATAGGCACGGGAACCGGCCCCGTTAAATTCCTGGCGGGAATTTTCCTCTGGTGGGCCGTGTGGTGCGGTATGGATGCCTTAATGTATTGCCTGTGGATATCCCGGGCGGACGGTATCTTTCAGGTCGTTAGCGACGGCGCACGACTCGGACTCCACGGACTCGAAGAACTATGGTTCCTATCCTCTAAAGCCTTCGCCCTTCTCGGTGGTATGAGAAGTTTCGGATTTATGCTAGCGGGTGCATTCGTGTATACCGTCTTCCGTTTCGGTGGCTCCGTTATGGCCCACTTCGCCTCCGCTATGGTAGGCTCCCTTTCCTCCGGTGCATCTAAAGCCGCCGGCTATGTCTCCGCCGAGGAAGAAGGCTGGATGAAAACCTATCAGGCCCTCGGAAAATACGCTAAAGAAGCCGCAAGTATCCGTATGACCGGCTCCATGAACTACTTTGACAGAAAAGCCTTCGCTGAAGCCGCCGAAACCGCCTCCAATGTAAAAGGCTTTGAAGGCTTTCGTTCAGCCGTAGGTTCTAATGTGCTTGATCTGATGTCCAGAGCACGCACCGGTGGACTCATCCAGTCAACAGCACGCGGATCCGCCGCCGCAAACGTTCCTTTATCCGCTCTTGCCGGATACTACGGTATTGAACTCGGAAAGAACGTACTAACCGCCGCCGAACTTAAACAACAGGCCCGGGTGGCCGGCTTCTCCTCCGTATGGGACTATCTTTCCGCCGTGGCCGAAGGTAAGGCCGGCTCACAGGTGGCGGAAGCCCTTCGCTGGAACCAGATGAAAGGCTTCTTTTCAGGAGCCGCCCCAACCGATCTGGCCGGCTGGCTCTCCGGTAAACAGCTCCCCTCCTTTGCTATAGAACGCAAACTTTCTGAATGGACGGGACTTTCAACCTACAACTTTTCCGACCTTAAAGTTAAAGACTTCGCCTGGAATACCGAAAACGGAACCCCCTCTCTCCTACAACTTGCAGGAACCATGAATAAACAACAGCTTCTTACCATGGCGGATGAACTGAAAACAAAAGGCCTCGTCAATACCGCCGAAGGACTGAGGCGTATTGCCGAAAAATACGGCGCCGCTGATGTTGACCTTACCCTGGGACCCGATGGAAAACTCGCCCATTTGAACGTCAACGCCGGCTCCGAGGCCAGGAGCTACGACCTATACCACGATAAAGATCTGACCAATCTTGAAAATTACAGAACCGGTAACATGGCTCTTTCAGCAAAAACAGGGGAAGGTCGCGAAATCCTTCAGGGACTCAGAGCTCAGGCTCTTAAACGGGGCTGGACAAATGCCGTAAAATATATTGACGGGCTCCTTGCAAACCCCGAAAGGTCCGCCCACCTCCGCTGGAACACCGATAAAAACGGTAACCTGGCCTCACTTGAGGTGCTTGAGGGAGCACAGTGGAAGAGGCTTGATACGGGACTCAATGATACCTCCCTTAAAAAGTCTCGCGGTATCTCCTATGAAAACTGGAACGGTTCTTTTCAGCTGGGTAATAGTGGATATGTTGTCCACGGCGCAAAATCCCTGGAGTATGACCCCCATACAGGCCGCTTTGCTATAAAAGATGCACTGGTTATGGATCTCGCCGGCAATACCTTCATTGCCGACCTGGCAGGTAAGGGAAGGGCTATTAAAGACCAGGATGGAAATATCACCGGCATCAGGGTCGATGACATCAAGAATCTTGCCAGAGAAACGTTTGTGCGCAAACACGATGTTCGTTTGCCGGAATTTAATCTTACACCGGAAAAAGCCCTTAATCTCGCCAAAAATCCTATAAAACTCGTGGATACCCTTGAAAAATATAAGGATAATCCTTTGCTTAGGCAGGCTTTTGTGACCGAGTTTTCAAACAAACTAGCACAGGGAGTACAAACTTCCATAGGCGATATCTCCTTTAAAGATAGCGCGGGTAAAGAACAGCGTGAAATAGTTTCTGCATCTGCGAGTGTTAAAACTGCCGGAAGTAGCGGCCTGGATGTGGGTTCCGTCGGAACAATAATTCCCCAACCCCTGGCCAGGTTTCTTAAGTCTTTTAACTACGGTGGACAGGCGAGTCTGAAATATGAGCAAGCAAATATCGACAGAAAAATTGAAAGTGCAGAGGCTGCTTACAGGGTGATAGCCTCGGCCGTAAGACACAGACTAAATGAAGCCTACCGGGAAGCCCTGGAAACAGGAAGCAATGCTTCACTTGATATAGCGGCTATAAGTATTTTCAGTGCGGTAAATTCCCTTGAAGAACGAGCCGAACAGGCTGTTGATAAACATATTAATATGGAAAAAAATAGCGGGAAAACCGACCTCACCGGCACTACGCCAACCGAATATGGTACCGGAAGTAAGATGAAGATGATGCGTCTCGGCGAAAAAATAGATGTAAGGGGAATAGATCCGAAACAACAGGTCCCTTATAAGGTTGTTGATACCGACGAACTTATGAAAAAAGATAATTAATCGTTATCTAGTATCCCTCTCGCAGGATCTAATTCGTAATCAACGTAATCACACCAATCATCCCATAACCACTCTTCCTGTCTTTTTAACCATTCTTCCTCCCGAAGGGGGCAGCAGGGACAGCAGGGCTCCGGCTCTCCCGGTTCCGCAAGCTCTCGGAAAAACTCCTTTAAGCCCTCCTTGGCCTCGGCCAGGTCGTCAAGGGCCGTACCCTCACGGGCCCGGATTTCCATTATCTCCTCCGGAGTAGGCTCGTCCTCTAAAAATTTGTCTATCCACCTGCTCAGTAATTTAAACATTTCCTCTCACCCCCTCTTACATGCATTATCGGCCCGGATGGGGATGGTGTCAAGGTCCCGCAGTGTTCCTGGAAATTGTTGTTATCCAAAAAAGGATTTTTGTACACCTTTAGCTTTTAGTCTTTCATTTAAAAGATCAAATTTATATTCTTTTATATCATTTCCTTTTTCTCTCAGCTCTTGAATTTTCTGTTGAAGTGGTGTTTTCAATATTTTTGATATAATTGTATTAAGTCCTTTAATTGATTTATCCAGTTCTTTCATTACTTCGTTAGCGAGCTCTTTGTAAAGGTTTCTTTCTATTTCTTTTTTGATATTTGCCAAAGGAGAATCAGTCTTTGGAATAATATCAGCACATATTATTAACAGATGAAAAGCATCATAAAGCTGTTTAGCTATTGGATTTTCTATCTTATTTGTATCTCCAGCTTTTCGCCCATCTTTCATATCGATTTTTTCTCTACTTTCATTTTTATTGTCGCTAGAAGGAGGTTTTTTCGGTGATTTTAAAGGATCAAATATTGGCAAATGTGGTAATTGCAATAAATCCAAGAATTGTTCTGCCGCGTCATAACCACAAAAGAAATAACCATTGTCTTCAAAATTTTGTCTATTTTTAAACCAAAAACAGTAATAACGATCCGTTAATATATGACCCGTACAACTAATTTTTTTCTGTCCATATAGTAATCGAACATGAGCAACTGGCTTTAAATTATATTCTTTTATTACCTTTTTTCTGGTGCTAGTACCTCTGCAATAAATCTTTCCTATTATTTTTACATTTGAAGCACGAGGATGATTTCTTCCTTTTTTAGGTTTAAATATTACTTTAGCATCTTTTTCTGGGACGCCCATTATAATATCTCCAATATTAAAAAAGCGATCTATCTTGTCCTCTCCAACAATAACTCCATATTCCTTTTTGCTATAATAGTACTTAATCTTCCCTAACATAATTATAACCTTGCTACTTAATACTTATTCCCAATAGAATACCAGCAATAAATGCTATAAATGTTAGAATAAATCCGTAGAAAATTACTTTTCGTTTAGTTTCTTTATTGTTTTTTAGATATATGTCCTTAAGTTCCGTTTTTTCTTTCTCATAATCTTTCATAAATTTTTCGAGTTCCTCTTCTTTCAATCTTTTTTCTGCTTCCAAACGCCCGAGTTTTTCTCTATTTTCCGAAATTTCTCTGTTCAATCTTCTTATCTGTTCTTCTTTTTCCTTTAAGTTTGTCTCTTTTTCCCTTATTTTCCTTTTAAGCTCTTCGTTTTCTCCTTTATGTTTTGCCAGTTCTTGGCGGGTCTCATTCATCTCCTGAACAAGACGTTGCCTTTCCTTTTCTCTTTCTTCTTTTTCTTTTTCAAGAGCTACCAATTTCCCTCGGAGCTCCTCGGCTGCCTTCTCTTGCCTTCGCCTCTGTATCTCCAAAGCTATATAATTACCCGCCTCAGTAGGTGTCGTAGTAACTACATCGGAAAATATTTCTATTAGATAACCCCTGTTTTCCGTATGTCCCAGCCCGAGAATTTTGAAAGACTCTTTGGCCGCCCAAGCCTCAACCACTCTTAGATCGTTAAACACCTCAAACTGAACGTCCTCTCCTCCACCGCGCAACATTACCAATACAGTCCCTTGGGCCTCGTTTATGGCTTGGACTATTTCCTCCGCAGAATCTATCTTCACGGGAATGGTTCTATAATTTTTAATAAATTCCCGGACCGACTCCAGTTTCCCTTCAAAATCCTGATAGGCCGTATCTACTAGAGGTCGTATGACGGTAATGCTGATATCATCCGGGAAAAGCCTTTTATAATGAGGAAATCTCTTCCAGAGTTCTATCAGGTTGATTTCCTTTTTTTGGGTCTCCAAAAACTCTTCATCAGCTTTTTGTATCAGATCCAAAAAATTTACTTTTATAATAGGTTTTAAGGAATATGCGTCTACTTTTAAATTAATAGTTCCTAAAATATATGTGTCACTTTCAAACTCCTCTATATCATTTTTAAAAATATCTTCGACAAGTCTGGGAGGAATCCATATATCTATCGTAGATCCTTCCTCTGAAAAAAGTTTTCCAAAATAATAATATTTTCCCTTCTGTTTCCGACTTAGCCGAACTGTCCCCCTTATTTTTATCTGATTTAAATAAGGTTCTTTAAACTTTTCCGTTAAAGAATGAAAACAACTATCAACAAAATTGTAGAGTTCTTCTACAGAGTCAAAATATCGGTATAATTCTCCATTATTCGTGTCTGGATAAAAATTATTCTCCATCCCCTTATCCATTTTATTTGTAATTTTTAAAATTATTAGATAATTATTTAGGTATATGTCAAGATAATATACAACAAGGGACAAAAGATATGAAAAAGCAATTTATACGTATAAAGGTTTGGCAAATAGATTGAAGAGAAAGATCTTTTATCTATAAGTATCTATTTTTCGACTTTGAGATTCCATAAAATCTTCTTCTCTAAGGATATTTTTAGCTCTTTCAATATCTTCTTCAGTAGTTCAGTAGTCCACCATATTGGATCATCTAGACGAAGAAGATTATAAAAACCGTTAAGGGTCCAAATTGCATGTTGAATTCACAAGCCCTTTCTCGTTTTCCCTGGCAATTCGGCAAGCCAGTAGAGGGGGTCGGTCTAGGAGAGGGGCTCGCCTTATCTCACGACACGCCAGAGCTTTTCCAGTGCTGCAAGGGTGCCCCAGACGGCGACAAGGAGAAACATGCACCCCGAATAATCATCAAAATCCGAATCATCGGCGGAGAGGAGGCCGCCGGAGTATTTTTACGGAATTTTAAGATCATGCCTCAAGAAAAAATAAATTGACAAAATCTTTGATGATTTTTATAAAATGAAAGGTCAGTTCCACTTGAACTTTTCATAAAAAGTATAGTTTAGGAATTACATTAGGAAATTCTCTTTGAAAAAATGAAATTAAAAGAAAAAAAATATCTATTAAAGGAAATAGGTAATGATCTAAAAATTGATAAAAAATTACTAGAAAACTATCTATTACCTAGAATTGCTTGTCTTTACGATTTATCTAAATATTTTTTGGTTGAAAAATATACCCAAAGAGAATGGAAAGAATTAATAACTCTTCATTATATAAATACTCTGTATTCTCCTTCAAATGAAGTTTTTAGAATTCATTTTTTTATCAAAAATTCTGTAGAACCAGAAAATTATCTCGGTTTTATTACCTTAAGAGATTTGCCTGAACCAAATGCGTTGCTTTCTTTTGTTTATCCTAACTTTCCGATTTTTCTTCCACAGTATAAGAAAAAATTCCAAATGGAAGATACAAAATTTTTTGTAATGGATTATCCTAAGCCCGTCCATCTTTCCTTTAAGGAAATGTTCATTCAGACTTTTCCTTTTTACTCCCAAGATGGTGTAGTTGCTAGATGTGCGCATGCTGATATTGTAATGGTTTGTAAATATTTACATAAAAAATGGAATTTTAATAGTGTTCATATTCATGATATAGTGAATAGTTATTCTTTTTATCGAACAAAACTCTTCCCTAGTGATGGTTTATTAATTTATCAAATTGCAGAGATTTTTGCTAACAATAGGATAGATATATGTATAAAAAGATATGGCGATTTTAAAAAAGACTTCCTAAATATTTTAGATTCTGTAATTGAAAGTGGCTTTCCTGTAATTTTAGCTACTAAACAACATGTTAGTGTATTGATTGGTCATACTTTAAAGAATAATAGTGAAAAGGATTATATAATCTATGACGATTCTGGGTATTTTCTATAAGAATTTTTCGGAAAAGAGCCTAGCTTTTTTGCAATAGTATCTAAGGACGATATTCAAAAACTTTTAGATGATAGTTCTTATCTTATTTTCCCGGAACCTAATAGAGTGTTTTTCCCTTATCCCAGACTTAAAGAAGCTTTTGAAGCATATATTTATTCTACTATAAAATCTTTTATAGCAGAAAATAATTTAGGTAAACTACAAAAAGTTAGAACTCTCATAGCAGAAAATAGTGTAATAAAGACTTTTTTGAAAGAAAATGCTAAATTCATTGTAAATGAAAATAATTTTAATTTATTTCTGGATCAGAATTTGCCACATTTCCTGTGGTATTTAGAAGTATATTTACAAAATTTAAATGGTATTTTAGCTTTTTCGGCGGATCCAACTAAACATATTTTTACAGTTTATTCACCTTTTTTTGATTTTACGGCCCTGCTTACAAAACCTCTAGGAATTTTATCTTGTTACTAAAAATAAAAAGGAGGAAAAATTCAGTGAAAAACATGTTAAAAGAGACCGAACAAATGGAAACACTAAAGATACTAGCTGACCGGATACAAAACAATTGGAATGACCCCGATTTTTTAAACAAAGCTAGAGATAATTATTTAAAGGCATCTAAAGAGATATCTAAGAAAGAATTCAGCTCCTGGCAGAATTCAATTTGGGTTTGGGTAAGATAAACATCCGGCATTTTTTCTCCTTAACAAAATTTATCCTAAAACGGAAGATCTTCATCGGGAGGTGGCTCATCCGGGAAAGTTTCAGAGCTATCTCCTCCACTATTACCATGTTCATCCCGGCGGCCAAGCATCTGCATGTTTACTGCCACTATTTCTGTAACATAACGTTTTATGCCGTCCCGGTCTTCATAGGAACGGGTCTGAAGCCGTCCTTCTATATAGACCTGGCGTCCTTTAGACAAATATTCCCCGCAGATTTCGGCCAGTTTGCCGAAAGCCACTATGCGATGCCATACCGTTCTTTCTTGCCGCTGACCGTTTTTGTCAGTCCAGCGTTCGGATGTGGCCAGGTTAAAAGTAGATACCGGCTGGCCATCGGGGGTGTAACGGACCTCCGGATCCGCTCCCAGGCGTCCTATAAGGATGACTTTGTTCACACTCATAAAATACCTCCTTCCAAATCAAATTTTTTATAATGAACCCCTTACCTCCTCTACAAAACGGTTTCTCCTTTCTATACGTGATGAAACGAAATATGAAATGCTAAGAGGAAGCACGGCGGATATTGTTGCAAAAACAAAAATCCAGGGTGCCGCTGAAACTAAAATCCCGGCTATTATTTCCACCGTCGGAGCTACAGACGGAATTCTCTCGTAAAAAAGATCAACCAGGCCGGAATTCGGAAGCAGTATATAAAGGGTAAAAGAGAGGAGGAAAGAACCCACGATTAACCAGGTAGCCCTGATCCCGGATGCATAACGGGCTATAAATGAAGAAAGCTTTCCCGTCGCTCTCGTTGCCCCCCAGGCAAGAATAGCCGGAGGTACCAGCAGAGGAAGAGCAAGACAGAAAACCGCCATTACCACGGCAGGGATATGTGACAGTTCTCCGGCAAAGGGTACCAGAATGTTTTTACGCACGGCCTCAATAAGAAATACAATCACCACCAGAAATATAAGTTCCTCCCTTGCGATACGGGCCATAACCTCTCGTACCGCTCGTCGTCTCTCGGCACCGTAAACATCAAGAGTAATTTCATCCGCCCGTTCATAGGCCTCCCTTGAAGCCCACATTTGAAGATCATTAATCACCTCAAGTAAGCCTGCGGGAAGGTTTTTCCCCCCGGATTCGATTATGACCGTATCGGACATATCAACCTCCCGTTAGCTTTGCGGCAAGAAGATATAGAAAATCCGAAAAAACCAGACCCGCCGTAAGTAAATAGCTTAAAAAAGCCGCTCGAAAATTCTTTTCTACTATCCAGAGCCAGCCGGAAAGCCCGGCCATTACGGGAGCAAATAACAGAAATGGCCTTCCGGCAAAACTTCCCAAAAGTTCTTTCAGTAAGTCCATCCTGAGAATAAGAACTAATGAAGAAACAAATATTACGGTAAAAAATATTTTCTTTATCATTTGTCCTGAATCTCCCGTTTTTCTTCGGATTCATTATCTTCTTCAACTAGAAATATAGGAACCTCCGGATCAAAATTTCTTATTATAAGGGCTTTTTTACGGGCCTTTTGCCTGAGTTTTGCAATTTCTTCCTCCGAGAGACCACCGGTTTTTATGACTATTTCATACCTCTCTTTCATCGTTTCCTCCTCATGGCGTCCATATCAGACAGCAATTCACCTTGCGGAATACGATGAAGGCAAAATTATCGGTCCCCTTTTCAAGCGGCGGTGCCTGTCCCGCCTCCCAGAGGGGCGAGGGCTCGCCTATACGTATGGCACTTCCGGTATTGGCCTTCGGACGTACTATTTGAAGCCGATAATGTGATTTGATCCAGATCGGCGTTTGAACACAGCTACAGGGTGAAACCGCCCTATCACAAAGAAGTAACTCTCTATTAAGCTTATAAAGCAATCTTCCCGCTACGGCAGCCGCTCCCAGAATTTTGTTCCCCGTTGCTACCCGGCCCGTAAGAGGATATGCGCTCCCCCATTGCCCCATACACCAAAAAAGTTCGTCACGGGGAAGACCGAATGCCGCAGCCGTAGCATCCGCGGTGCATGCAAGCTGTAAAAGGGCATTGCCGAAAACCAGGGCCTCGGGATTGAGGATAAGGCTTTGCATGTCGTTCTGCCACAGAGGATCAAGTTCCGTCATATAAGCCACATCCCAGCCTCCTGACTCCACACAGGGTATATCGGTTAGCAGACCTAAAATTCCCCATACGGGAAAAACTATATAGTGGGCCTGGGCAAAATAATGGGGGGAATTTGCACCGTATCCAGTTCCCACCAGGGTTCCCCTTGCGGTTCGGGATGTTATACCTCCCATATCTACTCCCTCGGCCACCATACACCAGGGATCCGACACCACCTCAAGAATTCTATAGGGTTCCCAGAAGGAAACCGAAATACCCGGTACAGGAATTCCGGCAGGTCCCGGACAGAAACATACGGGCGAGGAGAGAGCATCAGCATCCGGCATGTCGGATCCGAGTACGGTTATACCGCCTATCTTTATCGGGAAAGCGCAGCTCCAGCATACGTCCGTAACCGGATTAACAAAACGGGGATCACAAAGAGAAAAAGCTTTCCCGCTGAATATAAATATCCCCAAAAAGACTACAAAGAAGACCCTATTCATCGGTCCCTCCCGGAATGATCAAAAACTCGGTTTCTCCCGGCGAAGTAAAAAGAATTAGATCCCCATTATTTTCTTCAAGAAGTTGTTTTACTATACTTAGCCCCCGCCCCCTTCCTTCTCCTTTAGTGGAAAAACCTTTCGTGAATATCCCGGGTAAGAGAACGGGATCAATCGAGTTTCCATCATTACGAACCGTTACGGCCGGGGATACCGAACCACCGTAATCGCCGGTATAGTAACCGCACCTTACCGTCACCCTGGAGGCAGCCGCTTCCAGGGCATTTAAAACGATATTGTGAATTATGCGTAAAAAAACAAATTTGTTTATGGACACGGGAAGGGGAATATCGGCTGTTTCTATTTCCAGGTTTATTTTTCGTGCCCGGGCTATCGGCTTGATATCTATCAGGGAGTTCCGGACCATCTGTGACAGATTTTTTATATTGACATGAGAGCTCTTACCATCGAGAAGATCCAGGGATTGTTCCAGGGCCGTTTTGACTTTTATGAGCGCGGATATGTCTTTGTTATCATTTTCGGCCTTTTGTAAATATATTTTAAGTATTTCCAGTGCTCCCCATATTTTATTTCGCAAATCATGATCAAGATCCGGCTGTATTAGCTGCACCGTTACCTCCTTTTATCTCCTTCGGACCGAACTCTTTAACTTCGAGAACTTCTCCTTTACGACGTACGAGACAGGGTGTAGCGGCACACCAGCCTTTCCGGGCCAGTGTTTCCCCGGAAAAGACCGGACGTCCTACGACTCCGGAAAGCTTTCGGGCATCGCCTCCCAGCGCCCACACCGAAAGATGCGGGTCTTCGGAAACCATCCTTCGGGCGAAGGCCACTTCCTTTTGCCTGGTACCGTTTATGAGAAGGACTTCGAACGGTACCGACGGAGCGTATTCCAGGGGATTAAATCTGTAGCCCCGGGGATAGAGTATCTCTCCCGTTTTCGGATCCCTGACGTCAAAGGGAAGCTCGTATTCCGGTTTGACTACCTTGAATCGGGTCTCTTTTGCCGGAGGAAGTAGTTTAGCTCCGGGAAGATATGTAAACTCCCGTACCCGCCGGGCAAAAAAGGCCCTCATTTTTTCCGGATTCGGGAAGGCCCTTTCGGCGGCCTCCTTTATTTCGGCAAGAGCATCCCTTTCGGCGAACTCGAAGACCGCACCGAAACGCTTGCCGCACTCGTGCTCACGGATTTTTCCCAGGAGAAACGGAAGGGGTGCGTCCCCGTAAACCGTGCAGGATCCGTCCTTCGTTTTTAGGGCCGGAACGGCGAAAACACCTCGGGCGGCGTTGGGATCCACCGATATCGCCACCGGCCTCAAATTGTCCCCGGATAAGCCGACCGAAGGGTCTTTTAAGGCTATTTTTAAATAGAATTCGATAGTGGGACGTATTTTCTTCATGCCGCCGACGAATCCACGCACCACCGGAACGATCTCCACTCCCTTCTTTCTCAATCTTTCTATCTGAGCCATGTAGGTTCTTAGGGTTTCCGTCGGTACCGAGGACGATATAATCAGATAATATCTTTTCTTTATAAAATTCTTTGAACCGGGGGATCTTTTCCCGGGTGGCTTCTTCTCTTTCAGAAGATCTCTATTTTTCTCTATAGCTATGCCGGCCGATGTCCGGGCCCGGGAAATAGCTTCTCTATAGTGTGGTCCCTTCTTCATTTCTTCCAGGGATTTTTCCGCAATCTTCCGGGCTTCCGAAAGATGGGGGTTGTTATCCGGAGGTTGTGCTCTACTTCCTCCGGATAGTAAGAGAAAACATATAAGTAAAAGAAACCTATTTACTAGCGGACGCATTTTTTCTGATAAATTTTTTGATAAAATTCAAAGAACGCCTTTCCGTATAATTCCTTGCATATTTATTTGCCTCTTCTATAGTGGATAGGACCTGACGGACTTCTTCTGCGGGGAGATTTTTCTTTTTATGAACAAAGTAAAGTATGGCAAAAGCTCGACCCTCTGCTTTTGCCACCCTTACAAGTTCCTGACCCGCAGGATTTTCTCTTTGCAGATATTTGCTACAATAAGAGATAACTTCATGAAGTCCCTTTTCAGAATCTTTAAGTATTTCTTTCCCAGGATCGGTGAGAATCATTAAACACCTGTCTCTATCCGAGGCACCCGATTTAAGAAACTTTTCCGCGCGGGAATCACGGGTTAAATGTTTCCAGATATCATGAGTAAGGCCCATAGCCGATATGGCACTATCAATGGCCAGAAAAAACGGCATTTTGAATCCGAGTTTTGCTCCCAGAATTTTGCTTCCCTCGTTGTGAAATTCCATAATATCCATCATGCCTGCTATGCTTATCTGATTTCTAAGGAAGGAAAAATCGGGAAGGTTTTTTTGATGCGACGCTATAATCAATCGCAAATAGTCATCAACACCCTGAATCTCGGCTACCCGACCATTACGTCCGAGTATATAAAAATATGGAAAACTATATGCTCTTGATCTATATAAAGATTGAATTACGGCTCTTACGGTTTCCGGATCACGAACCGGTTTTCTTCCCAAGGAGATACGTACCTTTTTAAACAGGTCATCTGATAGTTCTCCGGTTTCCGTCCATTTTAAAAATTCCTCTTCTTTACCACGAGGAAGGTTCAGTAATACGGTTAGCTCCTCTTTTTGATTTCCGGACACAGGAGAGGAAAATATGATCAGATAATTTTTCTTGTCGATTAGTAAGCCAACATCTGTTCTATCATCGGTGAAGTTAATATTCCGTATTGCCGAAAGGGTTTCGGGACTATTGATGGGTTTCTGTTTTCCTGTTGTACAGGACGTTGCCAGAGATGTTACCAAAAAAAATAAAAATAATAAAAAGATCTTTTTCATGGCCTCTCCCTCCTTAACGAATATTATTTTTGAAATTTTCCAGATTTTGCTGAAGATTTTGCTGTATAGTTTCCTGCGTTTTAGTTTCTATGTCTCCGTACCATTCGGAAAGATCTATGCGGGAAAAATCGAGCATCTGAAACTCCTGAGGCGAAAACCCCCTACAATCCGGATAATCCGTTGTTCCCCAGCCGCTGAAGGTGTCAAGCTGTGCTCGACCCTGTTCATGGATTATGCGCGCAAGTTTGGAGTTAAAACAGCAATAAACATTGGCCTTCTGAACACATCCGACAATAGGTAACTTCTTAACGCATTTTTTTCCGATGTAATGACATAAGCCGAGTTCGTTATATGCAGCCGTCATTACGTCGTCCTCGCTACAACCGCCGAAAAGAATTTTCATGGCGAAGTCCATGGCAAAATTTAGAGCTATCTGTGTAATAATACCTGTAGGAGTGAGCCCCAGACCATTCTGAAGAGCAGATATGATTGCATTGGTAACACTTTCCCCGTTATTAAACGCAGTAATAGCAGCATTTATGGCCGTTGGAGACCAATCAAAATTGGAGGCTACTTCTAAAGCACTTGCTCCGGCCGAAAGCGCCTGGTATGCGTTAAGGGTCTGCGATGCCAGGGAAATAGCATCTTTGACCCTGGATATTACGGCAAAAGTTCCACCCAGAGAAGTTAACTGATTATTCAGTTCCTGTACCACTTCGTCATCAGCATCGCAGCAGTTGTGGAAACCGGTCTGGATTCCGGATCGTCTGCACATCATCGGGCGGCCGTTGAATATGTAAATTTGTCCCAGACATTCGCCTGTAGCCGGATCCGTAGCTCCATCGTCCTGATAATAAGAAAAATCTGTGTATTCATCCTCATAATTGTCAGGGCTTCCCATATCAATACATTCGGTGCCGCCTTCTATAGGACACTGCCAGGTTTGAGTGCAGACGGCTGTTTCTACACAAGCACTTTGGCAGGTGGAATAATCATCGTAGGTTTTGTCGGTTAGATTACATCGGTAAAAAGTCGTTGTGGTTGTTTGCGTGCAATTTTCCTGACACTCGGAAAGGGTCTGGTACGGGGTGCCGTTTAGGGAACACACGTATGCCCAAACGAGACAATCAGGATCCTCCGGGTTAGGACAAATTAAAATTTCTTGTTCTTCACAGCTTCCGCTTTCACTAGTTGTGGTCGATTCTTCTGTACAGCTACCCTTTATGCTGCACCGATTGTTCTCGTCGCAGGGATAGTTACCAAGCGGACACCGGAAGACTTGCTGACACTGATAGAGTTCATTTTCACCGTCTCCGTCGGTATCGGCCGAGCACATGTAGGTCCCCGATTCGATACAATCCACACCGGGACATAAGAGGCTGCATTCGTCTGCGGTCGCAAAGGTTTGAAGCGTCCTGGGGCAGAGCCATTCAGCCACCGCCCAATGAGGAAGCGCCAGAAGCCAGAAAAGCAAAATGGTCAGTATTTTTATTTTTTCGTTCCGTCCGAACATATCATGTCCACCGTGGCCTGCCTGAGGGATTCCATCGCACCGTAGACTTCGTTAAATTCGTTCAGGCACTGGCAGTCCTTGACTATGGTCTCTCCCGGATTCACGGGGCATGTTCCGTCGATGCAGGTGCGGTAGATGTAGGTCACCGAGGTGGGATCGGTGCGATAGTCCGCGGTAGTGGTCGTCGCGCCGGCTTGGGCCCGATCCTCGGTAAGCATTAATTTACAGGCCTTGATGCAGGTTTCGCCGGTTTCGATATTCAAGTCCACGGATCCGGTTCCGGTTATAGGATCCGTGTATGTCCAGGTCCCGCCCCCTTCTGTAAGGGTTTCCGCGATGGTGTCAGCTCTCGAAACGTCGGGATCGTGGGTAGGGGTTCCCGTACATACATAGGTGCGTTCGATTTTCCACCAGTCGTGGCATACGGCGGAGGGAATGTTCAACTTCAAATACACAATTAAAGAACCGTTAGCCCAACCGTTACAGGCTCCCTCGTTGTTCAGGGAAACGTACAATTCTTTTTGTTCGGATCCCGTATCGCCCTGATAGGAACCTTTGGATGGGTCTGTTCCATCTGTATGCCCTATGGTCACGCTTTCTACGACCGTTCCGTCCAATTTTATCGTGACCGTAGGGTCGTCGGGAATGTCCCAGGAAACCTCAAATTCTCCACAGACCTGATAGTTAAAAACGTCACCGCAGGAATTTGTTTGCGTTCTTGCGAGGGATACCCGCCATAAACCGTTTCCTTGATAAGAAACACTCTGTATTTGTCCTGGATAGCAAAGACTGCATCCACCATCTGTCGTTATGTCACCCTGACAATTCGCTACACAATTTGCAAAATCCGCAGGATTAAAGGTTACGCATGAATCTACAGGACTCACACCTGTAGGATTGAAATTCCTGTAGGTAGTTACGGATAAGCCGTTTACGTCGTAGACTTTTTCCTCTTCCAGATAACAATCGGAACGGTTTTCCAAGGCCGAACAGGAATCCGCAATATCCTCCGTCAATTTACAATTCGACACGTAAACATTTCTGACCTTCTGACAGGTAAGCCTTTCTCCATTGGTAAAGGCGGGACTCCCGGTCAGCAAAGTATAAAAAGAGTCGGAATCCGCACTCTGGGAAAGGACTTCGTTTTCGGCTTGAGTCGATAAAAGGGCGGCATTCTGATAGAGGTCCTCCGGTTTATCAAATCCGTAAGTAGAAAAGGTCCCCTGAGTTAATGAACAATTACCGACATTCTGGGCGTAGTAGCGGATTGCAATGCCATCAATCTTTGCCTCGGCTACAGAAAGCCTGGGATCGGCCGCAGCCATGGCTCCGGCGACCCCTCCACCGAGGGATCTAAGAACCTGATCCTTGAAGGTGAGAAAACCGGCCTGTGTACAACCCGTATTTATACAATAGCAACCTCCGAGATCGGACGGACTGACTTCTTCCGCACTTAGTTCCTCGTTTTCAAACTTCCATTTATACCAGTGACAGTTATTCCAGGTTCCCGCGTCACATTTAACGAAACCGTTCGCACATATCCCGGAGACGGGACCCGGGATTTGGTATTGTTTTTCGAAATTCCCGTCGAAATCCACGTCGTAGGTTACAGAAATAAAATTGAGATCTCCGGTGGGACCCGGCTGCACGAGTATTTCAAAAAGACTTAATGTTCCGGGACAATTTATGCGAGCGGTTCCTTGTTGTGATCCGTCAAGCGTTTTAAGTGTAGTGTTACCGGTGTAAAGTGCTTGGGTTATTTTTTTAAAACCTTCCTCCGAAGCCCAGGATTTTCTTACCTGTGAACCTATATCCGTTCCGGCCGATACGGGATCACCGGCCGTAACGGATCCGGCTGTACACAGACCCAGTATAAACACTGCCGTAATTATTTTAATTCTTAAGAAACTTCTCCATTTCATGGTCTCTTTTATCAGCAAGCTCCCTCAGGGTAGAAATAAGACTTCCCTTTTCGCGGGCCAGGGCCTCGACATGTGCCCATTCGTCGGCATCCGAGGTACAGAGCCAGTACAGGAATCCGTCGGCAACCACACGGATTATCCCTAACCCGTAGGGAGACTTAATTCCTATTTCCGTATACCGGGGACGAGCCGAGGAAATCGAAGAAAGGAGACCACCGGCCTCTTTGAACGGTAATATCTGTTTTTCGATGGCTTCATTGTACTGATCACTGGGGAGCATAAAAAGAAAACTACTGTTTCCTATTATGGCCTGTCCGGCTGCACCTATTCTTTCCAGGTCCAGGGGGCCCTGGAAGACCGTAATGGTGCTGCCGTTAAATTTTCTGGCTCTGCGATAGGCTTCCTCCACTACCTCGCCAAACAGGTTGTGAGCTCCCCCGCCTGACTCTACAAGGGTAACACCGCATTCATCAAAAAGCAGAACTTTGGGTATACTGCGTTCCAGCAGGTAGAGGGTTGCGGTTGCCGCATTAAGACAGGTCATTGTAACAGCACGTAAAAGAGGTTTAATCCTTTTTATTCTTTCCATTTCCAGGACAACGAAAGCCTCGGACGAAAAGAAATCAAAGCTAGCCGGACCGTTAAAAAACCGTCCGTAAGAACCTTTGCCGGTCCATTCCGTCAGGTTGAAAGCAAGGTTCTGGGCCGCATGAACTAGATCTGACCTGCAGGTACTTTCATCGGGACATATCTCCTCCAGCTCATCCTTTGCAAGATCGGTAAATCTTGTCAAATACAGGTAAACCTTATCCACATCCGCGGATTTACCGAATTCTCGCCAGGCCCACCGAACGGCTCCCCTCAAAATATTGGCTTCCGTATCTGTAGCGTTTCCGCCTGTATGAGAGTAAATCATACAACCGTATAAAGCCGCTATTGTGTCAAGATGATGCATTCTTTCACTTTCGGACTCAGGATCTGAACCCTCGGGAACCAGTGAAAAGGGATTTAAAGAAAGGTTTTCCTCTCCTAAATCGATATAACGACCATTTAAAAGCTTACATAGTTTCCGGTAGGAATAACCGACATCAAAAATCCAGCAGGCTGCTCCCGCGGCGTACATGGATAAAACGTAAAGATTCATGAGAAAGGATTTGCCGCCTCCCGAGGTTCCCATCACGCATATATTTTTGTTCGTGGCGGCTTTATCGAAGGGGTCGAAGGGGACGAATTGTCCCTTGCGGGATATGAAGACGATATGTGGTTTTCCTCCACCGCAGTAGTCTACAATTACCGGCAATAAATTTGCTACCTGGTCAGAGCGAGCGAGAAAATGTCTATCAATCCTCTCAAGATTAGCTCCCTCGTGATAAAAACCGAAGGGTAAAGAGGATATAAAAAGAGGTAAAAGGATATCCTTTTCTTCCTGAGGCACAAAACCCTTTGAGGATATCATCCTTTTAGCACGTTTGATTGCGGAAATACATTTAGAGTCATCTTCGTCCCAGAACCAGAAGATCGGAACGGCATATAAAAATTTTTCTCCTTTTTCGATCTCGTTAACCGCCCATAGATGTTCCTGGGCATATTCACCTATGAAACGAGTTATAAGAGAATCTTCCTTCTCAACCTGTCTTTTAAAAAGAAAAGCTTTTGAACGAATTGTATTTGCAACGTCAGGATCGTTTACAAAGAAAACGGTGTATAAGAAATGGACGGGTATCTGATTGCTATCATCAAGAGAACCTCTATTTCCTCCGAAAAGTTCCGACATTTTAAAAACATTTACATCAGAAGCTACCTGTTTAAATGAAAGGGCCCTGTAATTCAGAGGACCTATTTTGAGTTTATCCCGTTCTACCTCTACAGATGTTTCCGAAAGAATAAGGTGATCATAAAGCGGCCTTAAAGGATCCCAGTAAAGATTCGGTTCAGTACGGCCGTTGAACAATACAAAAAAGGTATAAAGCAGCCTTTCCGGGCTGAATTCTTCCGGGAAAAGATATGCCCCTTTTAACCCCTCCCTTACAACCGTCTTAAAATCTTGAATGTCTTCGAGATTTTTTTCGTCCCTGAAAGGGGCTTTGAAGGAAAAAAGCAGTCTAAATCTTCTAAGGGGAGTTCCCAGAAGATGGGGAATTCCCTTTGTCCATTTTTTAAGATGCCCGGCGTATCGTTTTATCGTTTCCTCAAGGAGCGGGTTTTCCGAAACCCTGGTTTTAAGCTTCTCATATTGCTCTATTTCGGGATCAAGAGCGGGAAAAGATAACAGGGTAACGGATAGCACAGATTCCTGAGGAAGTGAATCAAGAATTCCCGTGAGATTTTGTATAATCTGTTCATCCGCACCCGGAAGGGGAGATGTTTCAAGAATAAATCCGGCCGTCCCGTCTCTGTTTATATAGATACCTTTCTCGGGATCATAAGCCAAATAGGGTAACCACCGCGAAAGGGTATAGCGTGTGGTTGCTTTTTCAATTTCATCAACGGTAACGGATGCAAAAGGATTAGCAACTCGCCCGATAAAAGATAACATTTTCTCCCCTTAAACAATTTTTTTTCATGGGAGAAAATGTAACCTGTGAGAGGGGGTGAGAAGGGTCCCTTTTTTTAAAAAAATACCCCTTTTTTACCCGATTTTTTGAAATTTTCGGCACCCCGAAAAAGAAAAAGGCGGCCCGGGCCGCCTTTCCCGGCCGCTCTGTGCCGCCTTTTCCGGATTTTCTAAAACGTGGTTTTAAAGGGCTGCGTAGTTGACCTCCACCTCTTCCAGGCAGGTCACCCTACGACCTTCTTTTTCGATGTCGGAGTTTAAAATTTTTTCCACTACTTCCGGTTCAAAATATTGTTCCCCGCATTCTACACATACGAATGCAGGGACGTTTTTAACGACTATATATTTGTCCTTTTTCCTGAATTCGTAATCAATTTTTCTTTCCGACATTTGTCCTCCGCAAAGTGGACACGTCAGCTTCATGTTTTCTTCCTCCTTCTGAAACCATCCTCCCATAAGGAAGGATCGGGTTCATAGACCGTTATTATGTATTTTACACCTTCGGGGTCTTCAGCCAAGACGACGTGAAGTGGCCGACCTTCCGGAAAACCGAGAACCAGTCGGCTGGGAAACGGTTTGTCGTGGCGGTATTCCTTGATTGTCTCTCCAGACGAAATTGTCTTTTTAACTTCTTCAACAGATATTTTACGCTCTCGCATCTTTTCCAGCGCGTGTCTGCTGAAAAGCAGTTTCATGAACTACCTCCGATTTTCAGGCTGCTTTCTTCTCCTCAGAAGCTTCTACCATCCCGGCCTGTTCCAGGAGCCAGTCGCAGGCCTCCTGAGCCAGCCGGGCCGCTGTGAAGATAGCTTTTGTATCTTTTTCCAGTACCCGGATCCACGATCCTATGTATTCCGGGTGCTGGAGTTTTCGGATGTCGAGACCTACGTGGGCCCCTAGAAAGGCGGAGCCCATTTCCGCTACAAGCTCTTCCATCGCATAGGCCCGGTCTCCGAATCTGCCCGAGAGGTCGCGATTCAGACGGCTCGGATGTCCGGTCCAATGCGTTATTTCATGAAAGGCCGTGGCGTAGAAGTCGTCCCTCGACCTGAACGCACGACGTGGTGGTAGGACGATTACGTCCCGCTCGGGATAATAGACTGCTTGGCCTCCCCACCTTATTCTAGGGAGGGAAAGCAGCCTTTCGGCCGATAACAGAACATCAGCGGGTGTAACCCTTTCCCTGGTTTCCGGGAGGCGCAGATTCTCGCACTGTTCCACGTTAAAGACCGTATAGGCCCGGGCGAAGGGAACTTTTCTGACCACGGGTTCTCCTGTTTCCGCGTCGTAGACAGGTTTGCCCTCGTGATCCTTTTCTTGGACCTCGACGAATTTCCAGAAGATCACGGCCGTCCCTTTTTCCCCGGGACTCACGTATCCGCCGAGCTTTCTCGCTTCCCTGTATGTGAGCCAGAGGTTTGATGTGAAACCCCTTTTCCAGGCGGCGATGTTCAAAAGCAATACGTTGATCCCTCGGTAGGTTCGACCGTAGAAGGCGTTTCTGTGCCCTCCTGTGGTGGCGGTTTTCCATGGCCTGATCCAGGGACCGATTCCCTTTTTCAAGGTCTCAATGACCATCTGTGTGACTTCTTTGTAAACGTTCTTCATGGCTCCCTCCTTCGGCGAGATTTTTCCGGCCGGAGGAGGGAGAGCGGAATGATCCCCCAACCGGGGGAAGCTCTCGCCTCCCCCGGCCGGGGAGATGGGTTGTTTCAGTTTCAGGAAATATTACTTTACGACATCGGGATTGAGGGGTTCAAGGTACTCCCCGCCCATTCGGACGAGAAGAACTTCCCGTTTGTTCGCCAGATTGACCAGATCCTCAGGTATGTTAAAAGCAGCCAGAACAGGAATAATTTTTTTATTCTCATATTCGGGTTTGTATATAATCAGATTTTTAAGTTTTGTCTTGAAGTCATCAAAGTGCTCGGCTCTGAGCTGACTCTTAACTTCAGCCACAAACGCGACATCTTTTCCGTCCTTATCTTCAGCTATTACAATAACATCATACTGGTTGTACATTCCGTCCTTCTTGTATTCCACATTAAGCATTCTTTCTTTTACTTTATAGCCTAGATTTTTGACCAGATAGGGGATGCCCGGTGCGAAGATGTCCTCGGTCAAAGTTCCCAGCCGGTTGGCGAGATCTCCCCATTTCTTGTTTATTTCATCCTTGAAGGCCTTCATCTCATCCTTAAAATCTTTGAATTCACGGCTTAGGCCTTCGTGATATTTTCGTAGTTCAAGGACCGCCATTAAATTGTCTGTAGAAATTTGGCGCAATAATTCCAGCTCTTTAATGGTACGATCTACTTTTTCTTCTTGATTTTTTAGTTCCTGTTTTATCTCCTGAATTTCCATGGCTATTTCTCTCACGTTTTTACCTCCATTCTATATCGAAAGACTTTAATAGTCCATTTCAAATCGCTCCTCATAAGCAGCCTCAAGGCCATATTTCCAGAACGGGAGTGGCCGTAAAAACGTTTCCTCCCCCGACGGGGCGAGTTTTAAAATTCATTGTCGGCGGATTCCGCGGTGGTTTCTTGTTCTTTGGGAGAATCCGCAAAACGTACAATTACGTAATCGGCACCATTTTCCGATTTTTTACCATTAACCGCGAAGATATTTACCGGAATTCCCAGAATGTTCCCCGAAAGGAAACTTCTTTTTTTATTTTTATTCTTTTTGAGCCAGAAGGCACCTATTTGTTTTTTTTCGCAATATAATACGAAGTCGGGATGTTTGTCAGATTCTTTTTCTTCCTCACGGAATAGAGCCACCGAAACTCTGCCGAGCGGTCCCAGATCAAGCCGACCGCCCTTATACTTTTTCCCTTCATCCATAACCCGGTTCCATAAAGAACCGATTTTAACGAGTTTTTCTTTTTTTACCTCTTTGTTGTTTTGTCCTTTCTTTGTCATAACTCCTCCCTCCTTACGTAAATTTTTCTCCACCCGTCGCACGGTGTGGCCGGAGGGCCACTAGGCCGCCGCGCTTACACCGACCGAAAACCTCTGCGCGGGTAGGGGAGAACCCGGCCCACACGCAGAGGGTCATGCGGCGGGCGGAGACCGAAGGAGGGAGAAGCCCCCAACAGCGGGGGAAACCTCCTGGTCTCCCCCGCCGCGGGGGATAATACGATCCGACGGAGATTCCGTCGGGCAATATCTTATCCCGGAACAACCGGGATCAGCTCTCCACCGCCTGTGGCGGTAGAGCCTCAAACAAAACCGAATTTTCAAAGAACCGAAAGCAAACAAAAAATTTTGAAATTATTTTAGCTACATGAAACAAGAAAATAGGTGCGAAGTTTTTTCAAAACTTTGTTTTTTACTTCGTTTTTTTAAAAAATTTTGTACCATTACAGGAATGATCAGGAATGAAATTTGCTAGTCACCGGGCGGTGAGCTCCCCGGCGGGGCCACCCCCTTAATCCTAAGATCCGCGATTACGGGATGCGATTTTCTTTGTTTTTCCAGTTCATCGATCGGGATTCCGAAAGCATCCGCTTTTACGGGAATATAAAATGTTCTGGTGTAGTCGTTTTTCTTGGGATTCCAGACCCAGAAAAAATTTCCGTAAAAGCTTTCGGAAACAAGTTTTTCCGCCGCCCATCCCCTGCGCCGGATTTCGTCGTAAAAACTCTGTAAACAGCTCTTTTTAATGGGTTTTTCGGTTGAGTGGTAGAAGGAGTCGTCGAGACCTATTTCACGGGCGGTTTCGCTGATGGCCAGATGTAAACTTTCAGCCTGTATGTAGACGATTCCGTCCGGCTGAGAAAAGGCTACGAAGGAACCGTTAGGAAGCACCTGATTTACCGGAATTTTTGCGAAAACCCTCTCCAGGGGAAAACTATCGGGGATGGATCTGGTTTCCGGCTTACCGGAGATAGTTTCCGGACGCACCACAGGCGGCGAAAATTTTTCTCCGGCGAGCCTTTCGGCCTCCTCTTCCCGGGCTTCTTTATCGGCCCTGATTAAAATTTCAAGCTCCACCGGTGTCTTTTCATCTATACGTTCGTGATGCCTCTTCACGATATCCGTAAGGGCCTCCCGCCAGGGATGATCTCTGAGGAGCTTACCCAGTAAGGCGGCCGAGTGCAGGGAATGGCTTGCCGTTGAGTAATCTTCACCCGAAACGGAGGGAAGTTTTCCGAGGTCGTGGGCCAGGGCACAGAGGATCAGCCGGGGAGCCGAGGCCCTCCATCCGTCGGGCATCCTCCGCCGGGCCACCGCAAGAACCTTCTCGGCCGTGTTCACAGAATGTTCAAGAAGGGAAACCTTAGCCAAAAGATCAAAATGATTTTTAGGACGTAAAGCATCCGCCGGGTCCTTTCCGGCGACGGAGGGGAAACGGGCCCCCTCTGAAATGAGAAGCTCCGCAACTTGATCCACAGCTTCCGAAAGACCACTTCTTTCGAAGTCCTTTCGGTATTCCTCAAGAAGTCTTTTCAATCTCCCTTCGGGGTCTTTCGGAAGATGGCTTTCGTTATCGGGGGCTTCCGATTTAGTCGCCTTTTGAGGCACCTCCCGCGGTTCGGTCCTTTCGATGTTCGGTTCTCTTTTCGGTTCCGGTTCGGTTTTTGGAGTTGTTTCGGATGAGGGCGCAGGGCTTGCCGGTATCCATAGGTTCCTCAGTTCCCGAAGATCCGCGACCAGCGTGTTTCCCTCCGGTTCCAGGCGAATCTCGACTTCCCTTCCGCAGATACCCCTGGTTTTGAGGATGACAGGTTCCCTTTCCGGATCTTCCGGTGTCCCTTCGCGTTCGATGGCAGGGACTTCGGTTTTCCGTTTTGCCGATCTTGACGGAAGGAACCTTAACAGGACGAAGGGTACGAAGGGTACGATTGCGGCCGCAAGCCGGACGACGAAAGAGGCGGGATAGAGAACCAGAGTTTTTCCCGCGGCCACGACGACCACGGGATCGAGCCGCGGGGCATACCATCCCACGGCCCCCCACCAGAGTGAAAGGAGTGCGACCAGAGCGAATTCCGAAGGATGCCCGGTCCGACAGAGGGGAAAACGAATTTTCCATCCGGCAAGACTGATTCCCATTGGAGTAAGCGCATCCGCAAACAGGTGAAATACAGGACCTAAGAATAATGCATGTGGTGATAAAGAGTTAAAGCCATATTCCGTCGGTAAGAGGATTTTCCACTCATTCAGGAAGAAAATCGGAATTACATTTTTGTTTTCAAGGAGAACCACCAGAAAAAGTAGAAAAAGCCATAGAATCAGATCGTGCGATATTCCACGGTGTTTGAGAATCCTTATGGGTCCTATGCGTTCAATTCTATCGGGAATAACGGCTGCTCCCGCTATACAGGCAACCTCGGGGGGTGAATACCCCAGGGCCCAGGCAAGTGTTCCGGCGAAAAGTATATGACTTTTACCCGTCATTTCGGTTGAAGAATATCCTGCACTAAATTACATACCGTCCCGTTTATTTCAAAAAAGAGGGCTATAAAGATTAAATTTTTGAAATTTTGATCCCTCTATAGGAGGCGAAGCATATAAAAATATCTCCATGTTCAGATGGTCTAAGTCAGGAAGTCCATCTTCGGAATGGATCATTACGGATAGAGCCGTTGATTTAAGGAAACCCCGGGCCCGGGCCCGACCCGAAAAATTTGCCATACCGGATTCCAGACGCGTTCATATTCTCACCATAGGGGGATCCGGTTCCGGAAAGTCAAGACTGCTGATGGACGAAATCAGACGAGCGGTGGAAATCGGCTGGGATCTGGTGGTAATTGATCCCAAGGGGGAAATGGATCGTTCGGCACTATTTCCCGTTATGTTTGAAGCCGCTTTAAAATCAAATAGACTTGAAGATCTCGCCTATACTGATCTGGCTGACCCCGAGGTTTCATTCAGGTTTAATCCTTTTTCTTTTCCCTTTCCCGGAGATGCCGGGCTTGATGAGGTGGCAAACCTTCTGGTGGCTATGATTGAAAAAGGAAAGGAGCCTTTTTTCAGACAACAGGCCTTTAAGGTTTGTAAGTTTGCGATTTATGCCTACGATTATCTTAAAAGACGCGAGGGGAAGGAACCCACTTTCAGTATTTCCGTTCTCCAGGAGATTACCACCTACGAATGGATTAAAAGTCAGGTAGAAATTTTCACCCGTGAGGCGATGGTTGATCCCCGGGGAAAAATGATAGCCCTTATGGGGGGTTCCGTTGCCGAGCTCGATCCCAGAAAATTTGAGGAAACCATATCCTCACTTTCAAACCTCATGAGCCAGATATCGGTCGGTTCAATCAGGGAAATTATTGATGTTAAGGATAATCCCGTTTTTACCCGGCCGTGGAAGGGGAAAGGCATTTTACTTTATATTTTTACTGCCTCCATGACCCTTCCCGAAACCTCCCGTATGTTTTCAAAGCTCGTGCTTACCTGGTTGCTTACAACGGCGGGAAAGATTTATCGCCGGGATGAGGGACGACTCAAAAGAAGACTGCTCGTAGTGGTTGATGAAGCGGCCAGGGCCGTTTTCCCGGAGATGATAAACCTTGTGGACAAGGCGAGGGGGGCGGGCATATATCTTCATTTTGCGGCCCAGAGTATTGCCAACTTTGATGTTGAACTGGGGTCCGCGGCCAAAAGAAACGAGCTGCTTGCAAATTTCGGGACGCAGATATTTCTCTACTGCGGTGACGACGAGTGCACCGGAAGGTACGTAACCGAAAAAGGCGGTACGGTCGTACTTCCAGAAGTGGTGAAGGGTTCCGGCGGTCTCGGTGCCGACGGTATCGTACGGGAGAAAGAGGTTTATGTCATTCGCCCCGGTGCTATAAGCACTTTGGAGCCTCCCGATCAGGAAAGGAATCTCGGCGGACAGTTTATCGCTTTTACACCGGACAAAAAGGGTGTCCGTGTCCTCACGGGAAGGGTTAAACATATACCGTCAGCAAATATAAGAATCAAGGGCATGAAGACGGTAAGAGTTTAGAATTCTCGCTTGAAATTAACCGGATCTCAAGTCAGTCTGGGATCTATCCTTTCCACAAAGGAGATTCTATCAAAGTCTTTGTCCGATGAGAGTAAATACTTCAGGTTGAACCTTTGTATTGTGGCGAGAATCAGAGCATCATTTCCAAACAGTCCATGTGCATCCATAATGTAAGGCATTTTCTTTAGCTCCGTGTATGAAATTCCTTTAACCTCTATCCTTGCTTTATTTACAAATTCGATGACCCTTTGAACGTCCTCTGCCACCAATTTTATTTTGCTCCTGTCCCTTTTTAGCCTTTTCAGCACTTTTGTCTCTATTCCGAACTTTGCTTTCGCCGAGATTATCATAACCTTGAAACACACTTCATCGAGAACTCTTACGGTTGTAATCAGAGTCAGCCATTTCTTCTCGGCAAAGCTAAAAATTTCTTTTGCAAGATTATTACATTGTCCGGTAAAGAAGTAAATAAAGGCGTTGGAATCAACAAAGATCTTTTTTTGATAAAGATGTTTCAGGTCAACCATTGATTACATGCCTTCGTAAAAAATTTCTTCCGATTCTGCTACTTTCTTGACGAAATCTCTATCCTCAGGTGGAACTTTGAGAAATCCGTAATACTCTTCTACAAGACCGATGCTTTCTTTTTTTTTGTAAAGCTCAAAGGCTTTTTGCTGTATTTCCCTGTAGGTGGGCGTTCTTCCTTCCTCTTTCATCAAAGTGGTGATAGCCTCAATCAAAAAAGGCCGAAGGTGTTCGGGCGTTTTTACCCTTCTATGTTTTCCCTTCCTATTGATCGCAATTCGGTTTTTGTCCTTCAGGCCCAGCTCCTCTTTTATCTGAGCGATATGACAGGTTTTGAACGCGTAAGGTGAAGTGATCTTGCGCACTTTTTATCCCCCTCTATTTTTCTTTTTAAGAATAGTCTATTTTTAAAGACTGTCAAGAAAAAGACTGTAAAATTGGTAGCAGACTCAATAGCAGGGATGACCATCTTTTGAAGGGTATATGAATATTTTTGAGATCCGACAATGAAAAATGTTTTTAGTCAAAAAATGAATGACGGTGTTTACTAATTTTTCTAAGCCCTCGCCATATTCTCAATCTTGCCTCGCTGGCCTTAAGCAGAAAAGGCCACTCGCTATCACACGTGGCCAGCTCGTTTGCTAAAACTTCCGGATGCGGTTCTGTCTTCTGAAGAATTCGCTCAAACTCTGGCGTGGGCAACCAGCAGAGAAAGCCCACGATGCCGGCGTCTTTTTCAAGGCCGTTGCGTGCCCACAAAGACGGCGCGTGCGGCAAAAGTTCACCGGTTTCGTAATGCCCTAGGGCCAGGTGGCCAGCCTCGTGACCCAGGGAAAGCAGGAGTTCAAGAGGATTGGCCCCGGTATTATAGAGTATAAATTTTTTATCCCGGTAGAAGAGAAAGGTGGTAACTTTAACGGTACGGTCTTGAAGGGGGATGGCGCCGAGATTTTCTATCCAGACAAGAAGGTCATCAAAACTAAATGGCTTACAATTAAACCCTGCCCTTCGGCCCCAGACATATTCGAGTCTTTTCAAGTCTCGGTAAGTTCGGGGGAACATTTTTGAACTTTAAGCATTTAATGTTTGGGATCATATAGTTTCTGACATATTTCGAAATAACGTCTTTCTCTTATGAAATCACTATGAAGAAACAATTCTGAGGGTATTTCATCTTTTATTTCGGTAAAAACTGGCAAAACTACTTGTATTCCTTCCAAACGTGCAGTTTTAAAGGCTGGTTGCATGTCGGTATCGTAAGAAAAAATGATGATTCTATCTACAAGACGTTTATATGCTAAATGTGCTATATCAAGCCCCATCAGCATGTCCACCTTTTTTTGAACTAAGTCTGGTTTATAGTTGTCTTTTTCGACTTTCCAGCCTCTAAAAACTGTTTTTCCTAGTCTTAAGGCTATTAAGCTGCATTTTCCTAGCCTTTTTAAGAAATTTTCGTAAGTTTGGCGGTTTCTTTTTATTCTCAGATTAATCTCGTTTTCCTTGCTCTTTTTTTCTTCAGGAGAAAGTCTGATATGGGATGGCAACCTCAACTCTTGTTCAAAAGGTTTGGAAGCATAAATGAAGATTCGGTATGGTATTTCGTTTGGTTCTAGAAAATTCAGTAAAAAAACCGGCAATCTTTCTGTGTAAGCATTGTAAGAGAAACGTTCTGAAGGATTGGGGGACTTGAGTTTTGGATTGGCAAAAACTTTATATCTAATATTTTCCCAATCAACTACGATGGCTACCTTAAAATAGCACCCTGAGGGGTGGACTCTGTTTCCACCGCTCAGGGTGCTTTCGGGTTGCACTGCAGTTTCGGTATGTACTCTATCTTCTTTCCTTTCCATATTACTTATCGCTTCCTTTGTCAAGAGACTTTAAGTCTTCCTCGGGCACAGTGATCATCTCTTCTTCGCTCTCGACCCTGATACCTCTTTTACGAAGCTCTTCATCAAGGCGCTTAGTCACTTTTTTCCAATAAGAAAGGGCCTCTTTGTAGGCTTCAATCACTTCTTCTTCTGTTTCGAGTTTTGGAATACGGTCGCGGAAGAGGGGGTCTCCCATGGCTCCGAGGGCCACCTGGATGCCCGCGTGCTGAGCCGCAAGCTGCCACACGGAATAGTAGCGCTCCCGGGCCGGCTGGCACATAATATTGTCAAACCCGGGAAAAGGTTCCGGTTCAGGAGCTTTAAGAAGGTCTGAAATTTCTACATTTAAAATTTTTGCAATTTCTTCTAACAGTTCTGGCCGAGGAAAAAGTTCACCTTTTTCCCAGCGATGAACAGTATTCCAGTGGACCTTTAAACGGTTTGCCAGATCCTGTTTGGTCAAATTGGCTTTTTTCCGATAAATAGCCAAATTCTTTCCAAAAATCATTTTCATCTTATGAGCTTCCATCAAAAGTCATATAACTATTTTTGTTATACATCCTCAATATTACGATTAAAGATTGACAACATTTACGAGTTCCGTTATATAACGAAACATGATGGACAGCCTTTATGAAATAGCTCAAAAAACTAATATACCTCATCCTTCTATTTATAGATCTCTAGCCAAAGGTTTTTCGGTAAAAAGAGCCCTCCTTTTGGAAAAAGAAACAGGTATCCATAAAATTTCTTGGCTTTTCCCGGAAGAGTTTTTTAATCCCTATTGTCCCTACCGTTACCAATCTTCCTGGCCCCCCGATCTCTCCCATCTACAGGGCGAGAGCCGGGAGTGGGCGGAGGCCATAATTCGGGCCTTTCCAGAGAGGCCGCCTGAGAGGAAAGAGTTTCGGAAATGGCTTAAAGAACAAAGAAAAAAGGGGAAGCGTTAATGATAGAGTATCCGGTTTTTTATAGAAAACTCAGTGATCTCACCTGGGATGAGCCCGAAAGGGACGGGGTTTACCTCCTGATAAAGGAGAGCATTAAAAAACACGGTCAGATTTTTATGCCCCTTTTGATAGATCCGGGTAACCGGGTGTGGGACGGGAGGAAGAGGGCGGAAGCGCTGGAGGAGCTTATAGCCGGTGGAGAAGGAGTTTCAAAATCGGTTCCCGTTATAGTCATGGAGGACCCCGCGGATCTGGCCAGAGAGCTAAATGTTATCAGACGTCCGCCTGCGATAGAGGATCTTCTGTCTTTTACTACGACCGAAGTTGAGAAAAGGGTACCCGGGCGGGAAGAGTTAATTTCGGAACTTCTCAGGGCCCGGGGAATAGGCCCGAGGATTTTCCGTGAACTGATAAAAGAGACAAAAATTGTGGTTAACAAAAGATGAAGTTAAACAAAAGAATTCTTGAAACACGGGTTACCCGTGAACGGGGGATCCTGAAAGTCAGGGACTCGGGAGGTGAGCTGGTTTTCACCTGGCGAGGAGTGGATCCCCTGGGACGGCTACAGGAAGCTCGGGAATTTAAAATTCCGGCGGAGTTTCTGGATCACCTGGAAACAATTCTTTCAACACCTACCTGTCTGGACGCGTCGGGGCGGGCGAGTTTAAACGAGCCTGAGCTTTCTTTTGTGGTGGCGGTTAAATGGGAAGATAACCGCCGGGTATTTGAGTTAAGGCCCAGGGAGGAAAAGGCGAAGCCGTATTTTCGGGTGAGGTTGTCGGTTTGTGAGGCTCTTCGTATTGCAGCCCTTGCCAGGCGATGTGCCGACTGGGCCCATTATTTTGTGCGTTTTGTGATGTTTACCAGAGAACAGGAGGGAAGGACATGAGCATAGAGAACGCAATTGCTCAAACCATTTCTCTGGGAGAGGCAAGGGTTAACCTGGCCGAAAAGGTGGCGCTGGTGAACGAAATAGCTCTGGCCCTTGAGTTATCAATGAGTCATCTGGCCCGGGCGTGCATCCTGATAAAGGAGGAGATAGAGCCTGTTTACGGCAGAGAGGTGGCTGACAGGATATACGAGATCTGCGGGCTTGATGATGGAAGGAAACTTGCTGAATACATAGGCCGATTCGGTAGCCTGTCCCCGCAGAAAAGACGGGAAGTGATTAGATCCATGGCCCGGGCGACAATTAAGGAACTCGGACTCGGGAGGTAGCCATGGGTAAAGAGTTTACCTTCAGGGTAATAAGGCGGATGGTGGAGGCGGGACTTCCGGTTAGCAGGGCATGTAATTTTTTCGGCGTCTCGACCGGTGCGGTTTATTACAGGGGAACGCCGAAAAGGAAGCTCAAGAAGAAGAAAAAAAGAAAGATAAACTTTGATCTTCTGGAGGAAGCGGAGAGGCTGATCTACGAGGGGTACCCTGCTGATGTTGTTGCTTATCTCTCGGGAATACCTTTATCGGTATTACTTGATTATTTAGCAGAGGAAGAAGCAGGGCAATCCGGTGCAAGCGGATTGCCTCTGCCATCAAATAAAAAAATCAGGAGGTACCATTATGCAAAATAAAAGTGGCAAAAAAGGATCCCGTCGGACCCGCAGGCTGGGGATGCCCTGGATCAGGCGATATACCCATTATCCCAAAGATCCCGCAATACTTGAGCTTATTAAAGAATGTGGTCACGCGGCCTATACCTGGCTTGATTTCATCGTGCTTCATCTGGCCGCGCTGTGGGAGGCCGAGGGTGAGCAGGGTCTTGAATATCCCGTTGAATACTGGCTTGAGCAGGTATGCTTGCTCAAGCCTGGTGATATAAATGATTTCAGAAAATTTCTTACGAAAGCTCACTCTCTTGGCCTCCTGATAGTTGAACACAACGGTGACAACATAAAAATTGCGTCACCTGACCTTATAGCCCTTGCTGATGAGTATACACGAAAGAAGCAGAGGAAGCAACAAAAAAGTGAGAAAAAAGAGAGTACGAAAGCGCGTTTAGAGCGTCTGGAAAAGCAGATAGAAAAACTGACGGAAACGGTGACGGTGCTGCTGGAAATCATACAGAAGGGTATCCCTGTCCCCGAGGTCAGGGAAAAAACGGATAAGGAAGGTCCACCGGGAGAAAATAGGGCACGAGGCCCATCGGAAGAGGAGAAGAGAAGGATTCTGAGTGAATTCGAAGAAAGATTCAAATTAAAGACAGACGATTGGCGAAAAGCTGTAATATTACTTGCTTTTCCGCCTAAAGAAAATATAGGCCCCGGTTACCTGGCACGGATGAATGACCTGAGTCAGGTTGTAAGAGCCCTTGAAATCTGGCGTGAAAAACACAGAAGCCGTGTTGATATTGAAAGGATAGAGAAAATTGAAGAAGCCAGGGTTTTTGCACGTATGGTGAAAGAAAACATGTTTGATATTGAGCAGGTTCCGGGTGAACTGAAGGATTTTGTCAGACAAATTCTGGATAAAGGCGGGAATGGACATGTGTCCGGACATAATGTCCGGACATAAGAGTAATCCGGTCAGATATTCGGGGGACGGGTTATGAAGGAACAACAGATTATTGAACTTCTTCAGGAGTTAAGGGAGGAGATAGCAAGGCTCCAGACCTGGCCGCGCTGGCTGCCCATAAGAGATGCGGTGCGTTACTCGGGGCTTTCGGAGAAGAAGCTGAGGGAGCTGGCCCGGGAAGGGGAGATATATGCAACGAAACCGGGCGGAGGGAAACTGATTTTCGATAGGGAGTCTATAGACGATTACTTTTTACGGGAAAAGGCAAGAATTAAGGCTCATCTGGAACTTTTCAAGAGGTCCGGTATATGCTAGTAAAAATCAGGATGAAGCTTTTCAGGCGGAAGAACGGCTACTGGTACATCCGTTTTGAGCGGGGTAAGGAGAAGAGTCTCCGGACAAAAGACAAGCGCCTTGCGGAGAGGCTCTTCAAAGAGATTCAGAAGGAGGCATTAAAGGGTCGGCTCATTCTTATTGAAAAGCAGGAAAAAATCTCGCTTAAAACTTTTATAGAAGAATATCTAACCTTGAGTGAAAGCGTCAAAGCATACTCTACTCTTAAGAGGGAAAGAAGTATTTTTAAAAACTTTGCAGACTTTTTTGGCGACTGCCCTATCAGGGCAATTACACCTAAAAAACTTGAAGAATATAGGGCTTTCCTCATCAAGAAGGGCAGGAAACCGGCCGGTATAAATTTAGACTTCAGACATCTCAAGGCAGCTTTTAACAAGGCTCAAGAGTGGGGATATATCAAAAGTAACCCTTTCGGGAAAATAAAACCACTAAGAGATCGCCAGGGTCCTCCCCGTTTTATTTCTGAAGAGGAAATGCAGCAAATTTTGATCTTTTTGAAAGAGAAGGATAGGGAGTTTCACGACTTTGTTGTTCTTGCTCTGGAAACCGGATGTCGTTTAAACGAATTGCTCAGGTTAACAGCTAAAGATGTTTTACCGGATTTATCCTGTATAAGAGTAGTTGGAAAAGGCAATCGCGAGAGGTTAGTTCCCTTAACAGAAAATGCAAAAGAAATATTACGGCCGAGGCTGATCAAGCAGGGTCGTCTTTTTGATCGCTGGACAGATAACTGGGTCTCGCATAAATGGAGAGGGTATATGACAGAGCTCGGCCTTGATTATCGTTTTCACGACATTCGCCACACAACAGCTACCTGGCTGGCCAAAAAAGTGCCAATTCAAATTATCCAGGAATTGCTTGGCCACTCAAATATCAGCGTTACGAAAATCTACGCTCATGTGCAGAAGGACGCCATCAAAGAGGCCCTTGAAGAGGTATTCGGACACAAAAAATCAGGAAAAACTCAAGCACCTTCCTTTCTAAGACTTGTAAAATAAGGAAACGATATAGCTTAAAATCCCCTGGGGTAATACCCCGTGCCGGTTCGACTCCGGCCCCGGGCACCAAGTTTTAAAACCGCCAGGTGGGTTTTCTGGCGCCACGCCAATAACTACGACTAAAAAGAATAGCCACGGTATAGAGTTCAAGTCGGCCGGCCAGCATGCAAAAAGTGAGCACCAGTTTTGAAAAATCAGGCATCCAGCCAAAGTTTTGGGTAGGGCCAACTTTGGCCAAGCCAGGACCAATGTTATTCAAAGTGGCGGCTACCGCTGAAGTAGCGGTTATAAGGTCAATCCCCTGGGCACATACCAGTAAGCTTGCCACTACAAAAAATAAACCGTAAAGGGCCATGAACCCCAGGATAGCCTGAATAATACTTTCGGCTATTTTCTTGTCCTCGTAGCGAATGATCTCCACGGCCTTGGGGTGTATGAGCTTGCGGAATTGAAAGCGAATAAACTTAAACAAAATGAGAAATCTTATTTGCTTAACACCACCACCGGTTGAGCCGGCCATACCACCGAAAAACATGAGAATCAGAAGTAAATACCTACAGGCCGGATGCCACAAGTCAAAATCCGCGGTGCCGTAACCAGTGGTGGTCATCACTGACCAGACCTGAAAAAGGGAATAACGAAAATTAAGGGAAGGATCGCTATAAGTGCCGTAGATGTAGTTGAAAAACATGCAGATAAAGACCGCTGCCATGCCGATTAAAAGATAAAATCTAAATTCTTCGCTTTTGAAATAAGCGCCGAGGTCTCCTTTCAAAAAACGATAATGGAGACTAAAGTTCATACCGGCCACAAACATAAAAAAGGTTATAACATAATCTAGGTAAGCACTATCAAAGGCGGCCACGCTGGCTGTTCTCGTAGAAAAGCCACCGGTGGCCATGGTGGTAAAGGCGTGACAGAGGGCCTCATAGAGATCCAGGCCCCCAGCCAGAAGCAATAGCACTTCAAAGACGGTAAAAAAGGAATAAACTCCCCAGAGAATTCTTGCGGTATCCTGGATACGAGGGGCGAGTTTGTCTTTAGTAAGCCCTGGCATTTCGGCCTGGTAAAGCTGCATTCCGCCTATGCCAAGCAAAGGTAGGATAGCCAGAGATAGGACGATTATTCCCATGCCCCCAAGCCACTGAGAAAGGGCTCGCCAAAAGTGAAGTCCGCGCGGCAATTCTTCCAGTGATTCAAAGACCGTAGAACCAGTAGTAGTAAAACCAGATATAGATTCAAATAGGGCGTCTATTAAACCCAGATGACCAGAAAAGACAAAGGGAAGCGCTCCAAAGACCCCTGCCGCTAACCAGGAAAAGACTACCACGGCAAAGCCTTCTCGGTAGCCAATTTCTCTTTCTGGCTTTACGAGAAGAACAAGTAGAACACCAGTTACAAGGGTTATGGCCTCGGCGTAAATAAAGGGCCAGACAGGCTCGTGGTAAATCAAGCTTATGAGCCCAGGGAAAAAGAAAGTTACGGAAAAAAAGATTAAAAACCAACCCAAAATATAGAGAAAAGCACCTGTTCTCATGTGGAAAAGAGTTGTTCCAGTTTAGGGAGGGCCTCTCTCTTGGCAAAAATTACCAGGTCATCTCCGGGCTGAAGGATAGTTTCGCCCTTGGGGATTATGACTTCGCCGGCCCGGTAAATAGCCCCTACGATGGCTCCTTTGGGAAAGTCTATTTCCAGTAGCCGTCTGCCTTTACTGAAAAATTCAGTTTCCGGAATGACCATTTCTACCACTTCGGCATCACTTACCAGAAAAGTAGCCACAGAGAGTATTTGCCCGCGTCTTACAAAACGCAAAATCTGGTTGGCGGCAAGGAGCCTGGGGCTTAAAGCCACGTCAATACCAAGCCCACCAAGGAGGGGAATAAAGTCCGGGCGGTCAATGCGTACAATGCACTTTTTCGCCCCGTGGTGTTTGGCCAGAAGTGCCCCTAAAATGTTTACCGTATCAACGTCAGTAACGGTGATAACGAGATCAGCCTGATCTATGCCTTCTTTTTTGAGTTCCTGAGCATCTAAGCCGTCAAGGTTTAGGATAATCGTATCTTCTAATTCTTCGGCTAGTTCTTCACAGCGCTCTTCGTCTTTCTCTACGAGATAGACTTCTATTTTTCGGGCCTCAAGACGCTGAGCCACCCATAGGCCTACCTGCCCACCACCGACGATAAATACCTTCTTGGGTTTTTCAGTCTTAAAACCTAAGAGGGTTTCAATGGCGGGAATGTCTTTTTTCTTGGCAATGACAAATATTTTGTCACCAACCTTAATAACGTCGGACCCTCTGGGAATGATGGTTTCGTTGTTTCTAATAATGGCCACGATGACAAAGTCATACAGGGCTCTAAGCTCGCGCAGATCCGCAAGAGAAATGCCGGCAAGCGGGCTTTCTTCTTTTACTACATAGCCCATGAGTATTACTTTGCCCCGGGCAAACTCCGCCCAGTCTGTAGCTTCGGTTATTTCGGAGAGCTTTACGATTTCGTCAGCGAGAACTCTAGCTGGGTTAATGATAAGGTCAATGCCAAGTTTTTGTTCATTTAAGGGCGAGTCAGGCGATAGGTAGTCTTCACTTCTCACCCTGGCTACTTTTCGGGGGACTCCATATTCTCTGGCCAGGAGACAGGCTATAAGGTTGATTTCATCAGAACTGGTAACCGCTACGAAAAGGTCAGTCTCCTTAATACCCGCTTCTTCAAGGACTTTGGCCGAAGCCCCTGAGCCCTGAACAGCCATAACGTTTAAAAGACGCTCAATGCGCTTAATCTTATCTTCGTCTTTGTCTATAACTACGATATGATGGCCTTCTAAAGATAGGCGGTCAGCCAGGTAATAGCCTACCTCTCCGGCACCGATTACAATTACTCTCAAACTCATAGTCAGGCCAAGTTTATAATGGCTTCTAAAAAGAACAAGGCTTTATTTTTCAAGCCTAATTTTTACCGAGTTGGCGTGGGCCGAAAGGCCTTCAGTTTCAGCAAGTTTAATCACTGCCTGGCCCTCTTCGCACAATGCCTCGTGAGAGTAGCCAACAACGCTTAGTTTTTTCTGGAAAACATGTACCCCTAGGGCTTGAGCGTAACGGGCACAACCCATGGTAGGGAGCACGTGGTTGGCTCCGGCAATGTAGTCTCCCACGGCCTCTGGCGTAAAATGCCCAAGAAATATAGCCCCGGCGTGCTTTATTTTGCCAAGGAGGCTCCATGGGTCTTTTACGCAAAGCTCAAGGTGCTCAGGAGCAATCAGGTTAGCCAGGTGGGTTGCCTGGATCAGGTCTTCTACTAACAAAATGGCTCCGTAGTCTTCAAGGGCTTTTTCAGCAATATCCTTTCGGGGAAGTTTTTTTAGCTGTTTTTTGACTTCTTTGACTGTTTCTTTGGCGATTTTTTCCGAAGTGGTAAGCATAACCGCGGTGGCCAGGGAGTCGTGTTCTGCCTGAGAAAGAAGGTCAGCGGCAAGCCAGGCCGGGTTAGCGCTTTCATCGGAAATAACGAGTATTTCACTTGGCCCGGCAATCATGTCAATGCCCACTTCGCCAGCCAAAATCTTTTTAGCAAGTGTTACGTAAATGTTTCCTGGTCCGCAAATAACGTCCACTTTAGGTATGGTCTCCGTGCCAAAGGCAAGCGCCGCTATGGCCCAGGCACTCCCGATTTTAAAGACGCGGTCAACCCCTGATTCTTTTGCGGCCACCAAAAGGGCCGGATGTAGACGCCCCTCTTTGTTGGGTGGCGAAACCATAATGAGTTCTTCCACCCCGGCCACTTTAGCTGGCACCGCACCCATTATCACGGTGGAAATTAGCGGGGTCTCACCGCCTGTACCACCTGGCACGTAAAGGCCAGCCCTCTCCACCGGACGCACTAACTGGCCTACCACCGCTCCAGAGGGTCGAGTGTCTATCCAGGAGCGCTCTTTTTGTTTTTCGTGAAAATCCCTTACATTGGCAATGGCAAGCTTTATGGCTTTCAAAAGCTCGGCGTCTATTTGGTCATAAGCCCTTTCAACCTCTTCAAGCCCGACTTCTAAGTCCTCTCGCGAAAAAGACGGGCAATCAAACTTGCGGGTAAATTCCACTAAAGCGCCGTCGCCTTTATCTTTTACTTCTTTTATGATTTCCCGCACACTTTCTTCGTATTTTTCCGGAAAGGCCTGAAAGCGGTTTACCAGTTTATGGATAAAAGCCCTTCCGTCTTCTTTATTTGCGTTTAAAAGGCGCATATTACCTCCCCATTATTTGAAAAATTAGGCGGCGATTACGGGGCCTGTTGTCAAAATCAAGGAGAACGATTTGCTGCCAGGTGCCAAGGAGAAGACGCGCTTCGGCTACCGGCACCGTAAGACTTGGTTTCATAATGGCCGCCCTTACGTGGGAAAATCCGTTTCCGTCTCCCCAGGCCTTATCGTGCTCGTAAGGGATGTCTTGCGGGGCGATTTTTTCAAGGGCCCGGCAAAGGTCGCTTAAAACACCGGGCTCGTATTCAATGGTGGTCACTCCGGCGGTTGAGCCTGGCACATGCACCAGAAGCTGACCCTCGGTTAACCCTGCCTCTTCAACGAATTTTTGGGCCAAGGGCGTTAAGTCGTGTATATCGCAAAATCCTTGAGTTTTAATGTTGATTTCGTAAGTTTTAATTATCATGACCTTTCTCCCGCAAGGATTTTAGCCCATTCTTCCTGACTTTCTTCATAAAAATCACGGCCGTGGAGATCATTTATGACTACGGCGGGGAAATTTTCTACCCTGAGTTCCAGAAGGGCCTCAGGCCCAAGTTCTTCAAAGGCAAGGGGGCGCACTTCTTTTATGCATTTTGAAAGATAAGCTCCGGCTCCGCCAAAGGTTGCCAGGTAGATGGCTTTGTGTTTAAGTAACGCTTCTCTCACTTCTCGGGAGCGTTTGCCTTTGCCAATGGTGGCACAAACTCCCTGAGCGAGCAGGGCAGGGGTGTAAGCATCCATGCGGTACGAAGTGGTGGGCCCGGCAGAGCCAATAGGCTTTCCTGGTGGAGCAGGGGTTGGCCCAACGTAGTATATACATTGACCGGCGAGAGCCACCGGAAGAGGCTTCCCTTTTTCAAGGAGCTCTAATAACTTACGGTGGGTTTGGTCTCTAGCGGCAAGGAGTGTGCCGTTAATGGTGACAAAATCTCCGGCGTGAAGTTCTTCTAAGACCCTTTTATCTTTTAGAGGAAAGCTTATCTTCTTTTCCATGGTTCGCATTATAGCGAGCTTGAAAAATAAAGAAAACATAAAGGAGTAAAAAATGAGTAGGAAACCGTTTCGCATAGCCATTGTAGGCCGGCCAAACGTGGGAAAATCTACGTTATTCAACACCCTTTCTAAAACAAGGAAGGCCCTGGTGGAAAGGTCCCCTGGCGTTACCAGAGATAGAGTTTACGCCCAGGCCGAGATTGCTGATCGCAAAGTAACCTTAATTGACACCGGTGGTTTGCTTCCAGGAGATGAAGACCAATTTGCCAGAGAAATTTTTGCCCAGGCGAAAAAGGCCTTAAAAGAGGCGGATCTTATTCTTTTTGTGGTAGATGGCCAGGCTGGAATTACCCCGGTTGACGAAGAGCTAGCCTCTTTTCTTCATAAACTAGAAAAACCAGTCATCGTGCTGGTGAACAAGCTTGATGGCCCTCGCCTTGACCAGGTCCTTTCTGACTTTTACGCCCTGGGTTTTGACGAAGTAGTGGGTATTTCGGCCAAGCATAAGCGCAACCTGGATGAACTGGAAGAAGTTATGGCCAAATATTTACCAGAGGAAACCGAGGAAGAAGACCTGGAAGAAGAAATCGTCAAGCTAGCCGTGCTTGGCCGGCCCAATGTGGGTAAGAGCTCTCTGGTGAATCGCCTGCTCGGGGAAGAGCGTATGATTGTCTCTGATGTGCCTGGCACCACGCGCGATAGTGTTGATACTCTTCTTGAGTTGCCTGACGGCCGCAAGTATTTGCTCATTGACACCGCTGGTATTAGGAGGCGCCCACGTATCAAAGAGCGGGTAGAAAAATTCAGTGTGGATAAGGCCCTTGAAGCCTTAAGGCGAGCTGACATAGCCCTTATGGTGTTAACCGCTGAGGAAGGTATAACCGATCAAGACCAGAAGATTCTTTCGCAGATAGACAAGAACCACAAAGGCTGCCTTATCGTGGTGAACAAGTGGGATCTCCTTGACGGCAAAAGGGAAGAGGCCAACGTGCTTATGCAGCAGATACGCTATGGCGCAAGGTTTGTGCCCTGGGCGCCGATTCTTACGGTTTCGGCAAAGACCGGCCGCCGAGTAAAAGAAATTCTCCCCATAGTTGACGAGATCTATAAGCAATATTCCACCCGCGTGCCTACCTGGACGGTGAATAAAGCCTTAGAAGAAATAACCCAGGATCACTCTATTTACGCGAGCACAGGAAAACGTATTAAGTTTTACTACGGAACCCAGGTGGAAACCCGCCCGCCTACTTTTGTAGTTTTTACCAATTATCCTGACGAGATCCCAAAAAGCTTTGAACGCTATCTAAAAAACCGCCTGCGGGAAAAACTTGGCTTTGACAAGAGCCCGGTTAAGGTAATTTTTCGTGAAAAACGATAGTTTTTTTAAACAATGGCTTTAATTCGGTAATGTATCAATGGGATCACTAAACAGACAACAATTGAGTCATTGCGAGCGAAGCGAAGCAATCCCTGAGACTGCTTCGGCCTCTAACGAGGCCTCGCAGTGACAGCGAAGGTTACTTTGCTTTAGCAATTATGTCAGCGGCAATATTTTGTCGTGTAAAAAACGCTCGGATTAATATTTTCCCCTTGAAAAAAACAAAAGGCACGGGGAAATCCCTTAGTTTTTTAAATTTGACTTTTTGTCAGGTCTTAAGTATTTTCCACCGCTGGAATGTATAATAGGAGGATTGTGCCATGGCCTCGGTCATTATCGTGGGAACCCAGTGGGGTGATGAAGGTAAAGGAAAAATAGTCGATTTACTTACGGCTTATGCCGATGTTATCGTTCGTTTTCAGGGTGGAAACAACGCTGGCCATACCATCATGTTTGATGGTCATAAGTTCATTCTCCATCTCATTCCCTCTGGCATATTTCACGAAAGCAAAAAGTGCCTCATTGGAAACGGCGTAGTAATAGACCCTTCGGTACTGCTTCAGGAGATTGATAATCTGACCAGCAAGGGCGTTTCTGTTGAGCCGGGAAAACTTTTAATCAGTGAGCGGGCCCATCTCATCATGCCTTATCACAAGGCCATTGATCTTGCCCGTGAGGCCAAGGCTGGAAAAACCAAAATCGGCACTACCGGCCGTGGCATAGGCCCTTGCTACGAAGATAAAATTGGCCGTAGGGGCATAAAAATTGGCGATATTCTGGATCAGGATCTTTTCCGCGCCAAGCTTTCGGAAACCCTGGAAGAGAAGAATTTTTATCTTGAAAAATATCTTGGTGCCGAGGCCTTATCTTTTGAAGAGATTTTTGAAAGCTATTTGCGTATGGGGGAAAGGCTTGCCCCTTATGTAACCAATGTAGCCGTTGAGCTTGAAAAAGCCCGCAAGCAAGGGGCCAGAATCCTTTTTGAAGGCGCACAGGGTACCCAGCTTGATATTGATCACGGCACGTATCCCTTTGTTACCTCTTCTAACACCGTGGCTGGCGGGGCCTGCCACGGGGCAGGAGTTGGTCCTACCACCATTGACGAGGTAATGGGGATTTGTAAGGCTTACACAACCCGCGTAGGTGGCGGGCCATTTCCTACGGAACTCTCAGATGATATCGGGCTTCATTTGCGCGAACGCGGCGGGGAGTATGGTTCTACCACTGGGCGTCCCAGGCGTTGTGGCTGGCTTGACGGAGTAATCCTTAAAGAGGCCGTAAGGTTAAACGGCCTTTCTTCCCTCACTATAACCAAACTTGATGTCCTCTCAGGCCTTGATCCTCTAAAGGTTTGTGTGGCTTACGAATATGAAGGCGAGCGCCTGGATAATATCCCGGGAAATATTAAAGTATTTTCTAACTTAAAGCCTATTTATGAAGAACTGCCTGGTTGGCAAGAGGATATTTCCGCCATAAAAAGGCTTGAAGATTTACCAGAAAACTGTAAAAACTATCTAAAATTCATTGAGGAATTTACCGGGGTTCCTGTAAACATAGTCTCTGTGGGGCCATCACGTAACCAAACCATTGTGTTAAGGAATCCCTTTGAATCATAAGTATGAAAGAACGAGTCCTTATAGCCAATAGGGGGGAAATAGCCCTGCGCATAATGGAGGCCTGTGAGGCCCTGGGCATAGATTATGTTGCGGTCTATGCACCTGGAGACGAACAAAGCCTTCACGTGAAGCTTCCTAAAGCTAAAGGGAAGCCCTGTTTTCGTATTTCCAGTTATCGAGATGCCAATGACATTTTGGCCGTGGCTGATGAGGCCAAGTGTACGGCCATTCATCCGGGATACGGCTTTTTTTCTGAAGATTTCCGTTTTGCCCGCCGGGTAGTGAAGCGCAATAACCCCCTTATTTTTATTGGCCCGCGTTGGGAGGTAATTCGCGATCTTGGTCATAAGCTCATGGCCAAGCAGGTGGCCAATGAAATAGGCGTTCCGGTAATCCCGGGGACTATTAATCCCGTCTATAACGAAATAGAAGCTGAGGCCAAGGCTGAAGAGCTTTTCCTCTGGCAGGAAGAGCAGGGTTTTGAGCCGCGTATCTTGATTAAGGCCGCCGCCGGTGGTGGCGGTATGGGCATTGAAGAGGTTGATAACCTTGATATGGTGCGTCCGGTTTTTCGGCGTATCCGTGCCTACGCCAAGAGGCTTTTTGGAGACGATGGCGTCCTTATTGAGGTCTTTATCAGGGATTTTCATCATATTGAGCTTCAGGTGCTTGGTAATCAATTTGGTGAGCTAGTCCACTTTGGTACCAGAAATTGCACTATTCAGGTGCACCGTCAGAAGCGTATAGAAGTAGCTCCTGGCTTTGATCCAGCCTACACTGACTACCCCTTTGACGCGGAAAAGGTGCTTGAAAGCATTGTTAATCATTCCCTTAAGCTTGCAGCGCATGTGGGTTATGATAGCGTTGGCACCTGGGAGTGGCTGGTTACCCGCGATGGTAAGCACTACTTTATGGAAGTAAATACCCGCATCCAGGTAGAAAACGAAATTTCAGCCCGTATAAGCCGCATAAAAGGCAAAGAGCCTAATCTTTTAATGGAGCAAATCCGAGCGGCCTTTGGTGAAAAGCTTGGTTATAAACAAAAGGACATCTCTTTTGAAGGCACAAGCATTGAATTTCGCTTGATTGCCGAAGACGTGAAGCGGGGTTTTAAGCCCCTTTCTGGCACTATTACCAGGTTTGAATATCCTGAGCGTGAGTGGCTGCGAGTGCGCACCCACGTGCCCCAAGATGAGCCTTATCGTATTCCAACGGAGTTTGACCCGAATCTGGCATTGGGTATCATCTGGGGAAAGGATACTCCTCAAGCCATGGAGCGCGGCTTTGATTTTCTTAATTCTTTAATTATTGAAGGAGAGACTGCCCAGGGAGAGCCCTTGGCCACTAACGTGCCGTATCTAAAAGAAAAATTACCACAGATTTTGAAGTTTCTATGAGAGAATTACATCGTTATTTAAACGACCTAATAAATCGCGTAACTTACCTCCAGGACATAAAAGGTGAGGACTGGGAAGGCCTTCCGGCTATACTTTCTGAGCTCAATAGTCTCAAAGAGAACTTTTATCAAATAGCGGAAAAAAAGTGTCAGGCAAGGCTTGAGGCTATTGACAATCGTTTGACTCTTCTTGAAGAACAGGCAGACAAGACCCTTACTCCGTATGAAACTGTTAAAATTGTCAGGAACCCCCAGCGCTTTACCCTGCTGGATATACTGGAAAACGTTTACGACTCTTTCACTGAGCTTGGTGGTGAAGGTGAGATTAACGTTGATCCGGCGGTAATTTGTGCCCGGGCCATGATTTCTCGCCGCGTGGGAGACAAGATTTACATGCATCAGGTAATTGTCATCGGGCACGAAAAGGGCCACGGAGAAGAATTCCGCAATGGCGGAAGTGCCAAACCCTGGGGAAACGAAAAGGCCCTTCGTTATATGCGTGTGGCTGAGACCGAAGGCATTCCTATTCACTTCTATGTGTTCACGCCAGGGGCCTTTCCTATTGAAGACTATCCTGGAGCGGCCCAGCAGATAGCGAGAAATCTTTATTTTATGAGCAAACTTAAGGTTCCTACGGTGGCCTTTATTTCTGAAGGCGGTTCTGGAGGGGCTGAGGCCATAGCCCTTGCTGATGTGCGCCTTATGGCGGCTTATGGATATTACTCAGTGATAAGCCCTGAGGGCGCGGCGGCCATTGAAGGCAAACTCAAAGAAGGCCAGAGACCGCCGCGAGACCTGGTAGAATTCTGTGCCCGCCAGCTAAAGATTACAGCCAAGGACAACCTGCGCCTGGGCACTATTGACCGCATTGTTCCTGAACCACCCCTTGGGGCCAGGCGGAATGACTATCAGTTTTTTAAGCGCCTGCGTTACGAGATGATAAGGGCCACTGATGAGGCGGTTTTGCGTACAAAAAGCCTCAAGGCTTTTCGCAGCTATGCCCTTAAGCGCAAAAGCGAAGAGGAAAATCCACCTGATGAGTTTGATGTCTATGTACGCTGGGAACTTTCAGACGTAGAAGTAGAAAAGCTCCTTGACCTGCGTTCTAAAAAATATCGCGAGATAAGTAGGCATGTCCTGGGGCTTAAGAAATCACCCTTAAAAAGCTATATGCAAAAAAGCCAGGATCTCGGGCTTCGCGTTTATCACGATCTTCGTTACGGCTTTCTGAAACAAAGTCAGAAGATGATTCAGCGGGTAATGGAAGATATCTCTGGTGAAGGCTTTGCCTTTTTAAAACAGCTAACAGAGCCCTTAAAGAGCGCCTATGATCTTCTTGGCACTAAAGGCCGTCGTGGTCGGGCCAAGCCGGTGGTAGAAGAGCAGGTTATTGAAGACGTCTCAGAGTTATACGTGAGCCCTCTAGCCCTTGAAGACCGCACGGTTACCTGTCCGAATGCCGAAAAATTTGGTTGCCCGGATATCTGGGTACCTGACCTTTACGGTGAATTCTGTGGTGTATGCCCCACCTGTGGCTATCACTTTCCCCTTGAGTATCAATGGTACTTGAGTAACGTCTTTGACGCCAATAGCATCAAAGAATTTAACGCCGATATTGCTTCTCCTAATCCACTTGGCTTTGAAGGCTTTGATAAAAAGTTGGCCCAAGCTCGTAAGAAAACCGGCCGCAATTCAGCTATGATAACCTTTCAGGCTAAAATAGGTGGCATTTCACTCATAGTGGCCATGCTTATTGCTGATTTCCGTCAGGGCACGGTAGGGGTAGCCGAAGGAGAAAAGTTTATCCAGGCCTGTGATCGGGCTCGCATAACCAAGCGGCCGTTTCTGGCCTTTATTCACACTACCGGTGGTATCAGGATTCACGAGGGAACCCTTGGGGTTATTCAGATGCCACGCTGTACCTTGGCGGTGCGTGAATACATAGACGAAGGTGGCCTATATCTCGTGGTCTATGATAATAATTCTTACGCAGGGCCGGTGGCGAGCTTTCTTGGTTGCTCGCCTTATCAATTTGCCATAAAGTCCACTAGGCTTGGTTTTGCCGGCCCACGAGTAATCAGAGAAACTACGGGTGAAGATATTCCTCCAGATTACCACAGTGCGGAAAATGCTTTGCGCCGTGGCCATATCCAGGGGATCTGGGATAGACGAGAAATACGCAAAAAACTTTACGAGGCCCTCCTTACCATGGGAGGTAAAAATCTCTATTATCGTTAGGGCTTATGGCACTTGATAATCGTAAAATAGACGAACTTTTAAGGTCTTTTAAGGCTAATCCTTACCGAGTTTTTGTGGTAGGGGCTCCGCACACTGGCTATATTCGTGAATTTCTGGTCAAAGAGGGAGACGAAGTCAAAGGCTCTTCTGGTAAATGGCTTGAAAAGCCGGGGACTCCGCTTTTTGTGCTTGAACGCGAAAGAAACCCCAAGACCATTAGAGCCAAGGTTAGTGGGGTGGTCTCTAAAATAAATCAGGATCTTCAGGGGAAATTCGTTGAGGCCTTTGAGCCTGTTTTGGAAATAAAGCATCCTTTAAGCCAGAAAGAAATTATCGCTGAGATTTTGCGTGAAGCCTTACACATTGTAAAGGCCCCTGAAAAAGCCCGCTATTTTATCAGCCCGGAACTTGCCCAAAGGATTGAAAAAGAGGGCGAAGGTCGGGTGGTGGTAAAACCCGGTGACGAGCTTGCCATTATGTATTTCATGAAAAGAGAGACTCCTATTCTCCACGAAGGGCCGCCCATGGTGGTTTTTCGGGTGTTTTTTAGCCGCGGCCAGATGGTAGAGCAGGGAGAGCCGCTCTTCGGCCTATGTACTGAAAAAGAAAGGCCTTACTTGGAAAAACTTATAGCCCGTGTGAAGGAAGAGTGGAAGAGTTAAATTAAAGTTAGATAAAAGTCATATCTACCCAATACTTTGTTTTTTTACTTTTTCGTTTTCTTTTGATCCCGAGAAATCTCTTTAACTTTAAGGCCGCACTTTCTACAAAACCTTTGCTCCCTATTGCTAGACCTTCTGTAAAAGAACTGACTCTTTGCCGGAAGATTTTGCCTGTCCCTCTTTCCGCTGTCCCTCTTTCCGGCTCGTCAAGCCCACCTTTGCCGTAAACAAATTTCCGATAAAGCCTGAAGCGCTCTTTTTCTGATTTGTTAGCATAGGACGGAAGGCCGATATCAAGCGTCAAAAAAGTTTTGCCTGTCCCTTTTTTTGCTCTGTATCCCAGCGAGCACCAGCGATAGTCTTCTGGCTTTTCTACAATTCCTGCCCGCACCGGGTTTAACTCTATGTAAGCCAGACAATTAAGTAGAGTCTCGCCTGTCTCAATGATGACGGACTTGAACCTGTCAGCCCAGAAATAGCCCTTGCGGTCAACGCGCTTGTTATACCAGCGTGAAAAGCGCTGTTTGATGTCCTGGACGTATCGAGAAAGATTTCCAAGCCTTTTCCGCCATTTTTTGAGCACCTCTTCGTAGAAGAAAATTTTGCGTTTCTCGCCGTAGTAGAGGCGAATGCGGCGTTTTACTTCTTCGTCAGAGAACTGGTCTTCAGGGAGCATGCGGCAGAGGAGATGGAAATGGTTACCCATAATGGCGAAGCCATAAACTTCGACGAAATAGACCTGCGAGAGCCAACTAATAAGATGGAGTAAGTGTTCTTTTTCTTCATCGCCGAGGACATCGTGGCCGGGCAAGGCCGTGCGGGAGATTACATGATAAGCGGCTCGTGGATCATTCATGAAAAAACGTGGGATGCGTGGCATAAGAGACCTCCTAAATTTTTTCTTTGCCTGTCCCTCTTATCGGAACGTATTTGGGAGAGCTAAAAAAATTTTGCCTGTCCCTTCATTGTTAACTAACTGTTACAAACTGTTACAAGATTTTCATATTATTAGGTATAGCTATGATTCCTCGTGGAAGTTGGAATTATTTTTGCTAAATTTGGCCGTATAAGTGGACTTTTTGATTTATCCCTTTATACTAATAACGGTTAAAGTAGTGACTTTTACCACCTTTGTGGCGCCTTTTCTTTTAAAGTTTTATCTAGAAAAGGTAGGTGCTTATGTCAATTAAGCCTAGAGTTCCAAAAGTTTGGCTTTATTTCGTTTCAGGAGTAGTTTGGTTGGCTGTAGGCTCTATTTTGATAGTGCGCTCTTTTTTCTTTGTTCACCAAGCTCATAACATTCTTTACTGGGTTCTATGGGTGGCAACCTTCATAGCCTCTTGTTTTTTGGGAAGGCGTTTTATGGGTAAAATTGCTTTAAAAAACATAAAGAGACTTGACAATAAAGATCATTCTCATCTTTGCTTCTTTGCCTTTCAACCCTGGCGCAGTTATCTTTTAGTAGCCATGATGATGTCTATGGGAATTTTTTTGCGTAAACACCCCTTACCTTCGCCAGAAATGATTGTTTTATATGCCTTCATGGGAGGGGCGCTTATAAATGCCAGCTGGTTGTATTTTGAAGCAGGGTTCGCTCGAAAAAGGACAGGTAATACTATTTGACCATATTTTCAGTCTAGTTGATATTTAATAGTTACTTTTAGTCTAAGGGGAGGATTCAACCCCCTAGGAGGTGGAGGGAAGGGGGCGGCCCGTTTAATAGTTTTCACCGCCGCCTGGTTTAAGATTTCGTATTGAGAAGGCTTTTCAATTGTGATTTCGCTAACCCGACCCTGAGCGTCAACCACGAAAGAAACGCCTATTCTCCCGGTATAACCTGCCATTCTAGCGCTTAGCGGATAATATTTATTAGCGGCAATAAGGCGTCTCACTTTGGCAAAGTATTCTTTAAATTGCTTTTTAGCTCTTTTAGGTTTAAGTGAAGTAGCTTCTGGCAAAACCGGCACTTCAGGGCTTGAAATTTTAGGTAAATCTTGTCTTTCAGGAATATTTATTTCCTGCCAGATAGGGTTTACCTGGGCTATTTTGATTGGCTTTTCTGCAGAGATGTCTATTTTTTCAGGGGTTATTTTGAGAGGATTTACTTCGGAAGGCTCGGTTAACTGGGGCAAATTGGGTGCAGGAGGTGGGGGAGATTCTTCCTCCTCAGCTACAAGTTCAATGGGAATTTCAGTGGCTGGAGTGATAGTATTTTCTAACTTTAACCTGGTGGCTAGCCAAAATAAAAGGCCGTGAATGACCAAAGAAACTAGTAAAAACATAGCCAGATTAGATTCGCGCACATTAAATGCCATATCAACGACTTTTAGTCTTTAAAAGGATTTGTTTAAGACCGGCCTTGCGAGCGGCATCCATGGCGTCTATTAAAAGTTGGGCTCTTGTGTCTTTATCAGCTTCAACGTAAACTTTTTTAACTCCTCCTGAAACGGCCAATTTTTTAAGTTCTTCTTTGAGACGGGGCAAATCCATCTGTTTCCCGTTTAAAAAGAAGGCGCCGTCTTTAGTGATGCCGATAGTTACGGTTTCTTCCTGTTGAGCAGCAATGGCTGTTTCGCTTTTCGGTAAATTTACTTTCAATATTTTTTGTTTTACCAGCTGGCTCGTAAGTAAAAAGTAAATCAAAAGTAAAAAAACAATGTCTATTATAGGGGTCATGGGTATTTCTAAGTTTTCGTCCTGGCGGCGTCTTTTTTTACGCATATTCCCCTCTATAAGCCTTCTTTAGAAGTACTAAGGCCAGCTGGTAAAGGTTTTCTTCGTATCTGTTAACCCAGGATGACAAAAAACGATGAGCCACAATCAAGGGGATGGCTACAGAAAGCCCTACAGCTGTGGTTAACATGGCTTCCCAGATGCCACCGGCAAGCATAGAGGCATCTACCTGACTACCTACCTCTTCTACCACTCGGAAGGCCTTAATAAGCCCGAGAACCGTACCAAGAAGCCCTAAAAGGGGTGCAATATTAGCCAGAGTGGCCAGAAGAGATAAATAACGAGAGGCTCGGTTTACTTCTCCACTTATACAGTGGTCAATAATAGACTCGAGAAATTCCCTATCCCCACAGCAAACCGGAAGGATTTCCTGGGCCATCTCGCCTACCGGCCCTGAGTACGAAGCCAGATCTTCTAGACTTTGTTTTTCAAGGTCTTTCGGGCTTGGGAGTACTTGTTTTAGCTTGCGGAAATAATAGAGGCGCTCACAAACGATGGCAAGCCCCAGCACCGAACAAAAAATAATAGGCCAGATAACAATTCCACCTTTAGCTAATAGAGCAAGTAAACTTTCCATTTCTCAGTCCCTCAAGTATTTTTGGGTTTAAAAGGCTATTTCTTCAAATGGTCTTCGCCGTAGCCGATGAGGTAGGGCCAGGGCCTCGGCCACTTTTAGGTCTTCATCGGTGATTGCTTTTCTTCCGCAAAAGGCGGCGTGGGCCCGGGCGGTTTTTACTACGGTTAAGTCTCCACGATGGCCGTCCACGCCAATGGTGATAAGTTTTTTGGCTACCTGGTAAAGAACTTCTTCTGAGATTTCTACTTCATTAAGAAGATTTTGGGCTTCAACTATACGCTCTGCTAGCTTTTTATTTTCCTCGGCAAACTTGCGGCTAAAGCCTTCAGGGTCTTTCTCAAAAGCCATGCGTCTTTCTATTACGAGCACCCTTTCTTTAGGGTCTTTTATGCCCTCTACCTGGACGCAGAGGCCAAAGCGGTCAAGGAGTTGGGGCCTAAGTTCCCCTTCTTCCGGGTTCATGGTCCCCACCAGCACGAACCTCGCCGGGTGAGAAAAGCTTATTCCTTCCCGTTCCACGAAGTTTACACCCATGGCGGCGGCGTCAAGCAAAAGGTCAACCAGGTGGTCTTCAAGGAGATTTATTTCGTCCACGTAAAGGATACCCCGATGAGCGGCCGCAAGAATCCCTGGCTCAAAGTGCTTTTCACCGGTTTTAAGGGCGCGTTCTATGTCAAGAGTGCCTACCAGGCGATCTTCAGTGGCTGAAAGAGGCAGGTCAACCACCCGGACTTTTCGTTTTACCCGGGGAAGAGGGCCTTCTTCAAGGCTTTTCTGGCACTCCGGGCAAAGTTCAGCAGGGCTCTCCGGGTCGCAGGAATAGGGACAGCCCTCTACCACTTCTATTTCTGGCAAGATGTCAGCGAGCGAGCGCACGATGGTTGATTTGCCTGTCCCTTTTTCTCCCCTGATAAGCACTCCGCCGATGGACGGGTCTATAACATTGAGAATGAGGGCAAGCTTCATCTCGTCCTGCCCCACAATGGCTGAGAAAGGGTAAATTTTTCTCATTTCGTATTCTCCTTTGGTAAAATTTCCCGGGCAATGGCGGCCAGGCGGTCGGCCTTAAGGGCTTCTGGTGTGAAGTAACGGGCGTTAAGCATACTCGCCAACTCCTTGGCCATTTCAAGCTTTATCTGGCCGGTTTCCGTATCAATAACCACGAAAGACACCTGTGGAAAGTGATGAGTCAGAGTGGTGGCCAGGCGTTTTATCTCTTCCTGTGGGCTTTCTTCTCCCAAGGCCACATTTCCTCTGCCGTCGGTTATAAGAAACACGCTTATGGGTTTGTCAGGTTCTCTAGAGGTCTTCTGGTGAAGTAACCTGTTTAACAGGGACAGGGCCGCTGAAAGCGGGGTTGAGCCTCCAACGGGTAAGTCGCGCAGGAATTTCCCGGCCAGCTCAACCGAGCTTGTGGGCGGAAGCACAAGCCTTGCCTCTTTGCCCCTGAAGGTTATCATGGCCACCTGGTCACGTTTCTGGTAAGCATTTAAAAGAAGGCTCATGATGGCGCCTTTGGTCTCCCGCATGCGGGCTTCGGCGGCCATGGAGCCTGAAGCATCCACGCAAAAGATAAGAAGATGCCCAGTTTTGGCCCGTCTTAATTTTTCCCTCAAGTCCTGGGGCTTGACGATAAAACCCCGGCCAGGGCCAGCGCCGCGCAGGCGCTGGTAAGGAGCGGCGGCCTTTAAGGTAGCGGAAACCGCTACATCCCTTACTTTACCTTTTGGAGGAATGGCTCTTATGAAACGCCCACGGCTCCCTTTAGAAGAAGAGCGTCGGCCGCTTTTCCCGCGAAACTGATAGCGCATTTTTATTTCTAACGAGCGCACTTTAAAGATATCGCCTATTTCGTAAACCTGGTCTTTGCCTTCGCTTGGTTCAATTTCTTCGGGTGTTTTTGGTTGTGATTTATTCTGCGAGTCGTGAGAAGGCTCTTCTTTTTCTTCCTGGCCTTTCAAGGTTTCTGGGTCGGGTTTTTGCGTTTTCGATTTTTCTTGGCTCGGTTTGGGCGGCTCTTTGGGTTCTTGTTTTTCTTCGGGCTTCTCTTTTGGTTTATGAGAGGCCCTAGGTGGTTTTTTTCTTCGCCGATGGCGGAGGACCATTTCCGCTACGGCCTCAAGGTCTTCAAGGGTTGCCTCTTCTCTTTCGTGATAGGCGGCGTGGGCTTTCGTAGCCGAAGCCAGAACCAAGTCTGCCCGGTGCCCTTGAACTAAGGCTTCTCTCGTAAGTTCAGCTATCAAAACCTTTAAACGAGAAGGAAGATGTACTTCAGGGTATAAACTCCGAGCCTTTATGAGGCGGCTTTTAAGTTCTTTTTCGGCTCTTTCAAACTGAGAGCAAAAACCAATAGGATCTTTCTCAAAGAGGAGCCTTCTTTTGACTATTTCCGTGCGAAGGTGAGGTTCTTTTTCCGCCGAGACCTCTACCGCTAGGCCAAAGCGATCAAGAAATTGAGGAGAAAGGCTTCCTTCTTCCGGGTTCATGGAACCAATCAGAATGAACTCAGTCGGCATTTCGTAAGAGAAGCCTTCTCTTTCAATTACCAGATAGCCGCTTTCAGCGGCGTCAAGCAGGAAAGAGGTGAGGTGCTCAGGAAGGAGGTTGACTTCATCAATATAGAGCACTCCCTGGTGTGCCCTGGCCAGCAAACCGGGCGTGAAGACGGGCTTGCCTTTGTATAAAGTTTTTTCAAGGTCAATGTGGCCTATTAGGGCGTCTTCAGTGGTATTTAAGGGAAGATTAACAAATGGAGCCGGTCTCTCGTTAACAGGAGGAAGAAGCGCGGCCAGCGCCCTTGCCATAGTTGATTTGCCTGTCCCTTTTTCACCGGTTAGAAGAACGCCGCGCACATCTCTGGTGATGGCGCAAAGCATAAGGGCCAACTTGGCCTCTTCCTGGCCTACAATGGCCGAAAACGGGTAGTTTATTTTGCCAGTGTTACTTTCCATTTTTTTTGCTTTCACAAATATTGATTACGGCCTCAAGGTTTATAGGGTTTATGTCTTTCCAAGCCTTTTCCGTGTAAGAATACTCTTTCTTAAAGAGGCCGTCTTTATCTTGGTCAACAAAGGCAAGCCGGGGCTTTTCTTCTTCGTCAAAGCAGAAGACTTTTACTTTTTTGCCCTCACGGCTTATGAGGAGAAACTTTTGGCCCTTTTGGTTAAATCTTTCTTCAAGCTCAAAGTGGCCGTCAAGGTCTTTGTCTATCAATCGACTGGTAAGTTGTTTTCCGTCATAGACTAACTTTTCTTTTACGGCCTTATTTTTGGGGGATTTAATAAGGACTTCGCGGATCTTTCCTTTAAAAACTTCTTCTATTTCAAAGAAGCCATCGTAGTCGTCGTCACGGAGAATTTTTTTTATTTTTCCGTTCGTGTCAAAGAAGGAAATAAGGTCTTTTTTACCGTCAAAATTGCGGTCTTCTTCTGCCTCGGTGAGACGGCCTTTATTGTAAATTTGCCACTTGTCAGGCCGGCGGTCTTCATTGCGGTCAAAAATAAGTTCTTTTACCTGGCCTTGCGGGTCTAAAACCGCTATTTTCTCCGGCACATTATTTTTGTTTTTGTCAAGCAAAACTTTGTAAGGCAGGCCTTTTTTAAAGACTATTTTTTTCTCAAAGTGGCCGTCGTGGTTTTTGTCTTCAAGAGAAAGAATAGGGCTTCCTTTTTGGTTGTAAAAAACGATCTTGGCCGTGTCTTTAGGGATTTCAAAGGCCAGGGCCTGGGTAACGCTAGCTGTTAAACCGATAAAAGCCAAATAAAAGAGCTTCATTTTTGACCTCCGACGAACTTATTCTGGTAAGAATCGGCCCGCACAGCCAACTTTTTAGACTCTGACACCTTTTGTAACACCAACAGGCGATGTTGGCCAAAGAGCCGGCCGTACTGGTCTGCCCAGGGGCTTTCCACGATAGCCACGAGGTTTCCGTCTGGCGAAACCGCCAGGTGAAAAAATACATTTCCTGATGTAGGGAAATAGCCTGAAAGTTTTTTATACCCGCCGCCAGGGCTTTTCAGGTCAAAGGTGAGTACACCGAACTGGCGCACTCGGGTGTCTTCTCGTCGAAAGGCGGCTACGGCCACCGCCAGGGTTTTAGCTGTCCGGTCAACAGCTACTCCCTGGAGTTTGAAAGGCGAAGCAAAGCGCCAGAGTATTTTTCCCTTTTCAGGGTCAATGGCAAAGACGGTGCGGGCGGCCGGATGCGGGCCAGCAGGTTTATCCACCTCAAGGGGCAGGCCAAAGGGCAGGGTGCTTTCGCCGGAGATGATATAAAACACGCCATTTTTGTCAAAAATACCGTAGCTCAAAGTGGCTGAGACAGGAAGCTTGCCAATCAGGATAGGCGTGGCCAGCGAAAGGCAGGTTTTAATTTGCCTGTCCCTCAAATCAAAGATAAAAAGCCTTCCATCGCTAACGCCAAGGGCACCGTAGCGCCCATCAGGAGAAACCGCCACCGATTCCCAGGCCGAGACCCTTTTAAAGTAGGGCTTAAGAGGCGTAAGCTGATAAACCATGAGTTCCTGGCCCTTGAGTCCGTCAAGCAAAATAAAACTCTGGGGTGGGGGGGCTAATTTTAAGTCGTCTCCTTCAGAGGGCATAAGGCTAACCAGAGCCACTTTTTGGCCTTGTTCGTCAGTATCGGCGTAAATCAAAGAGAGGGGGGCCGGGCCTTCTTTGGGATAAGCCCAGCGCACCTGGCCGTAAGGGCTTAAGCGGTAAATCCGTGAGAGCCTTCGCCATTTCTGTTTTTTGGCGTCAGGCCAGGAATGAATAGCAAGCACGATCAGATCTTCACAGGGGAGCACGATCAGCCGATAAATGCCCGGCAAACGGTAAATGCCGTAAATGTCTCCTGGTGGAGGAGGCTCACCTCGCTCAAGTTCTCTGGCTGTCCTGAAACACCAGAGTTTTTCTCCGCTAGCAGTTTTTACCGCACAAACTTCACCTTCAGGAGACTGGGTGCCGTAGTAAAGCACTTGACTATCTGGAGAAAAGGCTACCCGTTTAACCATGCCTTCAGGAATGCGTTTTTGCCAGATGAGTTTGCCTGTCCCCGCCTCAAATAGAAAAAGATGTCCTTTAAAAGTGCCAAGGGCGAGGTATTTCCCGTCGGGAGAAAACGCAGGGTGCGCTCCGGGCGTATGGCCAGAAAGGGCGTAAAAGCTAACGTCTTCAAGATCTTTTTCCCAGGCTAACTTAAGACCAAAGGCCTTGAGCCTTTCGGCTTGGGAAATATTTGTTCCAACGCTAAAGATAATTGCGCACCAGAGCGTAAAGAGGCCTAAGGTTTTCCTCATAAAATACTCCTTGCAGATAAGCCCAAAAAAGAATTTTAGCTAGTAATAGAGCAAATAGTAACACGAATATGATAATCGTAGCTAGCTTTTCCGCCCAGGGCCAGGGGGGCATAAAGCGATACCTGGCGGAAAAAAGAGGGTCAAAACCCCTGGTGAGTAGAGTATCAGCAACTGAACGCGAGTCTCTTACCGCGCGGGTAAGAAGCGGGTAAATCACCGCAAGTTCAGTGCGAACGGTGTAAATAAGCCCGCGTTTAAAAGGCCGGTAGCCACGAAGGCGAAGGCTTTGGCGCACCAGGTGAAGATCCTGGGCTACTTTAGGTAAAAATCGCACCGCCGCCGCGGCCAGAAGGCTCAAGCCGCGTGGAAAGGGTAGGGCGGAGACCGTGCGAAAGAGCATTTTTGTAGAAGTAGAGTTTACGAGATAAGCTCCGGCCGAAAGCCCGGCCACCATACGCAAAGACTGCACCAGCCCGTAGTGAAATCCTTCCCTAATAAAACAGAGCCCGGAGAAGGTATCACTTGGCGGAAGGAGGCAGAAAAGAATAGTGCGCGGAAAACCCTGGTAAAAAAGGCCCTGGCTAAGCATAATGCCCCAGACGGTAGTGGCCACGATAACTAGGTAGCCTTTAAGCCAGGCTTTGCTCGGCCGCGAGGCAAGAAAAACGAAAGTGGCCAGGCCCGCGAGTGCCGCTAAAGCCAGCGGATGGTCAAGAAGCACCGCCAGCCCTGAAATTACGAAAACCAGGCTAAACTTGGTGTAGGGGTGAAGCGCCCTCAAGGCCTTTCCTCCTTTATTTTCCCTTCTTTAAAACGAAGAATTCGCGAGGCAAGAGTTCTGGCTAAATCCTCGTCGTGAGTGGAAAAGATAACGAGTTCCGCCTGTAGGTCTTCTAGGAGCCGGCTGGCGTTTTCAAAATCCTGGGCGGTAGTAGGCTCATCAAGTAAAAGAATTTTCGGTTCCCCGGTTAAAAGGCTCCCTAGCGCCACTCGTAAGCGCTGGCCCCTTGAGAGGGAAAATGGCACCCGATCAAGCAGGGCAGAAATGTTTAACCTTCTGGCTGTTTCGTCAAGGCGCTTTTCCGTAATTTTCCATGAAAGCCCTAGATTTTGTGGGGCAAAGGCAAGCTCGGCCCGCACCCGTTCTTTTATGAGCATGAGATCAGGATCCTGAAGGAGAAGGGAAACCAAAAGACGCTCTCGCTCTGGCTTTCCGCGGTAAATTATTTTTCCTTTTACGGGCTTAAGGAGCCCGGCCAGAAGATGTAAAAAGGTGCTCTTGCCAGAGCCATTTGGCCCAAGAAGGGCCACTCTCTCGCCCTCGTAAAAGGTAAAGTTTAATCCGCTAAAAATAAGTGGTCTTTGGGGATAACCGAAATAGAGTTCTTTTACTTCAAGAAGGGGGCTTCCGATTTTTTGGGGTTTAAAAGTTTTAAGTTTTCTTTCAGGTGGTTTAAAATCTTTGGTTTTTCCGAGAAACTTGACTTTTCCCTTTTCCAGAAAACACAGCCGATTAACAGCCGGTAGAGCAAAGTTTAGCCGGTGTTCGGCAAGGATCACCGTAATCCCCCTGGCGACTATTTTCTGCAAAAGGGCCATAATACTTTGCGCCGCTTTAGGGTCAAGCTGGGCCAGAGGTTCATCAAGGAGAAGGAGTTTAGGCTCTGGCGCAAGGGCGGCGGCGATGGCCACGCGCTGACGCTCGCCCCCTGAAAGGGTTGAAAGTTCTCTATCTTCAAAACCGAAGAGGCCAACACTTTCAAGGGCTTTAGCTACTTTTTCTTTAATTTTTTCTGGAGAAAACTCTAGGTTTTCAAGGCCAAAGGCCACTTCGGAAAAGACTTTGTCCGCAATAAGTTGCTCAGCCGGACTTTGAAATACAACGCTTACTTCAGGATAAAGGGCCTCTGGAGGCACCGGCCACCTGTGCCCAAGGACTTCTACCTGGCCTGAAAATTCACCGCCGGCTTCACCTGGTATAAGCCCGCAGAGCACGGAAATGAGCGTGCTTTTGCCCGAGCCCGTCTCGCCGGCCAGGAGAAACAGCTCACCCTTTTTAACCTCAAAGGTCACGCCTGAAAGGGCCGGCCTTTCGGCCCCGGGGTAGCGGTAGCTAAGGTCTTTAACGCGAACTATCATCTCGGCACCAGTTTTCTATCCTGAAGTTTTTTATGCGTTTGAACTCCTTCTTAAATTTAAATATGTTATCTTTTAATTCGCCTATCATCTGTCAGACAGTTTCCTTACAGGGTAGATCCTGGTAAAATTAAATTCTAACTGTTTTCCAAAGTTATATACTTCTTTTATTATTTTTATACTTTTTGACGGCTGGGGAGGTGCGATGATAACCGCGGAAGACGTCAAATCAATAATTAAAAAGTTACCCGAAAAGGAATTTGTTAAGTTAAGAAATTGGATTTTAGAAAGAGACTGGGAAAAGTGGGATAAAGAAATTGAGGAAGATTCTAAAAAGGGCCTCCTGGATTTTTTGATAAAAGAGGCTCTCGAAGAAAAGCAGAAAGGAAAATTAAAAGACCTATAGTGCACAAAACTACCTCTAGATTTTGGAAACATTTTGAAGCCCTTCCTGATCATGTAAAACAAAAAGCAAAAGCTTAGTTTGATTTGCTCAAACAAAATCCTCATCATCCTTCACTCCATTTTAAGAAAGTTGGAAATTTTTGGTCTGTAAGGATAACTGATTTTTACAGAGCTTTAGCCATAAAAGACGGAAATGAATACATTTGGGTTTGGATTGGAACTCACGACGATTACGAAAAACTCTTAAAAAGATAATTCTCTTAATCATTATTCTCTCCCGTTTAGAAACTAAAATTTTCATCTTTCCATCTCTCGCAGGAGTTTACCTATTTTGAGGCCTATTAAGGCCCCGATTAAAGTGTATAAAAAGCCTTTTACCACCACGCTTAGCAGGATGTACCATCCGGGAAAATAGAGACGGTAAAAAGTCATGTGGAGCACCAGAGAAGAAAAGGTCTGAACGGCGTCAGCCAGAGCCAGGGCCAGCACCAGGCGGAAGCCTATCGGGTTCCGATAAACGAGGAGCAATAAGAGCGAGGCCTCCATAAAAAAGATGTTTGCCCCCACGAAAAAAGGGTCGGTGGCTCGCATGCCGCCGTAAAGCAAAAGCCCCATCAGGTAGTTGATGAGATACGAAAGAGTTACGAACCCGGGCTTTGGCATCAGCACAAAAATGGCGGTAAACACCGCGTAGTGGGTAATTTCGGTAATAAGCCCGCCTACCAGCACATTAAAGGGGCCAAGCAGGGCGTAAAAAAGGTTTGAGATGAGCCCTCCAAGGAAGTCAAGGCCAAAGGCTACGGCCCCACTCAAAGCGATGAGGCAGAGCTCGCGCACCCGAAAACGCCTTAACACCTGCCGGTGAGCCACGAGAAAACCGGCGCTTACGGTAAACCCGCAAAAGAGTATCACGAAAAGGCTTGTCGCAAGCCAGGGCTTCCCCTGGGTTACGCCTATCAGGCGCTCTTTTACCAGTACCGGCTCTTTTTCGCCAAGGGGATAAACCTCAATCCTTGCCAGGTATTCACCGGGCGGGATTTCGGCAAATACCGGGAGCACAACTTTGCCTGTCCCCTGAGGCGGAAGATACGCTAGCGCCAGGGGCTCTTTTACGTGGCCTTCAGCGCCAAACTCGGGCGGGTAAAACCCTTTGGCCATCTCTTCGGTTTGAGGATAAAAGAAGTCCGCCTTGACCAATAGGTTTACCGGTACCGGGCTTTCATTTTTGAGCACCACCGTTTGGTAGGCAAAGGGCAAATACCTTGAATACCCCCTTTCTTTTATGCCCAGCAGATATCCGATTCTTTCAAAAAGCGGGTTTGGGATAACCAGCACCCCTTCGCGGCGATGTCTTATAGCCAGTCCTGATTCGTCAGTAGGAAAGTGCCAGGCAAGAATTTTTATTTTGCCGTGAAGGTCAACATAGCGGCGTTTAAATTTAAGATTAAGAGGAGTATTTTCCACCCGCACGTTAAGACTTAAGGGCTTTCCTTCTGGCAGACAGAGCTTTTTACGGAGTAGTTTCCTTTCGCCTTCTTTGATAGCTATGTTTTCTTTGGCAAGGTTTACCGTCAGGTCCCGGTAGGCGGTAAACATAAGGCCGATTTCAGGGCAGGGCGTCCTGGTTGAAACCACAAAGCTCGCCTTAAGAGGCGTTTCCGGATAAATGATGAAGCGCTCACCTGGCGAACCCAGGGGAGCCAGCACCAGGAGTTCGGCCAGGGGCTTTTTCCCAGGCGTTTTAAGCCTAATCTTTGCTTCTCCTGCCTTCAAAACATAAATCTTTTTGGTCTCCCAGGGAAAGACCAGCAAGACATCTGGCCCCGGAAGCTCAGGGTAAGAAAGAACGAGCCTTCCGGCCTCATCGTAAAGAGAAAGAGGTATTGAGCCGGCCCCTTTTACCTCAAGGCCAAAGGGCGTAAAGGTAGCTTCAATTTCCGGCTTTTCCCGCGAGCAACCCGCCGCCGTTAGTAAAATAAAGCAGGCTAAAAGAATAATGTTAGTTTTTGCTAAATTACTTGCCATATTTCTTTGGTTTTTTTACACTCTTTATAAGAAATTTTTGAAAAAGAGCTCGGTATGAAAAATTTTTCTCTGGAAGAAGAAACTTTAAGACGTATCTTAAAGGAAGTGCTTGAAGAGTTTTTTGATCCCGAGACTTCGCTTGAGCTAAGACCGGAGATGGAAGAAAAACTCCGCCAGAGTCTTAAGGAAAAGCAAGAATGCCGGCTTTTATCTTTTGAAGAGGTTTTTAAGTGAGTTTTTACGAAGTCAGATTTACTCCCACGGCGTTTGAGTCGGTAAAAAAACTTCCTCCAGAAATAAAAAAGAGAATTCGTAAAAGGATTGAATGGCTTGCCGAAAATTTGGATCTTATAAAGCCTATTCCTCTTAAAGGAAAATTTGAGAGCTTGTAAAAATTTCGAGTAGGAGACTATCGTATAATCTATGAAATAGACCGGAAAAACTTCCTCATAATTATACACTTTGTAGGACATCGAAAAGAAATTTATCCTTGAGCTGGCCAATCTAATCCTCCTTTTCCTCTCCTTCATAGTCGTAGTAAGGCACCTGCCATTTTTCCTGAAAGCCAAAGGCTACGGCTGATAGCAAAATCTTTTCCGGCTCAATGTAGGCAGAAAGCTTTTCCTTAAACTCGGCGAATTTTTCGTCTTTTCCCGAAAGAGCCACGGCCACGAGGGCTCCCTGCTGAAGCAAGGCCTCGCGGTTATCTTCTGGAATCACACCCCAGGCGTGCTGGTCAAGAAGATGCACGAAGGCGAGCACCGCGGAAAGAAACCCCGTATCTGAAAGTACCGCGTAGCGGTTGCGGTGAAGCCAGGTATGGTAAGGCTCAGGCAAAATGGCCTTTATCTTTTCAAAGAAGGCCTCTTCGCCAAGGCCGAAGCGTTCAAGAAGCTTTGGGGCGTAGCGTATGCTCTCCGGGGTGCGTTTGTTCTGGCGAGCCAGGGCCTCGCGCACGGCGGCCTTAACCGCTTTGGCCAGGAGCTCTCCAAGCTTTACGTGTTTTCCTGCCCCGCGCAGAGGAAGAATCCCGTTTTTTAGAGCGGCGATGGCTATCTGGTCAGTGCCAGTGCCGGTGGCAAGCCCTTTGGAATAGCGTGAGGGTACGTTTAGTTCCTGTAGCACCGCGGTCTTGGCCTCAGTGGCCATTATCACCGCCCGCACCAGCGCACAGGGAGCAAGCTCCTGGTTAATAAAGAGCAAGATGTTTATGGTTCCCCGGTCAGTTAAGGGGAAAAACTTGCCGTTCCATTCAAATACCTGGGAAGGGTCTCCGGCGCGGCCGGCGTTGGTCTCAACCCCGGCGGTGGCCACGCAAAAAACTATGATCTTTTCGTTAGTTTCAGGTACGTCAAAGCTTTCTTTGCTGAAACCTGCCAGGTTCATGTTGGCGGCGGTGCCTAGAAGAACTGTTTTTTCCGGCGGAAGGCCGTGGTATTCACACACCAGCCAGTGGTAGCCCTGGGGGTCTTTTACGGCCAAGCACTTTCCGTGTTTTTCGCCCGGGCAGGGCCTTGGCTCACAGGCCTGGTGGTTGGCCACGAATTCTATGTCTTCCCGGATACCGCCGTTTACCCGGCAGGTGGAGATAACCGTGTGGGGTTTTTCAAAGGCGCCGTAGATGATTTTTTCTCCGCGAAAAATGGAAAGTCCCGCATAGGGAGTAAAAAGTTTAACCGCGTGAGGCATTCATCCCCTCCGTATTTCTTGCCAATTCTTGACGCATAAGGCAGTCAAGAAAGGCAGCCTTTTTGGAAGAAAGAGTCCGTGATGGACAGAAGCTAAGCTTAAGTTTTTTGTCTCCGTTCTGTAGCAGTAAAGTAAATTAGTATAAAAATTTAAGACAAGGGCGAAAAGTTCGCCCTTGTCTATTAGAGATTTATTGGGTGTGAATTTTACCACCTGTATTCTAAGCCTACGTAAACACTCCTTCCCGGGGTCTTGTAGTCGTAAATTTCCTGGTAGTCTTTGTTAAAAAGGTTATCAATGCGCCCTGTTAGCGTAAGATTTTTGCGCACATTCACACGAGCGTTAAGATAGGCTACGAAGTAATCACCTAATTCGTTATTGGCACTGTCTTTATATTTGCCTACATATAGACCTCTAAAAGAAATACTCCCTTTGTTATCGGGGCAATATACGGTGGCTACAAAGCTGGCTTTCTGGCGGGGTTTGCCGGGAATATTTTTGTCTTGGTCATCTTTAGCGGAAAGGGTCTGGTAGGAGCCCTTTAAACTTAGCCAGGAAATAGGTTTAATTGTAGCGCTAAATTCAACGCCGTAGGTTTTAGTGTGGCCTGAATCATTGTAATATCTCCAGTCTGTCATATCAAAATAAAGCCTGTCCTTAAATTTGTTGTAAAAATAAGTTACATCAAAGCTTGCTTTTCTGTCCCACGCGTAAAAAGTAACCCCGGCGTCGTAACCCCAGGATTTTTCAGGCTTTAAATCTTGATTTCCGGAGGTGGGGTCATAAAGCTGGTAAAGTCCGGGGGTGCGAAACCCTGTGCCGTAACTGGCATGAATTTTCACCGCTTCAATCGGAAAGACTGCGCCTGCTACGCGGTAAGTTACCTTGCTTCCTGCGGTTTCATGCTTGGTATAGCGAAGGCCAAGGTTAGCCACCCACTTATCTCCGGCAAAGGCTAACTGGGCAAAAGGGGCCCACTCGTGGGCACTTTTATCTAAATCTCCAAACGGAGAAGTAATGTCTGCCCATTCTTTTTGCCAGTCAAGCCCGGCTATCACCTTGGCTATTTCGTTTACCTGATAATTGCCCTGCCAGGAAAGACGCAAAAGACGTCCTTTATACTTACCTCTTGCGCCTTCATTGATTTTTCTCTTGCTAGTGGTGTAAGCCAGATCAAAGTTTTGTTTAAATTTTTCGGTGGTCTTCCAGGTAATGTAAGATTTTATAAAACCTAATTGATCGTTTTGTTTTTTATCCAGTCCCGACCATGTATCATCAAGTTCGTGAGAAGCAGCGGACACCAGAAGCGAAGCCCCGCCTTTTACTTTCTCTGAGAAGGCGTGGTTAACACTTAAATTCAGGTTCCCGTTGTGGTAGGCATCACGGTCAGGCTCGCTAACGGTTTTGCTTATACCCTTGCTATCTTTTTTGCTAAAGCTAAAGGCAAGGTCTGTCTTTTCCGTTAGGCGGTAAAGGGATAGCCCTTCCCTAAAAGTGGTGTAAGAGCCGTACTCACCGTAAACTTCGCCGCCGGACCGGCGGGCCTTTTTAGTGATGATGTTTATGGCTCCCGCCATGGCATTTGAGCCGTAAAGCACGCTCTGTGGCCCGCGGACGATTTCTATGCGGTCAATCTGGTCCACACTCAAATGCGGAAGCATCCAGGAAAAGTCACCCTTACCCAAACCTGAAGGATCATAAACAGGCACTCCGTCAATTAAAACTACGGTCTGCCCGTTGTCTGCTCCGCGCACGGATATAGAAGCCGTGCCACCAAAGCCGTTTTGAAGAATTTGGACCCCTAAAGCCTCTCTCAGAGCGTCGGCAAGGCTTTCAATTCCTTGCTCTTTGAGTTCTTCGGCCGTAATAACGGTAACGCTGCTGGCTATCTTTTCAACCGGTTCAGGAGTCCTCGTAGCAGTTACTATCACTTCACCTAGCTCAGCGGCTTCCTCGGCATGCGCACCCGAAAAAGCCAGAAACACACCACACACGGCAAACCAGAGCACCAGACAAAAAGACCACAGACGACTTTTCATAACGCTCCCTCCTTCAATTAATTTTTGTTTTTGAAGAAGGGAGCTTCGGGGAAGGTTTCCGAAAGGGTAGGGTACAGCAAGCCCTTTTCGGAAACGGAGCAGGAAGCCCCGAAGCTCCGCTTCCTTAAAAGGCTTCGGGCCGGTCTCCCGGCTTCCGGATCATCCTACTCACCGCGCCTTCCCAGGGCCTTCGGCCTTTTGGCCTTAAGCCCCAGTGGCCTGTCGCCCTAGTGGGTCTAGCGGCTTTCGTCCCCGGTTACGGTTGCGGGCCAGCGCCGGACTTTCACCGGACTTCCCGTTTACCCCGTATCTGGGCACCCGAAGCCATCAAAGTAAATTATGATTTAAAATATTTTTCCTGTTCACGTCAACTAAAATTGTATTATCTTTTATTCTGGATTTTCCAAAGTTTTTTTCTACCTCCTCCTTTTAAAGGCGGGGCGGATACCCCGCCTTTAAAAGGTTTTCCTAAATCCTACTTGACCATTGAAGGTGAAAAGTGAAGGTAAAAAGCGCGGTTGTAAGGTTAAGCGGGAATCTTAGTTAAAAAATGGCCTGGATTAATCACCATAAGCGTACCAGGCGGCGCAGGTGCCCTCACTTGAGACCATACAAGGGCCCTTAGGAGTCTCAGGGGTGCAGACTTTGGCAAAGAGCTTACATTCAGGCGGGGTAGCCCTTCCACAAATTATCTCGCCACAGAGGCAGCCTGGTGCTTCTTTGGCAGGTGGTAGCTCAACGGGAAGATTCTTATGGGCGTCAAAGGCGGCGTATTTTTCTTTCAAGCGTAAACCACTTTGGGGAATAAGGCCAAGCCCACGCCAGGCAACATCACAGGGTTCAAAGACCTGTCTGATAAGATTTTTGCCCATAGGATTACCTTCCCAGGTAACGGCCTCACGATAAGCAATTTCTACTTCAGCCCGACCTTCGGCAATTTGTTTGGCCAGAAGATATATGCCGCGCATAATCTGTTGGGCTTCAAAGCCGGCTACCACCGCGGGAAGCCCGAATTCTTTAGCTACAAATTCAAAATAGCTAGCTCCAGTTATGGTGGAAACATGACCTGGAAGTATCAGGCCATCTAGAGCAAGCTCGCCTGAACCTAAAAGTGCTCTCATGGCCTCAGGCATGGTGCGATGACTTACGGCCACCAAAAAGTTAGTTAGCTTTTCTTTGTAGGCCTCTAGCACGGCAATGGCCACAGCTGGAGCGGTGGTCTCAAAACCTACCGCCGCTAAGACTACCTTGTGAGAAGGGTTCTCTTTGGCCAATTTTACCGCGTCAAGCGGAGAGTAAATAATTTTTACATTCGCACCGCGGGCCCTGGCTTCTTTTAAAGAGCCACTGCTTCCTGGAACGCGAATCATGTCTCCAAAAGTGGCTAGAATTACGTCATCTCGCCTAGCTACAGCGATGAGATAATCTATCTCTTCCTGAGGGGTTACACACACCGGGCAGCCTGGACCAGAAATAAGGGTTAGTTTTTCAGAGAAAAGACTTTTTAGGCCATAACGGAATATGTTTACTGTGTGTGTACCACACACTTCCATGAGACGAACAGGCCTAGGCAAAAGCTCTTCAATACGGCTGGCTATTTCTCTTAAAGAAGTCATACCACAAGTTTAATCTAAAGGTCTTGTTTTTAAAATAGCCAAAGCCTCCTCTGGAAGCTTTTTAGCTGGTTGGCCTAAAAGTTCTTTAAGTCTTAATGCATTGGGTACGGCCCAGCCCAAAGAATCATTATCAAAATAAATATAACCAGGTTTGCCCCAGGCCTTAAGTTTTTCAGCCCAACTAACTAATTCTCCTTCGGTATAACACGAGCGGTATAGCACACGCGAGCCATGAAGCCGTAGATAAACGAAGTCAGCTGTAAGAACTTCCACCAGAGACGGATAGCGCCCAGCAGTATCAGAAAAACAAAGGGCTATGTTATACCGTGAGAGGAGTTCGTAAAATTCTTCCTGTTGGAAAGAGGCATGTCTGACTTCTATTGTTGTTTGATACGACAAATCAAGGTGTTTTAAGAAGTTCTTTATGAGTTCACGGTCATATTGCAAACTCGGGGGAAACTGGAAAAGAATAGGCCCAATTTTCTCTTTTAAGGGCTTTATAGCCTCATAAAATCGTTTGAGAGGATCTTCTACATTTCGCAAACGCCTTACATGGGTTATATAACGATTAGCCTTAATGGCAAATATGAATCCCTGAGGAGTTTCCTCATACCAGCGTCTAAAGGTTCTTTCTTTAGGCGTGCCGTAAAAGGTAGCGTTAACCTCAACCGTATCAAAGTATTCGGTGTAAAAAGAAAGCCATTTTCTTTTAGCTAGTTTTTCAGGATAAAAAACTCCGCGCCAGTGAGGATAGTTCCAGCCAGAGGTGCCAATTTTTATATTAAGAATTAAGTTAGATGTCATGGATTACAAACAAAGTATTATCAATTTTTGTCTGACGCGCCAAAAAGAAAACGGTGGTTTTGCCGCTACTCCTTATCTTCCTGCTACCCTTGAAGACACTTATTTTTCTTTAGCAACATTAAGAAAACTTGAAGTTTGTTTTTCTAAATTGTCTAAAACTATAATTTTTCTGGAAAAATATATAGAAATACCTTTATCTCCTCGTCTAAGTTTTTTTCTAAAAAGGTGTTTAACGTGGCTTGGGAAAAATTATGATCCTAAAAATATTATAGTTTCACAAAATCCTGATTTAGAAGAAATTTATTATCTAAAATTCTTGGGGAAAAGAGATATTGAAATTCAACTTGCTTTATCAAGCCCCACAGTTAAAGAGCTTTATTTTTTGGCTGAGCTAGCTCCAGAAAAAGCAAGAGATTTTATCGATTATGTTAAAAAAGCCCAGAACCCTGACGGCGGTTTTGGATTTTTTCCTGGCACAACTTCTTTTTTAGAGAACACTTATTATGCTTTTTTCTTTTTGAAAAAATTTGACGAAAACCCTATTTATTTAAAAGAGCTTAAACATTTTTTGTTTTCTTGTTTTAGACAGGGCGGTTTTGCCAGGGCTCCCCAGGGAGTACCTTTTTTAGAAAGCACTTATTTTGGGACAAGTCTTTTGGTTGATGGTAATATTGGAACTATTGCTAATTGACACTTTTTAGAAAACGTATTATATAGCGCGCTGCAAAATAAAAAAGGAGGGATAGTCTTGCCTCAGCATAGATCAGCAGCTAAAGCATTACGTCAAAGTCTTAAGCGCCGGATGCGCAACAAAGCAATTAGAAGCAGGGTAAAAACTGAAGTGAAAAAGTTTTTAATGGCTTTACAAACGGGAACCATTGAAGAAGCAGAAAAAGCATTCATTAAAGCCCAGAGCATGATTCAGCGAGCGGTATCAAAAGGGGTTTTACATCATCATACCGCTGCGAGGAAAATTTCTCGTTTAGCAGCAAAACTCAACGCTAAAAAGGCTACCGCAGGCAACGAAGCTTAGTTGACATTTTACCCCAGTCTTTTAATTTTTTCTTTGGTTGGGGATGTAGCTCAGTTGGGAGAGCGCCACGTTCGCAACGTGGAGGTCGGGGGTTCGAATCCCCCCATCTCCACCAAAATTTTATAGTTGTAGTCTATAAAACATATAAAGCCACCTATTACTAACTTCTCTCCTATACCAAATAGACCTCCAAAGTAATTGACAGAGAAGGTTATTTTTATAATAGTTGCTGGAAAAACCTCAAATCTAATTATGTCCTTACGTAGATGTATTCTTCTATTGCTAGATGGTCTGGCGGATCGGGCCCATTCCGTACTGGATAATAAAACGCCTCTTCAGGCGGCTGATACGCCAAATCTCGATTATCTGGCTAAAAAAGGGCTTTGTGGGCTTATGCATGCGGCTCGTCCTGGAGTTCCCCTTCCAAGCGAAATCGCTCATTTTGCTATCTTTGGCTACGGAAAAGAATTTCCCGGGCGAGGTCCATTAGAGGCCTTGGGAGCGGGTATAGATCTTACGCCTGGGGAGGTAGCAGTCCTTGCTCGTCTGGTAAGTGTAGAAGTTAAAAATGGTGGGTTATATATTCTTGAAGATAAATTCAATATCACAGATGAGGAAAAAGAAGCTATATTTTCGGCCATTCCTAGAGTTTCAACAGAAGAAATAGAAATAAGCTTTAAACCCATCTCTGGTGTCAGAGGAGTCTTGTTACTAAAAGGAAAGGTTTCGTCTCATTTTTCTGATATTGATCCTTTAAAGAAAAATGCCCCTGTTTTTGAGATAGAACCCCTTTGTTCAGAAACCAATACTTTGAAAACTGTCAGAGCCTTAAAAGATTATCTTATTCAGGTATGGCGTACCCTTGAAAAACATCCTGTGAATGAAAAACGGCGCCAAAAGGGGCTTCCTCCTTTAAATTTTTTAATCACCCACCGGGCCGGGATGATGGGTAAGGTTGAACCCTTTCCTGAACGCTGGGGACTTTCTGCCGCTACTATTTCTTCGGGAGTTATTTATTGGGGAATAGGAAAATATCTCGGATTTCACGTAGAAAAAGCTAAAGAAATAGGAAATGTTGCTGAAGAGTTTTCCTGGCGCCTAAAGCGTCTGCGAGAACTTTCAGATGGGTTTTCTTTTATTCACGTGCATCATAAAGGCCCTGACGAGGCCGCCCACCGAAAAGATCCTGTTTTGAAAAAGCAGGTCATTGAAGCGTTAGACGCGGTTATCGGTGAAAATTTAGACTGGCTTACTTCTCCAGAAAACCTTCTTGTGGTCACCTCAGACCACGCTACGCCATCAAGTGGCCCGCTGGTGCATGGTGGTGAGCCTGTACCCATTCTCATTTACGGAGCTGGCCTCTGGCAAGATAAGGTAAACGAATTTTCAGAAATAGCCTGTGCTGAAGGGGCTTTAGGCCGAATTGAGGCCAAAGATTTTATGTATCTGATACTCAATTTTCTGGAAACAGCTGTTTTAGGCGGCCTTTGTTATGGTAAAGTTCCCAGGCCATACTTTCCTAAGAAAACAAAAATTTTTAAGGTGTAGCTATGAAACCGAGATTTGGTGTAGTTCACGGAAGATTTCAGATTTTCCACTTGGATCATTTAAAATACGTAAAAGCGGCCGCTGAGAGATGTGAACATTTAGTCGTAGGCATAACCAACCCTGACCCTGAAAGAACTAAGTTTGACCCGGCCGACCCTAAAAGGAGTTCCAAAGAAGCCAACCCTTTTACCTATTTTGAAAGGTATCTGATGATAAGGGCAAGCCTGTTAGAAGAGAGGTTTAATCCAAAAAAATTCTCTATAGTCCTTTTCCCCATAAACTTTCCAGAGCTTTGGGAATATTATGTTCCTCTTAACGCTGTATTTTATTTGACCATTTATGATGACTGGGGTCGCAAAAAACTTACACTTTTCAGACAAAAAGGCCTCAAAGTAGAAGTGCTCTGGGAAAAACCCATTGAAGAAAAGGGCATAACGGCTACAGAAGTTAGAAACCTCATAAAAGCAAGGGATGAGGCCTGGAAAAACCTTGTACCTAAAGGAACAGTTAAAGTGATAGAAGAATTAGGGTTAGCAGAAAGACTTAAGGAGGAAGCATGTTAGAAAACATACCTAAAACATTAGAAAATTTAAGAAAAAAAAGGCCGCTTGTGCAAAACATTACCAATTTGGTGGTAATGAACGTTACGGCTAACGCGTTACTGGCTATAGGGGCTTCTCCGGTTATGGCCCACGCCGAAGAAGAACTTGAAGACATGCTAAAGATTGCTGATGCCCTGGTTATTAACATCGGCACCCTTGATCGTTCATGGATAGCAAGCATGGAAAAGGCGGTGAAAATTGCCACAGAATTTGGAAAACCTATAGTTTTAGACCCTGTGGGTGCCGGAGCCACTAAGCTTAGAACGCAAGTAGCCTTAAAACTCCTTGAGGCTGGAAAGATATCTGTTTTGCGCGGTAATTTAGGTGAAATAGCCGCTCTTTTAGGTGAAGAAGGGAAGACCCGTGGTGTAGATACTTCAGAATACAAAGAAGAAACAGCTCAGGTGATAGCCATTAAGGCTACCAAACGCTTTAATCTGGTGGTGGCGGTCACCGGGGCTACTGACTATGTAAGTGATGGTAAAGAGCTTTACGCCATTAAAAACGGAGTATCTCTTCTCGGAAAGGTAACCGGCACAGGTTGTATGGCCACTTCTCTAATCGGTGCTTTTTGTGCGGTAACCGAGCCTTTAACCGCCACGGTTAGTGCCCTTACCGTTTTTGGAGTAGCCGCAGAAAAGGCCTATGAAGAGGCCCTATATCCCGGGAGTTTTCACGTGCGTCTTTATGATTGGCTATATCGCCTAAATCCAGATTTACTCAAAGAAAAGATGGAGGTTAAGGCCCTTGTCTTTTAAAGAAAAGCTAAGACTTTATGTGTTAACAGATAGAAAACTTGCGCCAGAGATAGAGTCAGTAAAAGCGGCCCTTGAGGGGGGAGCTACGGCCATTCAGTTGCGCCTAAAAAATGTTTCTACCAGAGAGATATTAGAAGTTGCCAAAAAGTTAAGAGAGCTTACCCGTGATTACGGGGCCTTATTCTTTGTTAATGACCACCTGGATGTAGCCTTGGCGGTAAACGCTGATGGCGTTCAGCTGGGGCCAGATGACCTACCTGTAAGCCTTGCCAAGAAGATAGCCCCACATTTGATTGTCGGGGCTTCGGTCTATAGCTTGGAAGAGGCCCTTAAAGCGGAACAAGAAGGAGCAGATTATCTGGGAGCAGGAGCAGTTTTTCCTACGGAGACTAAAAGTGAGGCTCAGGTCTTGGGTCTTGACGGTCTAAAAAAGATAGTAGCTTCGGTAAAAATTCCGGTGGTAGCCATTGGGGGAATAAATCACGAAAATGTTTTGGAAGTTTTAAAAACAGGGGTCTGCGGCATAGCATTAGTGTCAGCCATTATGGGAGCTACTGATATAACGATGGCTACTAAGAAAATGAAAGACTTGTTAAATGAGCATTCTATTTAAACAATTTTGTTAAATTTTTTTGGAAGATTTGGCTCTTTTTTTCTAAAAATAAATCAAAGTCTTCTTCTAGATTTTCGAACAGCTTTAAAATAGCAATTCCGGTTTCTGTAAGGGTAGCTCCTCCTCCGCCTTTGCCTCCAGTAGATGTGTTTATTAAAGGTTTAGGGGCATTTTGGTTCAGGGATTCTACATGGCGCCAGGCCCTACGGTAAGACATACCAAGGGCTTTGGCGGCTGCTCTTATAGAACCCAGTTCATGTATCTTTCGTAAAAGGGCTACTCTGCCAGGCCCCAAAAAAGGTTTACCTTCTTCAGTGGAAACCCATATTTGGCCTTTAACAAAATATTTCATAAGAATGTCCAAAACTGATTTTTTATAATTTTTGTAACTTTTTCTGCTAGAATTTTTTGATTTATGTTAAACTTTAGCCCTGATTTAGCCAAATAAAAAAGATAAATAACTCGATATAAAAAAGTTTAAGATTTACTTCCGGCCAAAATTTTGCATAAAGGAAATAAAAACTCAAAGAGGTTGATTTATGTCTATTTATAATCTCGACCATGTATTTAAACCCAAGTCTATAGCGGTGGTAGATGTCATCCCAGGAGATGCTTCTCCAAGCGAACTTTTATTACGTAACCTTGTTTGGCGGGGATTTCGAGGAGATGTTTTTTTAGTGAACAAAGCTCAGGAAGAAATTTGTGGCCTCGTTCCTTATCCTTCTTTAACTGCTGTTCCTTCGCCAGTTGATTTGGCCATTATTGCCGGCCCAGTAGAAAACTTATGGGACAATCTAAATGATTGCGTCAAAAAGAAGGTAAAGGGAGTTATTATCCTTGCCAGAGATTTTGTAGCTCAAATGAAAAATCCCGAAGTGGCCTTGTCCCAGCTCTACGGTTACGTTGTTAAACACAATATTCGTATTTTGGGGCCTAACACCCTTGGTTTCTTGCGGCCACACTTAAAACTTTACGCTTCAGTGGTGCCTAATAAATTTGAACCGGGCAATTTAGCTTTTATAAGTGATAGTTCTACTCTGGCTTCAGCTATCTTAGATTGGGCAGAGAAAAAAAGAGTAGGCTTTAGCTTTTTCACTTCTTTGGGAGATAAAGTCGATATCGACTTATCAGACATGATAGACTACCTCGGTATTGATTTCCATACCAGGGCCCTCATTGTCTTTATAAGAGATGTAAAATCTGGCCGAAAATTTATTAGGGCGGCCAGAGCCTTTAGCCGAGCCAAACCTATAATGGTGGTTAAAAGCGGCCGTTTTGTCTCTTTTGACGGGGAACGTTACACTGACATGGCTCAAATTATTAAGAGGGATTGGGTCTATTCCGCAGCCTTCCGTCGAGCAGGTGTAGTTGAAGTAGATGAATTGCTAGAGTTATTCCATGTAGCTGAAAGTCTTGCCAAACAACCTCGTCCTAAGGGTAAAAGGTTAGCTATTGTTACCAATGCCGGAGGGGCAGCAGGAATTGCTGTTGATGCCCTTCGAGCCAACAACGGTGATTTGGCCGAATTAAGCCCCAAAACTAAAGAAGCTTTGAAGGAAATCCTTCCTGAAGAACGCCTCAAAAACCCGGTGGATCTTCTATCTTATGCCCCCCCTTCGGCTTATCACAAAGCTATTCTCGCCTGTTTAAGGGACCCTCAGGTTGACGGCGTTATAGTACTTCATACTCCAGAGTTTGGCATTAACGTAGAGGAGTTGGCCTGGGCAATTATTAAGGCCCATCAGCAAGTTCGTTATAAGCCGGTTTTGGCCTCATTCATGGGTGAAGAAAGGGTGGAAGCTGGCCGTCAGCTCCTGAGTGAACATAATATACCTAACTTTATTACTCCTGTAGAAACGGTCAAAAGCTTTCTTTATATGTATCGTTATGACCATCTACTAAAGCTACTTTTTGAAACTCCTGGATCTTTGCTCGAAAATTTCTTCCCCGACCAGAAAAAAGTACGCAAGATTATTGAAAAAGCAGCCCTAGAAGACCGCTTCATCCTTAACCAGGAAGAATCTTTCGCAATCTTAGAGACATACGGTATTAAAGTTTCTAAAGAATTGCCCGAATCCGAGGCTGAAGTTTATCCTTTGTCCGTTGGTATGTTTAAAGACTCCCATTTTGGTTCCATAATATCCTTTGGTTTCGGTGGGCCGGCTCTCAAAGCTGAAAAAGACATCGCCCTGGGACTTCCACCTCTTAATCAAACGCTTGCCTTGCGCGTATTGGAACGGACTAAAATTTATAAATTTTTGACTGAAGAAAAAAAATATTCACCTGTCCCCCTTGAAAAACTTTTAGTTCTTTTTTCTCTTCTAATAGTTGATTTTCCGGAAATAAAAGAAATTGAATTAAATCCAGTTTGGTTTGGTAAAAACGGCTATGTCGTCTCAGGAGCCAAGATTTATCTTGAAGACTTTGCCTTTTTACCACGTAAAGAAACTCGGACTTATCATTGCCCGGCCCACTTGGCTATTTGTCCATATCCTAATCAATTTGTCTTTAACGTTTGCTTGAAAGATGGCTCAGAAGTAAATATTAGACCCATCAAGCCTGAGGATGAACCCCTTCTTGCCGAGATGTTTTCTTCTTTAAGTGGAGAGACTTTGAGGCTTCGCTTTATGCAGCCACGGAACCAGATCACACATGAAGAGCTGGCTAGAATGTGTCACGTAGACTACGACCGAGAACTCAACCTAGTGGCAGAAGTTAAAGAAGATGGCAAGCTACGTATTATTGGAATGATAAATCTTTTACGTTTACCTGATGAAGAAAGTGCGGAAATGGCTCTTCTTGTAGCTGACAATTGTCAAGGCAAAGGCTTAGGTTGGCTCCTCTGCAATACTATGCTTCAAGTAGCCAAACAATTAGGTATCAAGAAAGTATATATGGAAATTCTTACTGAAAATGTTAGAATGCAAAAATTAGCTGAAAAATTGGGCTTTAGAATTCAAAGTCGCGAAGAAGATGTCATAAGGGTGGTAAAAGAAATTGCTTAAAAGACTCCCTGTTGTTTATTCGCCAGAATTTAAATATCACCGCACCAGTCCCCAACATCCTGAAAATCCTAAACGGCTTGAAGTTATTATACAGAGGCTAAAAGAAGGTATCCTTGGCCAAATCGTAGAGTTTTTTGAGCCCGATCCTGCTCCGCTTGAGTGGGTTAAAGAAGTCCATGACATTAATTATCTCCTCAGATTTGAAGAGGCTTGTTTGCGAGGCCGTTCTTTTATTTGCGGTAAGGAAAACGAAATTTGTTATGATACTTACGAAATCGCCTTTTTAGCCGCTGGGGCGGTGATAGACGCGGTAGAATTGGTAGAAAAAGGTGAGAAATTTATTTTTTGCCCGGTAAGGCCTCCGGGGCACCACGCTGAAAGCTATACGGCCCTCGGTTTTTGTTTTCTCAACAACATAGCTATAGCGGCTCGTTATTGGCAGAAAAAGTACGGCCGCCGCATCATGATTATAGATTGGGATGCACATCACGGAAACGGGATACAAAATATTTTTTACGAAGATGATCAAGTATTTTATATAAGTATTCACGAAAACCCTCGTTTTAGTTTCCCAGGTACAGGGCTGGCTGAAGAAAGGGGAAGAGGCCGAGGGGAAGGCTACACTTTGAATATTCCTCTACCTTTAGATAGTGGTGATGTTCAATTTGTAGATGCGTTTATAGAACAGATAGAACCAGTAGTAAAAGAATTCAAGCCAGACGGGTTGATTATAGCGGCTGGTTTTGATGCCCATCAAGACGACGATATGGCCTATCTTAATGTTACCACCGCTGGGTTTGCTGAAGTTAGCGAGATTGTCCGCTCTTGGAGGGAGGAGTTTGATTTTCCGGTGATTTCAGTCCTTGAAGGTGGCTATAATCTAGAAATACTTCCCACCTGTGTGGCCGTACACTTAAAAGCTATGCTTGACATTGAAGCCGAAGACCCTGAAGACTTTTAGCGGCTAAAGTAACCTGTTAAATTGGCTTGGGCTAGCACGTGTTTTTTTATAGTTTGGCTAAACATTTCAAGGCTGGCATCTTCTGGTAAGTCTATTCGGGCTACATCAAGGGCAAAAATGGTAAACACATAGGGATGTTCTCCTGTACCTGGGGGAGGTTGAGGCCCACCATAACCAATAAAGCCAAAAGAGTTTTTAAGTTCTTTAGAGCCTTTAGGCATTTTATGCCGGGAAGCCCCTTCTGGTAAAAAATTGACGTTTTTCGGAATATTTATGACCATCCAATGAACCCAATGATTGGCTATAGGGTGAAGGTCAACGCAAAGCAAAGCAAAAGATTTGGTTTGAGAAGGTGCTCCTTCCCACTTAAGAGGCGGAGAAATATTTTGGCCACCAGCAGCAGGCATTACGTATTTCAGGGGAATACGCCCTTTATCTGTGAAGGAAGAAGTTAGAGTCATATTGCCTTTTCCTTTAGACGCCCAAATCATAGCGCCTATAAGGAAAAAGCTAATAGGAATTAGAAAAAATTTTATCCACTTCATCTCTTCTATTAACCAAAGCGTTTTTACCCGACAAAGTATCTGGCTAGGCGACGTAGTAGCCGCGGCGATCTCAAGTGCTCGGAACAATATTGTTTAGCTTAGCTCACCATGGCTGTGTAATTTGTCACCTCATTGGTATTTTAAAGTGTTTTTTAGACTTCAGACAAGATTAAAATCTTATTTTAAGATTCCAACTGATATTTCAGGGAAAAAAATAATCGAAGCCAAAGCTATTATTTGAATCAATATGAAAGGTACCACACCTTTATAGATATCTGCGGTAGTTACCTCAGGTGGGCTAACACCTTTTAGATAAAACAGAGAAAAACCAAGAGGAGGGGTGAGAAAGGATGTTTGCAGATTCATAGAAATAATAATACCAAACCATACTAAAGCTATTCTTGATGGTTCTGAAAAGTCAGAAAAAATAGGAGATAATAGCCTTTCGGCTACAGGGGCTACTAAAGGTACAACTATAAAGACTATTTCAAAAAAATCCAAGAAGAATCCTAATATAAAAACAACTAGATTCACCGTTAAAAGAAATCCGTATTCTTTGCCAGGAAGATGAGTAAGAAGATCTTCGATAACAAAATCTCCATAAAGCCCTCTAAAAACTAAAGTAAAAAAAGTAGCGCCTACCAAGATAAATAAAACCATAGAGGAAAGTTTTACTGTACTTGTAAGACATTCTTCAAGGGTCTTTCTTGTTAATCGACCCGAAAACCAGGCAAGTACCATAGCTCCTACTGCCCCAAAGGCTCCAGCTTCGGTTGGAGTGGCCCAGCCTGCAAAAATACTACCCAATACTACAGCTATTAAAAACAAAGGAGGGAAAACCACTTTTAACACTTTTTTAATAAAAGCAACTGTAGATACATTTTTTTCCTTAGGAATAGCTGGAGCTATTTCAGGCTTAAATAAAGAAACCAAAAAGACATAAAGAACATAAAACCCCGAAAGAATTAAACCTGGAATTATAGCGGCAAGAAACATATCGCCTACAGAAACTCCTAATTGGTCAGCTAAAACAATTAAAACAATAGAAGGAGGTATTATCTGTCCTAAGGTACCTGAAGCGGCTATTACACCGCAGGCTAACTTTTTAGAATATCCATGTCTTAACATTGCAGGCAGAGAAATAAGGCCCATGGTAATAACAGTAGCGCCAACAATCCCTGTAGCGGCAGCCAAAAGTGTTCCTACAACAACAACACTTATAGCGAGTCCTCCTCTTAAAGAACCAAAAGCCTGCCCCATGGTTTCTAGAAGATCTTCAGCAAGTCCCGAACGTTCTAATATGCTTCCCATGAAAATGAAAAAAGGTATGGCCAACAGGATATAATTTTCAGCAATTCCCATTAATCTTTCGGGGAGGGCATACAAAAGATCAAAACTAAATAAACCAAATTTTATACCTAATAATGAAAATAAAAGAGCTGTTCCAGAAAGGGCAAAAGCTACAGGAATACCTAATAAAAGGAAAACAATTAAAGTAACAAACATTAAAGGAACCAAGATAGTTTCAGGAGACATCTTCCCCCCGCAAGGAATACCAGGATTTAATGGTTTCACTAATACTTTGAAGAACTAACAAAAAGAGCCCCAAAAGAACGGCTATTTTTAACGGATATCTAGGCAGACCATTAGGATCAGGAGAGCTTTCTTTAATTACCCAAGATTTTAAAACCATAGGATAAGTCAAATAGCATAATAAGAGAGAAACAGGAATAAAAAAGAATATTCCAGCCAAAAAATCTATTCTTTTTTGAGTTTTTTTAGAAAAACGATTATAAAAAATATCTATTTTTACATGTTCTTTATGTAGTAGTGCATAAGAAAAACCATAAGCAAAAATCAAAGCAAAAAGATACCATTGCATTTCAAAGTACATATTAGAAGTTAAATTAACACCAAAATATTGAGAAAGTTTTCTCAAGATAGCATTTGTAAAACCTAATAAAATCATTATAAGACAAATATAGTTTAATATGTAACCAGTAGCAGAAGTTATTTTGTCTATAAAGTTTGCTATCTTTTTCATTTTTTTATCTTAGCTCCCGTAAGCTTCTAAAACAATTTCTGCTAAATGTTTAACTTTATAAGTTTTATTAAACTTAATGGTTCCTTCTGATAGCTGTAATATACATGCAGGACACGTAGTTACTACTATATTAGCCCCAGAATTTTCAATAGAGGAAACTTTCTTTTCTAAGATCTTAAAGGAAACATCAGGATAAAATAAATAGTAACTTCCTCCATTTCCACAACAGAAATCAGCGTTTTCCATCTCTATAAAACTTATTCCCCTAATTTGATTCAAGATTTTTCTAGGTTCTTGATAGATTTTAAGGCCCTTTTTGAGATGACAAGGATCATGATAAGTAACTTTATAAGAAAGTTTTTTTGAAAATTCTTTCAAATTTTGATTACTACTAAGAAACTGTGAAAACTCTATGATTTTTTTGCTCCATTTTTCAGCTAGCTTTAATTTTTCTGAATCATCTTTAAATAAAAATAAGTACTCATTTTTTAAAGTATTAGTGCATGAGGCACAGGCAGTAACAATATGTTTAGGATTGTATTTTTCAAAAAGTTCTAAATTTTTCATGGCTAATTCTTTAGCAGTTTTAAGTTCACCGTGAACCATCATAGGAGTTCCACAACAGATATGTTCTTCTGGTAAAACAATATCAATTCCATTTATTTCGAATATCTTAAGAACAGCTTCCCCTATAGACGGATAGAAAAAGTTTAAAGAACAACCTGTAAAAAACAGATAATCTTGAGAATGTTTTTTTATAAAATTAGAAGCCATACTTCTTAAATCTTTAGAAGGAAACTTAGGCATAAAGGCGTCTTTTTTAAGTTTGCTTGTTAAGACTTGTTCTTTTTCGTCAAAAAATAAAGGAGTAAACTTATTAAGAAGCTTTAAACCTGTTTTTAATAAACCTGGATTTTTAAGGCCAAAAAACATGCCTTTTTTAATAAGAGGAAAACTCTTTCTTTCTGAAATTAAGTGTCTTATAGCAATAGCTGTTTTTCCAAAGCCAACATTAGACGGGCAAACTTCTACACAAGAAAGACATATTAGACAGTTATAGATAATATCTAATGTTTTATTGTCAATTTCGTCTTTTTCTAGAAAAAGATTAGAAAGAAATATTTTCCCTCTAGCTACAGCGCTCTCTTTTAATTCAGCATAAAAAACAGGACACACGGCCATACAATTTCCACATTTGATACATCTAAGAAGTTTTTGTTTGATCTCTTCGGGTAACATTTATACTATTTTTTCTGGATTTATTATGTTTTTAGAATCAAAAGAATTTTTTATCATGCGCATTACTTTTATTCCTTGATGGCCGAGTTCTTTAAGAATGTATTTCTTTTTAGCTATACCTATTCCGTGTTCTCCAGTAATTGTTCCTTTTAAAGAGAGAGCTTTTTCTACAATTTCGTGAAGAACTTTGTCTAATTCTTCCAAATCTTTTTCTTCTTGTGGGTCTATTAAAATCATGGGATGAACATTTCCATCTCCGGCATGACCTACCGTGGCGATGGGAAGATTATATTTTTTAGAAATTTCTTGGATACCAACTAACATCTTTACAATTTTTGTTCTAGGAACAGCTACATCTTCAATAAAAACAGCTGGTTTTAGCCTAGCTAAGGCAGGAAAGGCTGCTCTTCTAGCCTGCCATAACTTTTCTCTTTCTTTTTCGTCTTTAGCTATAGAATAGTCTCCATTAAATTTTTTAATAATTTCCTGGATAATTTGAGCCTCTTCTTCTATCTGATCTTTTCCCATTCCATCAAGTTCTATTAATAAAAGTGCTTCTTTTTCGGTTGGTAAATTGATTTTTAGATAGTTTTCAACTGCTTTAATAGTGAAGTTATCCATAATTTCTAAAGTGGCAGGAATTATACGAGCCCGTATAATATTGGCTATTACTTCTCCTGCGTTTTTTAATGAATCAAAGGTAGCCAAAAAAGTTTTTTTGTATTTGGGAGCAGGTATCAGTTTTAAAAGTATTTGGGTAAAGAGACCTATAGTTCCTTCTGAGCCTACAAAAAATCCAGAAAAATTGTACCCCGTAACGTTTTTAACACATTTGCCGCCAAAACGGAAAATTTCGGCATTAGGTAAAACTAGCTCCATACCCATTACATAATCTTTAGTAACGCCGTATTTAAGCCCCCTTAATCCCCCAGCATTTTCTGCCACCGTGCCCCCAATGGTGGCCACGGCTACAGAGCCTGGGTCCGGAGGATACATGAGACCAAACTTAGATGCTTCCTTATCCAGGTGAGCCACAACTACTCCTGGTTCTACCAGGGCGGTCATGTTATCGGGATCGATTTCAAGAATTTGATTCATCTGCTGAAAAGAAACAACTAATCCCTTTTTTTTGGGAACGGGGCCTCCACTAACAGAGGTGCCAGCCCCTCGGGGATATAAAGGGATATCGTATTCCAGAGCAAATTTGACCAGTTCACGTACTTCTTCAGTGCTTTTAGGAAAAGCTACCCCAATAGGTGTTTCCCCAGTAAGCCCAGGGGTGGCATCGTAGGAATAGACAATGGTTTCTTTTTCTTCGGTAAGAAGACGATCTTTTAATAGCCTTTTACAATCTTCTAAGAACAGCTTTTCTTTATTCATAGACCAACCTTTTTAAAAATGTTTCAAGACTAAAGCAAGGGCTTTTAGACTAAATTTTTTTGATAGATCTAGCCCTTTAACTTCTAATTAATTTGTGAGATTAAAGATTGATAAAATTGATTTAATTTTTTACTCTACAAAAGCTTAAATGTAAAAATTACTATAAAAAGGGAGGTTGCGATGGAAAGAAGGGATTTTTTAAAGATGGCTGGAATAGCCTTAGCGGGTACAGCAGCAGGCAGCCTAATCAAACCGATTAATGTTCATGCCAAAAAGCGTATAAGATGGCGTATGGCCTCCAGTTTCCCTAAAGCCGTAGATGTTATTTATGGAGGAGGCAAAACAATTTGTGATCTCGTCCGAGAAATGACTGACGGAATGTTTGACATTCGTATTTACGCTGCCGGGGAATTAGTTCCTGGTTTAAAAGTATTTGATGCTGTTCAGGAAGGCGCTATCCAGGCAGGACATACAACCCTTTATTATTACATTGGAAAACACCCTGCTTTTGCTTTTGGAACGGCGGTTCCTTTTGGTTTAATTTATAGACAACAAGAGGCTTGGCTGCATCAAGGAAATGGTAACAAACTTATTAATTCTTTGGCCAGTGATTTTAATTTGATAACCTTTCCCGCCGGTAATACAGGAGCCCAAATGGGAGGCTGGTATAGAAAGCCCATCAGATCTTTAAAAGACCTTAAAGGACTTAGAATGAGGATTCCCGGACTAGGCGGAAAAGTTATGGCTAGATTGGGCGTTAGTGTACAAGTACTCGCTGGAGGAGATATATACCCTGCTCTTGAAAGAGGGGCTTTAGATGCTACTGAATGGGTTGGCCCTTACGATGACGAAAAATTGGGTTTCTACAAAGTGGCCAAATACTACTATTATCCAGGTTGGTGGGAGCCTGCGCCTTCTATTCATTTGGTGGTAAATAAAAAGGCCTGGGAGAACCTTCCCAAAGAATATCAAGAAGTTCTTAGGGCCGCGGCCAGAATTGCTAACGTCAAAATGATGGCTCAATATGATGTTAAGAATCCTCCGGCCTTAAAGAGGCTTCTTGAAAAGGGTGTAAAGCTTGAAAGGTTCCCTGACGATGTAATTAAAGCGGCTAAAAAAGAGGCTTTTGATCTGTATGAAGAAATTGCCTCTAAGGATGCTACTTATAGAAAAATATTTGAAGATTGGAAGAAATTTAAAAAGGAAACTAGCTCCTGGTTAGGTCTTAATGAATTCGCTATGGAAACTATTACGTTTAAAGGAGTTTAATTAAGAAGAGGCGGTTAGCCGCCTCTTCTTTTTGATTTTTTTATGTCCTGGCGCAAATTGTTAGAAAATAATATCTTTTTAAGACTTTCTTATCGTCTAATCCTTTTTGGAGCGGGAGCAGCCACAGCCTATTTCATAGTTAAAAGGAAAGAAAAATGAAACTATTTTTAACAGTCTTTTTAACTATATTTCTGGCAGAAATTGGTGATAAGACACAACTTGCTACTCTTATGTTTTCTGCTCAAAATAAGAGCAAGTTTTTAATTTTTTTAGCCGCTTCCTCAGCACTAGTAGCAGCAGCCGGTTTAGGTGTGCTGGCCGGAGCCGTTATTCAGAATTACCTTCCCCTTAAATATATTCGCCTGGCAGGAGGTTTCCTTTTTATTGTACTAGGCATTCTTATGCTTGTAGGGAAATTTTAAGAACAAATTAAACGATCTAAAATTTTGTAAATTTTCCGTAAAAATAGAACAATGTTTAATATTAAGAGGTTAGATAGAGATTTTTATGAAATCTAAGGCAGACAGAACTTTCTCTTATACTATAAACGATAATTATACTTTTAAGAATATTTCTCTAAAAGAAAATTTTATTTTTGTAATAGCTGTTTATTTTTTATTAATGATATTGGCAAGAATTTTTATTTCAAATAGTTTAGAATTAGATGAAGCAGAACAATTTATTCTCACACAAAAACTATCTTTAGGATATAACTGTCAGCCACCTCTTTATACTTGGATACAATGGCTATTTTTTAAAATATTTGGTTGTAACTTATTTGCATTAGCTTTTTTGAAAAATATTTTATTGTTCTTGATTTATTACTTCACTTATAAAAGTACAAAAATTATTACTAATAATAAACTTTTAGCTAGCCTTTCCGCTGCAGCTATATTTCTTTTTCCTCAGATATCTTGGGAAGCTCAAAGGGATTTGACACATTCTGTGTTGGTAATGAGCATAATTTCTTTTTTTATTTACTACTTATTGAGCTTAAAATACCAGAAAAGCCAATTTTCTTGGAAAGATTATGTATTTTTAGGTGTTATTAGTGGGCTAGGTCTTCTTTCTAAATATAATTTTATTATTTTTCTTTCTTCTATCCTTATCGCATCATTCTTAGATGATAAGCTAAAAAGATTTTTTATAGATAAGAGAATATTAATTGCTATAATTGTTGTTATTTTTATATGCTTACCGCATTTATGGTGGTTTTTAAATCATACAGATATTGTTATAGTGGAGACATTAAATAAAGTAAAGCCAGAGTTTAGTCTATCTGCTAGGTTTTTGGGAATTATTAACTTAATTGAAAGATCTAATTCCTTTTTAGCAATTTTTTTATTGGCTTTTGGGCTAGTCTTTTATAAATCCTTTAAAAACCAGGGAGAAAAATTATTGTTTAATTATTTTATAGTTCTTATATTTCTATTGATGCTACTGACCATATTTGTAGGAGTCGTTCATTATAAAGAACGATGGTTGATGCCTCTTTTATTTCCAATCGTAGTTTATCTTGCTTCTAAGATAGAAATAAAGTTTTTAAAAACTAAATATATTTATAGATTTTTTTCTTTTGTCGTGTTATTAATGGTTATTATTTTTGTAGTTTATATTGTCAGAGTAATTATGCCAGATAAGTGGAAGCCAGTAAGATTTAATTATCCTTTTGAAAAAGTTGCCAAAGATATTTCCAACACAGGGTTTAAAAAAGGTATTATCATTACACCTTCAAAATTAATTGCAGGTAATATGAAACATTGGTTTCTCGATAGTTATGTAATAAATAGTTCCCTAAGCTCTATACTTGAAACTGATGAACTAAATAACTTAGTAAAAAAATACCAACAAATACTAATAATTAGTGACAAAACTTTACTTATTGATAAAATAAAAAACAAACTTCCCTCAAATACGACTTTTAAAAAGCTTATTATACGAGAGCCATATCTGTATTCAAGTAAAAATTATTATACTATAGAGATTGTTTTAATCGAAAAGAAATCTATTTCTAAAATCTCTAAATCAAATAACTTTGCCAACTACTGGTTCGAAATGATAAATAAAAGATTTGCCTAAAGTCAGTTATGTTTAGGGTGACAGGGCTTCAAATCAAGTTAAAATAAGCCTATGCTCACATTGACGCTGAAACACCGTACCCAACTAAAATCCCCTAATACGGAAGAAGAGCGCGAAGAAGAGGTTATTCTTGAAAGGCCGTATCGTATCTATTTAAACGAAGAGCCGGTAGGCTCTTCCATGGTTCTTCCCACCGGACTTGAAGAATTTGGCGTGGGCTTTCTTTTCGCTCAGGGTTATTTTGACAACCCAACGGTCTTTAAAGAGGTAAGGCTTTGCCATGAAAAGGGAAGCATATTTGTTTATGCGGATGTAGAAAAAATAGAAGGGAAAGATCTCATTGTTACCTCTGGCTGTGGAGGGACAGGCAAAATTTCTCGAGAATTTTTGGAAAAAGAATTTTCTCCCTTAGCTGAATGGCGCATGAAGCTTTCTGAAGTGCGCGAATTTATTCTTAAAGTTTTAAAAAAGTCAGACCTTGGGTTAAGGACACATTGTGTCCATGCCTGTGGTTACTGGGAAAATGGACGACTTAGTCTTTTTTATGAAGACGTTGGTCGCCATAACGCGGTGGACAAAGTAGTAGGGGCCATTTTGATGGGTAAAGCCAGCCCCAAAGGAGCTATCTATACTACCGGAAGACTTACTTCTGACATGGTTCTAAAATGTGCAAGGGTTGGAATCCCTATAGTTATGTCGCGGACGGCTACATCGTCGCTCGGACTTGAAATCGCCAAAAAAGCAGGTATTACCCTTATTTGCTACGCGCGCCCGGAGCGTATAAATATTTTTAATGCTCCAGAGCGCATAATAAATGACTTAGTTTAGAGGTTGAAAGGCTATTTTGCTAGCACCACAAACAGGGCAAGTCCAATCTTTTGGTAAATCTTCAAAGGGAGTGCCTGGAGGGATCTCATGGAAAACGTCACCTTTTTCAGGATCATAGATGTAACCGCAAGTTTTACATTGATAATTGGTCATAATTAAAATCTCCTTGTTTTGAAATTTTATCGAATAAAAATAAATTTGAAATAATAACCAGTCAAGGAGAAATATAGATGTCTGACTTCGTGCATCTTCATCTACATACTGAGTGGAGCCTCTTAGATGGTGCTATCCGCTTAAAAGATCTTTTTCCTAAAGCGCAGGAATATGGATACCAGGCAGTAGCTATAACGGATCACGGCAATTTATTTGGTCTTATTCACTTTTACGAGAAGGCCAAAGAATTTGGGATAAAGCCCATTTTAGGCTGTGAACTCTATGTAGCTCCTGGTTCACGGTTTGAACGCAAGGCCAAAAGTGCTCATGAAGCTGGCTATCACCTGGTAGTTCTCTGCCAGAACGAGACCGGCTATCGCAATCTTTTAAAACTCATTACCTTGGCCAATTTTGAAGGTTTTTACTGGAAACCACGTGTTGACAAGGAACTTTTGCGTAAATACAGCGAAGGACTAATTGCCCTTTCAGCCTGTCTCCACGGAGAGGTGGCCTCTGCGGCTTTACGCGGCAACATGGACGAGGCCCGCAGGCTAGCTAAAGAATATGCCGCTATCTTTCCTGGCCGCTTTTATCTTGAACTGCAAGAAAATGATATGCCTGAGCAAAAGCAAGTTAACGAAGCTTTGGCAGAGCTTGCTAAAGAGCTAGGTCTTCCTCTAGTGGCTACTAATGACTGTCATTATCTCAAAGAAGAAGATGCCCGTGTTCATGACGTACTACTTTGTATCCAAACGAATAAGCTGGTGACCGACGAAAACCGCATGCGTTTTTCAACAGACAAACTCTATTTCGCTTCCCCTGAAGAGATGAAAGAACGTTTCTCCTGGTGTCCAGAGGCTATTGAAAATACGCTTCGTATTGCTGAGGAGTGCCATCTTGAACTGGAGTTAGGTAAACATCATTTTCCGCGCTATCCCTTACCCCAAGGCAGAACATATGAAGAAGTCTTTGAAGAAAAGGCCCGTGCCGGTTTTGAAGATCGCCTGGCCAAGCTTAAAGAATGGCCGGGTCTAGCCGCTTCCGAAAAAGAATATCGAGAAAGGCTTGAACTTGAGCTAGAAATTATAAAAGAAAAAGGTTTTGCCAGCTACTTCCTAGTTGTGGCCGATTTTATCGCCTGGGCTAAGAAAAAGGGTATCCCTGTAGGGCCAGGACGAGGCTCTGCTGCCGGGTCTTTAGTAGCTTACGCTATGGGAATCACTGAGCTTGATCCCATTCGCTACGGCCTTCTCTTTGAACGTTTTCTCAATGCAGAGCGAGCAAGCCTTCCTGATATAGACGTTGACTTTTGCATGCGTCGTAGAGAGGAAGTTATCCGTTACGTGCGCGAAAGATATGGTGGTGAAGAGTTTGTGGCTCAAATTGCCACTTTTGGTCAGATGAAGGCCAAGGCCGTGGTAAGAGATGTAGGCCGCGCGTTAGGGATGCCTTATCCCCAGGTAGATAAAATTGCCAAACTAATCCCTGAAACCGTGGGAATTACGCTTGAGCAGGCCATAGCTGCTGAGCCACGCTTAAAAGAACTTATAGAAAAAGATCCTAAAGTGCGTGAATTAATGGCCATTGCCCAGGCCCTTGAAGGTCTTCCAAGGCATTCTTCTACGCACGCGGCAGGAGTAGTCATTGCTGATGCCCCGCTTACAAATTACTGCCCACTAATGAAAGGTGATGAAAACGAAATTGTCACCCAGTTTGACATGAAAGCTGTAGAAAAAGTAGGGCTTATCAAATTTGACTTTTTAGGTTTAAAGACCCTTACCATCATTGATCACGCATTGCGCTTGGCCAAAGAACATTACGGCGCTGAGATAGATCTTTCTCGCTTACCTCTAGATGATGAAAAAACTTACGAGCTTTTAAGACGCGGGGAGACCGACGGAGTGTTCCAGCTAGAATCTGCAGGAATGAAAGAACTTTTGGTTCGCATGAGACCTTCTGAGTTTAATGACTTAATTGCCATTCTGGCTCTTTATCGTCCAGGGCCATTAGAGTCAGGCATGGTGGATCAATACGTCAAGGCCAAGCACGGAGAAATAGAAGTCGAGTATCCATTGCCCCAGCTTGAACCAATATTGAAAGAAACTTATGGAGTTATCGTTTACCAAGAGCAGGTGATGAAAATCGCTCAGGTACTGGCTGGTTATAGCCTTGGTGAAGCGGATATTCTTAGACGAGCCATGGGCAAAAAAAAGCCAGAGGTGATGGCTGCTCAGAAAGAACGTTTTATCAAAGGAGCTACTGAGCGGGGGATTCCTAAAGACAAAGCTGAGTACATATTTGACCTTATGGAAAAGTTTGCCGGTTACGGTTTTAACAAAAGTCACTCGGCGGCTTATGCCTTGGTGGCTTATCAGACCGCTTATCTCAAGGCCCATTACCCCATTTGTTATATGACCGCCCTTCTTTCCTACGAAATGGGGAACACTGACCAAATAGTCAAATATGTTTCGGTTTGTAAGCACATGGGGATAGAGGTCCTTCCGCCTGATATTAACGAAAGCGAAGTGGGTTTTTCCATCAAAGACGAAAAAGTTCGTTTTGGCCTGGGAGCGGTTAAAAATGTTGGTGAAGGAGCCATTGAGGAAATAATTAAGGCCCGTCAGGAAGGCCCTTTTAAATCTTTTGAGGATTTTTGTCTCAGGGTTGATTTAAAAAAGGTAAATCGTCGAGTTATGGAAGCTTTAATTAAGGCCGGGGCCTTTGATTCTCTAGGCTATTCACGAGCAGCCCTTTTTGACGTGCTTCCTGAAATGATTGACTGGGCTCAAGCTCGTAAAAGGGCCAAGGAACAAGGCCAGAAATCTATTTTTGATTTTGCAAGCACTAATGGAGAAAAAGATAACACTCAAACTTTTGAAATTCCAAATAAAGAAGAATGGCCTATTAACGTCAAATTAAAATACGAAAGAGAAGCTCTTGGTTTTTACTTTAGCGGGCATCCACTTGAGCCCTATCGCGAGTGGCTTTCTCTCCTAACACCTTATACCGTGTCTTCGCTTATCAAACTCAAATCCCCAACCAAAGTAGGCGTAGGAGGAGCTATTTCTGAGGCCAAGGTTAAGAATACCCGCCGAGGCGACCGTATGGCCATTCTAAAAATAGAAGATGGCTACGAAACTATTGAAGTGATAGTTTTTCCTGATCTTTTGCGGGATTGTGAAGAACTTATCGAAGAAAAGGGGCTGGTGTTCGTGTTAGGCCGGTTTGAAAAAGATGACCGTGGCGCCAAAATAGTAGCGGAAAAGTTAGTACCATTAAATAAAGCTCAAGAGGTAGTTAGTGGACGAATGGCTCTGGTGTTAAATGGTGAGGAAACAGATATTTCTCAATTGAAGGCCATTTATGATATACTAAAAGAAACCCAGGGGCGGCTACCAGTTGATATCAAACTAAAATTCAGCGAAGGCGAAGTGCTGGTTGACTTAAACGGTTCTTTTAAACTTGATCCTCGGCCAGAGCTTGCGCGCACTCTAAAAGATATATTGGGTTATGTACCACTTAAGCTCCAGATAAGTTTTAATTAGTTTTTTGAGGTGAGATTATGCAACTAGAAAATATGACCATCAAAGTTCCTAAAACAGCGGTTAAAGATCTTAAAGATAAAGAAATATTATTTTTTTTGTTAGATAAGGCTCTTAGTAAACTTGAGTTTTATCGATCAAAATGTAAACAGTTTGAAAAAAAATATGGAACCACTTTAGAAAAGTTTAGACAAAAGATAGAAATAGAAGAAGAAAATTTTGAATGGTGGGACGATTTTATCCTATGGGAGGGTTATGAAAAAGCATATCAAGAGTGGAAGCGTAAATATGAGGAGATAAAATTTGTTTTACAAAATAATTAAATCATTGAAAGAAAGTATTATTGTTTCAGAATTTGAAATACTTGAATTTATTGACGAAGAAAACGTAAAAATTTTGAAAGTGAAAGCTAATTTGAAAAACCAAAATAATGATGATTACTTGTAATTGTGCGGAAACTACTTGTGAGATTCAAGATGATGCCTTTAAGGCTGAAAGAAAGGCCATACGTAATTTTTTAGTTGAAAAAAAAGGATATTTACCCGAAGAGATAAAAGAATTAGTTCCCCTAGTTATTGAAGTCGGGCAAAAGCGTCTTTACACCATGATAGATCTTTTGGTAAATGTTGCTGAAAAACCAGCTATTGTTATCAGGATTAATGAAGGTTCGGTGGTAAGCCGTGAAAGAGGAACCATCGCTGCAGCGAGGCTTATTTCGCCTGATGCTCAACCACCCTTTTGTGTCCAAACAAATGGAGAAGATTTTTCCATCATTGATACTATTACCAAAAAATGTATTTCTGAGAGCTTGGAAGGGCTTCCTTCTCGCCAAGAAATGCTAATATTTTTAAATAGCTTCAAGCCAAAACCACTTACTCCCAAACAAATAGATGTAGAAAAGAAAATTCTATTTTTTTATGACGGGGTAGGGTGACCAGGTAAGATAAAGATAGAGGATCTATCTCCTCAGGGCCATGAAAAATAATACATTTGAGCCAGCTTACTTGAAGCTACATCAAAAGGGCGAATTAGAAAAAAGAGCCAAAATCTTACGAGAGAAACTTTCCTCTTGTGACCTATGTCCGCATGAATGTGGAGTTAATCGCCTGAAAAGTGAAAAGGGTTTTTGCCGCGTATTTGATAAACCGATTGTTTCAAGCTACGGTCCGCACTTTGGTGAGGAACAACCCCTGGTGGGTTATGGGGGTTCAGGAACTATATTCTTTACTTATTGCAACATGGCCTGTGTTTACTGCCAAAACTGGGAGATAAGTCATCTGGGTGCTGGTGAGGAAACAACTGCTGAAGAGCTTGCTCGTATGATGCTTGCTCTTCAGGCTAGAGGCTGCCATAATATTAACTTCGTTACTCCCACCCATCAGATCACTTTTATCGTAGAGGCCTTAGTTATAGCTGTAGAAAAGGGTTTAAGAGTACCTCTTGTTTACAACTGTGGTGGTTACGAAAAAGTCGAAACCTTAAAAATTCTTGACGGCATTATAGACATATACATGCCGGATTTTAAGTATTGGGACGAAGATATTGCGCTTAAGCTTTCCAAAGTGCCGCGATATCCGCAAGTAGCCAGAGCTGCCCTTAAAGAAATGCACCGACAGGTGGGAGATCTTGAGCTTGATGATGAATTTATAGCCAGGAGAGGACTTTTGGTGCGTCACCTGGTTCTTCCCGGTGGTCTTTCAGGTACTAAGGAAGTCTTAAAGTTTATTGCTGAGGAAATTTCTCTCAATACTTACGTAAACATCATGGACCAATATTATCCCTGTGGTGATGCCTGGAAGTATCCTCCTCTAGACCGTCGCCTCACCCCGGAAGAATACGAAGAGGCCCTGCGTTACGCCAGAGAGGTAGGGCTTACGCGCCTTGACCAGCGTGCGGAAAGGAAGCTCCTCTGGCTAAGTTTCTGATATGGCCAATATTTACGCGATAGGAGACATTCACGGTTGCCTTTACGCCTTTGAAGAGCTGCTGGCCAAAATTCCCATTCGCTTAGGAGAGGATTACCTGGTCTTACTGGGTGACTATATAGACCGCGGGCCAGACCCTAGGGGAGTGCTAGAAATGGTTATGGAACTAAAAGAATCCTTTGGAGATAAAGTCATTCCTCTCATGGGAAACCATGAATGGATGTTTTTACGCTATCTTGAAGGCACTTGGCGCGAAACTTACCTGGCTAACGGTGGCGACGTAACCCTGGCCCAGTTTACCAGTGAAGAAGGCGTATTAGACGTGCCTGAAGAATATATTGACTTTCTGGCAGGGCTTCCTTTATACTGGGAAACAGAACGTTACATCTTTGTGCACGCAGGTTTAAAGCCTGGTAAATCCATTGAAAAACAAAGCTATAAAGATCTTCTCTTCATTCGCGAGGAATTCATTTATTCAGACTATGACTGGGGGAAAAGAATTGTTTTTGCCCATACACCTTTCAGGCAACCCTTTTTAACACCCAATAAAATTGGTATTGACACAGGCTGTGTTTATGGAGGAGAACTTACGGCTCTGGTTTTACCAGAAATAGATTTTTATTTCCAACCCTGTGCTAAATAAAAAGGAGGTGATTTTATGACTTTTGACGATGAAAGGGAAAAACCATCCTGGCGAGAGATAGACAAGATGCGTGATCGGAGTGCGCACACTAGAAACCGTAGAGACGAAACAGCTCTTGAGTCTGCTTTAAAAGACAAGTGGGTGAAAGAACGTTATCTTAAAGAAGTGGAAAAGCTCTTTGCCGGTAAAAAGGGAACTCCAGAGCATGACAAGGCCCTTTCTCGCATACATAAGAGCTACGGTACCAACCGCTTTAATAAAGCGGTAAGAGACTATGTCAAAGAATATGGTATCCCTGAAGACTGGGGCACTCTTATTTTGCTTCTTGATCACAAAGACGCCGAAATCGTCTGTGAGGCCATGAAGGCTTTAAAAGGGCTTTATCCCTCCAAAGGACCTGTAGAAAAACAAGGCTTTTTGAGCAAAGTGCGCGTTCTTTCCATAACGGCCAAATCTGAAAAGATTCAAGAAGAGGCCATGGCTCTCCTTGATGAGTTGAGGGCTTAATGGACACCCATTTGCTTGATCTCTATCTTTCGGTGCTAGCCGTTGAAAAAGGCTATTCTTCTAAAACGGTAGAAGCCTACGCTTCAGATTTAAACGACTTTTTTTCTTTTATGGAAGAAAGGGGTTTAAAAAGCCTGGCGGAGGTTAAAGCGCCACACATTTTGCTTTACCTGGCCAAACAGAGAGAAAGGGGTATTTCACCTGAAACCGTAGCGAGAAGGCTTTCGGCCTTGCGGGGCTTTTTCAAGTACTTGGTGCTTGAACACGATTTTTCCGAAAACCCCCTTACTCTGGTTGAAGGCCCCAGGCTTTCTAGAAAACTTCCGGTGGTGCTCTCTGCCAGAGAAGTAGAAAAACTCCTTGAAGCTCCGGATATTTCCACCCCTCTTGGCTTAAGAGATCGAGCCATGCTAGAAATTCTTTACGCTTCAGGGCTCCGAGTCTCAGAGATGGTTACTTTGAAGCTTTTTGACTTGAATTTAGAAATTGGTTTTGTAAGGGTAATGGGGAAGGGGAATAAGGAGCGTTTGGTGCCTATAGGTGAAGTAGCCAAAGAATTTGTCAGTAAATATTTAAAAGAAGCGCGTCCTAAACTTCTTGGTAAACGCTTTGACGAAGCGCACGTTTTTTTAAATAAAAGAGGGCGCCCGCTTACGCGCCAGCGCTTCTGGCAGATTATTAAGACGTACGCCTTAAAGGCCGGTCTAAACCCTAAGGATATTACGCCGCATAGCTTGAGGCATTCTTTTGCTACGCATCTTCTAGAAAGAGGGGCGGATTTGAGAACGGTTCAGATGTTGCTTGGCCACGCCAGTTTGGCTACCACCCAGATTTATACCCACGTCCAGGCGGAAACTTTGCGCAAAGTCCATGAAAAATATCATCCCCGCGGCTAGTCTCGGCCCACCCTTAACCATTGAAAGATCTGCCTCAATTGATGAGGCCTTAAATCTCTTTTCTCTTTCAGGGGAAGACCTTCTTATTGTGCTTGAAAAAGGAAATTATGTCGGTGTTCTTAGCCGCAGAACTTTAACAAACGCCAAAAGATATAATCTTCAGGTCAGCCTATCAGACATATTGGAAGAGATTCCTGTAGGCGAATATCTCCCAGAGCTTGAGTTTTTAAAAAATCCCCTGGGAGCCTTTTTGCTTTTGAAAAATAATGTTCCCCAATCCCTTATAACCCTGGGGGAAAGCCCCATTTTTGAAAATCATTTTGAAAAAATGGTCGTTGAAATTGAAGGCGACCTTAAGACTTTGGCCGATATAATAAACGAAACAGCCACTGCTCTTGATATTTCAGTCTATTTGGTAGGGGGAGTGGTTAGAGACTTAGTTATTGGTCAGCCATGTTTTGATATTGACCTTGTGGTTACGGAAAAAGCTGAAGAATTTGCGAAAAATCTTGCCAGGGCGCTTCGCGGCAAAATTGTAAAGAAATCTTTATTCGGCACTTTTAAGATTGAGGCAGGCGATTATGTTTTTGATGTTGCTCAGGCACGCTGGGAGTATTACGAGGCACCAGCAAAGCTACCCAAAGTGGCTCCTGGCCCTTTGCGGCAAGACCTCTGGCGGCGAGACTTTACTATTAATGCCCTGGCCCTTTATCCTGAAAACAGCTTAATTATTGATTTGTACGGGGGGCTTGCGGATATTTTTGCCCGAAAACTTCGGGTCTTTCACGTGCTAAGCTTTGTTGAGGACCCTACCAGGATTTTTAGGGCCGCTCGTTACACTACCCGTTTTAATCTGGAGTTAACCGGGACCACTATTAGAGCCCTGGAACTGGCTTTAAAACTTGAGGTGCTTAACCTTTTAACTCCAGCTCGTCTTCGTAATGAATTTTTAAGGATTCTTGAAGAAAGAGACCCGGTAGCCCCTTTACTCTTTTTACAAAAACATAAAGTATTACATCAACTTTTTTCTTTAACCTTAGAAGAAAACGAAATTAAATCATCACTTTACTTAGCTGAAAAAGCTGGGCTAGATATTCGCGAAAAACTTGAACTCCTGGCTTTACTCTACGCAGGAACTCCAGAGGAATTTGCTAAGCTTGAACTTTCTCCTCAAAAATTTGAAAACTATCAGAAGCAATTAAAAATTTTGGCGGAGAAAAGATCCTGGTTTTTTGACTCAAGGGTCTCTTTGAGTGAAAAGGTCTTTTTCTTAGAAAAATTTCCAAAGGTAATTTTGTGCGCGGCGGCTTCTTTTTTAGAAGAGGATTTTCTTTTAAGATGTTTTAAAAATTATTTTAAAGTTAAGCCGGGTTTAAGCGGAGAAGATTTAAAAAAACTTGGTTTTAAAAGCGGCCCCCTTTTGGGAGAGATGTTAAAAAGATTAAGGGCTGCCAAGCTTGATGGCCAAATAAAAGATGGTGAAGAAGAGATTTTTTTAAAAAAGGAGCTTGGTGATGGATTTTCTTCCTGATTTCCGGATATTGATAATAATGGCCGTACCTCTTTTAGCGGCAGTAACTGTGCACGAAGTAGCTCACGGATGGATAGCTTACAAACTAGGAGACCCTACGGCCAAAATGGCCGGCCGTTTAACCCTTAACCCTGTAAAGCATCTCGACCTTTTTGGCACCCTGGCCTTCATCATAACCCAGGCTATTGGTTGGGCAAGGCCTGTACCAGTAGATCCCAGAAACTTTTCTGATCCCAGACGAGATATGATGCTGGTGGCACTAGCTGGACCCTGTGCCAATTTTTTACTAGCTGTTCTTTTTGCCATTCTCTTGCGTTTTTTTGATGTGATTATCTGGCCTTTATCTCTTTTGGGCAAAGAGGCTGTCGTTTTTTTTGGCAAACCCCTTTTGCTCATGTTAGGACTAGGCATTCAATTAAACATAGGGCTTGGAGTCTTTAATCTCCTTCCTGTGCCCCCTCTTGACGGCAGTAAAATACTTATGGGGCTTTTACCAAGAGAACTGGCCTATAAATATAGCCGTCTTGAGCCGTATGGTTTTTTTATCCTACTTTTACTCATATTTACCGGAGTTATACAAAAAGTATTATTGCCCGTAGTATGGACTCTTAGCCACCTTCTACGCGGCGGGATAATATAATTTTGTAGCCCATTAGGACAAAAAGTAGGCATTTAATGACCGGAATAATACTAAAAGCAGCTGGGATATGGTTAGTTATTGTTCTTATTGCGATTGTAAATGGCATATTCCGAGAGAAAGTTTTAACTCCTTTGCTTGGTTCAGACTTGGCGCTGCCCATAAGTGGAATTTCTTTGGCGATGTTGGTCTTTGTGGTTTCATTTATTTTTATTCCACTATTGGCTCGCTAGACCCCAAAATATATATCCTCATCGGATTTTTATGATCGGATTTTTATGGCTAATTTTAACACTTTTATTTGAATTTATTTTTGGACATTATATTACCGGAAAACCTTGGAAGGATGTTATGCAGGTGTTCAACCTTAAAAAGGGAGATTTATTTACAGTAGTTTTAGCCGCTACAGCCGTTTCTCCGTGGTTAGCGGCAAAAATAAAGGGCATAATTTAAAATCTTTTTCCTAATCTCTGGCCAGTTTTGGTTTTTAAGTGAAGGGCATAGGGCTTATTTTCTAATGAAACGGCATCGTTTATTACTTCATTTTCAAGACAATCTTTTCCTTCAATAATAGCTAATATTTCTTTAGCAAAATTAGAGGGAACTTTAAGGGCTTTTAATATGTTTTCGGCCTCGTCTTTTAGGTCAATTAAACAGGCTGAAGCGAGCACCACCGGGAGATTAGCCCCTTCTTCCAGGGCAATTTGCTCGGCAAACTTAAGCCTGGCTTTCAGGCGTTTTATAGCTTCATCTTGCCCTTTTAAACGGTTTAGGACTTCGGTTTCTATGCGGTCTTTAAACACTCCTTTCTGCTTTTCAAGAAGCTCTGGGGGCAGGCTACCCAGGCACTGTTCAGCGTAAGGGCAATAAGCCGCACAGCCAAAATCAAGGCGGGGGTTTGGCAGCCGCTTCCCGCAGCCCGGGCAGGGGCGCGCGGTGTCGTCTTTAAAAAACTCAACCACCTCGCCACAATCAGGGCATTTTACCTCAAAGATAGCGTCTTCTTTCCAGTATCTGGTGTCCTGGCCGGGACATTTCATCTCGTTATCCTAAAATTTCCTTTCGGGCTTGCGTAAAGCCAAGCCGCGCAATAATTGCTCCGAGCCTTTCGCCTTCTTTACAATGCCTTTGGTAAAAGTCTAGCACTTTACTAAAGATTTCTAAAGCTTCTTTTTCGCTGGCAAAGGCCTTAATTTCCTGGGCTAGCTGCGGATGACGGCCGAGTTTCCCGCCAATGAGAAGGCGATATCCCTTTTCCTTGACAAAGATGGCCCCGGTTTCACAAACCCGGGCACAGGCTCCGCAATTAAGGCACTTCTCATCGTCTATTTCCGGGCCAGAGGCCGAGACTTTTATGGCTCTTTCTTCGCAAATAACCTCACATTCTCCGCAAAAGTTGCAATTTTCAGGGGAAAGGCCCAAAATTGCCTGGCCGATGAGGGCAAAGTCTTTTATCTGCACCTGAGAACAGGCGTTTGGGCACTCGGCGAGGCTCACCCTGAATTGGTGATGGTGCTTCAAAGGGCCTTTTATCTTTTGCTTCAAAAACGAGGTGAGATTTTTCTCTTCAAGTATCTTTTCCAGGCGGTTTAAGAGTTCTTCAGAAGAAGTAACGGCGTTCGGGCAACTTGAAAGACCAAAACAGCCCTCAACGGAAAAGGCCTTCTCTGCCTGGGAAGCTTTGTCTCTCAGGGCTTCACGGGCCGCCAGCATAACCTCATTACTAACCGTAGCCTCACCACGCTCTCTGGCAAATTCTTCCACCTTCTTTTTGACTTTCTTCCTCACGAAAAAGGGAACGCGTTTGAGCAGGGCTTCGGCCTCTGGCTCCCACATCATGAGCTAAACTCCTTTTCTTCAACTATTTTCCCGTCGGCTGACACTATTATTACCCGATAGTTTATTTTCTTTCCGGCCAGCTCACAGGCCTTATTGATAATGCCCATCAGGGAATGGCAACAGGGAACCTCCATAATGGCCAGCGTGAGCTCCTTTATAGGCTGAGACCTAAAAATCTGGGCAAACTTTTCTACGTATTCCTGCGCATCGTCAAACTTGGGGCAACCAACCATAAGAATTTTACCCGGGAGTATATTCTGGTGAAAAGCCGGGTAGCTGAAGCCCACGCAATCTGCAGCCACGAGGAGATGGGCGTCTTTTAAAAACGGGGCGTGCGGAGGGACGAGCTTGATTTGAATGGGCCAGTTGCTAAGGGCTGAAGGAGTTTCGCCTTTCTGTTTTGCCCCGGCTACCGGGCTAAGAATCTTTAAGTGGCTGCCCGGGCAACCGCAGGGAAGCTTTTCTTCCTGAGGCTTTTGTTTTTGGGCCAGGTATTCTTTGACGGCCTCTTCGTCAAAGGCTTCAGCCTCACGCTCTACAATTTTTATAGCGCCTTTTGGGCAATCACCCAGGCAGGCACCTAGGCCATCGCAGTACTTTTCCGCTACGAGACGGGCCTTGCCGTCAATTATCTGGATAGCCCCTTCCTCACAGGCCGGCACGCACTGGCCACAGCCGTCACAGAGTTCTTCGTCTATCTCAATTATTTTTCTGAGTATTTTGGCCATTTTAGACTCCTTTTGTGGGTTTGGCTCGTAGTTGTTTTTGCCTGTCCCCAACCTTGCGAGCCAGGTTTTCTTTTTATGTAAACAAAAAAATGGCTAAGGAAGCTTTGACATAGATCAATTTTTGCTTTTGCGAGAATTTTCGCCTGTCCCCAACTTACACCCAACTTACAAGATTAGGTGGATTGGTAGATGGTTGTTAGCTGTTAGCTGTTAGTAGTCTTTTAGACTGCTTCGGCCCCTAACGGGGCCTCGCAGTGACGAAATGGGAATTTCGCCTGTCCCCACATCTAACCCACATCTAATCGGTATTCCGTCTCTGCGAGTGCGAGCAGCCATCTAACATCCTGTCACTGCGAGGAGCCGAAGGGAGATCCCTTCGCTGGCGCTCGGGATAGGCGAAGCAGTCTCAGAGATTACTTCGTCGGTCCTAACGAACCTCCTCGTAATGACCCGGTTGGGCCACTTCGTCGGCAATACGAGCCTTCTCATAAATAGAAGTGAGAGTTATTTACCACCAGCCATCGGCTAACGGATATTAGCCATCGGGTTACTGCGAGCGGAGCGAAGCAATCTCAGGGATCCCTTCCCTAACACTTGTGACAAGGACTGCTTCGCTATGATGAAAACTAGCTCTTGCGCCAGACCTTCCAGAAATGCTCTGGGAAAATGGGCCTGGTAAACATTATCTCGCGAAGGAGCCTTTCGTTTATTTCTTTTCCGGCGAGCATCTTCTCCGCCATGTCGTAGAGGATCCAGAAGCGTTCCAGGGCCTCAAAGAAAAATTCTTTCATCTTGTCCACAAAATGCCCGTTAGAGATAACAAAACCAAGGTCACTGTTCATGGCCCAGAGCACTTCCCGCCCGGCTTGAGTGAGAATTTGCGAAAGCTTGGCCTCGCGAGGCTCAGCCTTTTTGGCTGACTCATTCAAAGCCTCTATGGCTTCGTGTATATGGCGATACATCCAGGAGACCGAGCCGTACATCCATTTGTCAAAAGTGCCCTTGTCTCCCCAAGAAGAAGGCGGCGGAAGTATCTCCTGATTGGTGGGGTAGCGGTGCAGATAATCTGCGGGAGTGATAAGTTCGGTCTGGTTCTGGTCGTAGTAAAGTTTTTTTAGCAGAAAATAGATGAAAAGGGGCCCTTCAAACCAGTGGTGGCCAAAAAGCTCAGCGTCATAAGTAGCCACGGAAAGCGGTTTTTTCCAGAACCAGCCCCTTATGTATTCAAAACGGAAGTTTCGTCCTTCCATGAAGTGCTGGGCATGACGGGCAGCCTTTTCGCGGGCCCAGTCCGGATTGTAAGGCTCTTTTTGTAGGGAATAGCGGTTAGTTATGCGGCAATATCTGAAAGGCCCGCCTTTTATGTGAAAGTCAAGGTAATCCGGGTCTCCGGGGTAGCCTTCGTCAGCACTCCAGACCTGTTTGCCGGTTTCCGGGTCTCGGCCGAAAACCGCCACTTTTGAACCTCGCACAAATACCGGGGCGTGGACGCCAAATTCTGATGGGCTATCACCATTTAAAACCGTGTGCGTCTCAGAGAAAAAGTAACGCAGGTCGTATTCTTCAAGGTACTTTTCAATTCCCGGCACATAGGCACACTCAGGAAGCCAGATACCTATGGGCCTGCGCCCAAAGACAGCTTCGTAATCTCGCACCGCAGTCTCTATCTGGGCCCTAACCGCCTCTGGATACATGGTGTAAAAGGGCAAAAATCCGTGGGTGGCGGCGCAGGTTGATATTTCAAGCTTGCCGAGATCCTGAAAGCGCTTAAAAGCCCGGGTTAAGTCTTTATCGTAACGCAGGAATATTTCGCGGCTTTCTTCAAAGCGTCTCAAGTGCATCCAGGCTGCGGCCTCAAAGGCCGGGGCTTCTCGGCGTACCCTTTCTATTTCCGCCCGGGCGAGATTAATCAGGCCCTCGAGGTATTTCAGGAATTCTTCCTGAAGCAGCGGGCAGCGCATCATATTAGTAAGGGTAGGGGAGATGTCCATGGAAAGCTTAAAGTCAACGCCTTCGTTTACCAGATCTTCAAAGACTTTGACCAGGGGAATGTAAGTGTCAACCAGGGCTTCGTGAAACCATTCTTCTGGAAAGCCCAGGGGTTGCCAGATACCTGCAGCTCCATAGACAATGCGTCGCCTGATGTAGGGAAGATGGGCATGGAGGTGAAGTATCAAGTAACCGATTGAGTGCTCAGCCGTGCCCATGCGTGATTCAATAGGCCTTATCGTAGGGTGTTCAATAGAAAGCTCGTGGGTGGCGTAGGATACCGGCGCGTCCCCTGGTGCCAGGCGGGCCGTGTGGGCTATATTTGACGGTTCAGTTAATTCGAGGACTTTTCCGTCTTCCCTTACCGCGATGAGTTGCACCCGATAGGCCTTGTCCGGCTCTACCCAGAGATACCAGTTATCAGCCATTGATAAATCAACGGCAACGTCTTTGTCGGGGTGGTGGTAAAGCTTGCCGAAAAAGTCGTGATAGACCTTTATGTAAGCAGTTACATTTTGGCCCGCAGCAAAGCGGCCAAGCTTTTGGGACAGTTCAGCCTGGTCAAGATGCCAGTAGGTGAAAAGACGCCTTTCATCAATAGGCAGGAGCACAATCTTTTCTCTTTTACGCGGGATAAAGAATTCAGGGGAGGCGGCTATCTCTTTTAGGCGCAAGTTTTTCTTGCGGTCATAGAGCACCAGCCTGGCCTGATAAAAATGGCCGTCTGGCACGGCGTTGATTATCCAGTCTTTAGCCACGCCGATATGGCGTCTTTCTTCCGGGCGAAAAATGGCCCATTTTTCATCGTCAGGTGGGCGGTAAAACACTTCAAGTAAAATGTCTGTGTCTTCCCAGGTTAGTTTGCGGGGAGAAAGTTCCTGTTTTTCTAGCTCCTTCCAGAACTTATCGGGGAATTCCCAGTAGGCTTTGAGATTTACCTGATCAGGCTCAATGACCTGGCGGGTGAGAAAAAGGCCTGTCACTTCAGGCACGGAAAAAGGCGTTTCTTCAAGAATACTAATGGTTTCTGGAGGCAAAAGTTCAAGGCTTAAGACTTTCTTGAGGCTCTTTTGGGTTTCTTTTTCACAAACGTGGAGTTCCACACCTTTTAAAGCCCCAAAAATAAGAAAATAGTCTTTAAAATCAGCTCTTTGCCATTCTTCTTCGGGAAAGTTAGTGGCCGGATCTTCATAACGAAGAATACGTAAATAAAGGGAAGTCTCTTCGCCAAAACGGTGGCCAAGGCCAAGCTCAAGGTCTCTTCTTATGTTTTCCCAGTCAATCTCAGTGATGGTAAGGTGGTGGCGCCTTTCGTTTTCGGAGACAAAAACCACTTTTGGCGTGTAGTGAAAGGGTGAGAGCATTTTTAAGAGAGGCCTTTTTTTGCGCAAGAACCTCGCCTGGTAATCACCCGGGGCAAGAAGTTCTTCGGTTTGGTTCAAAAAATTGACCTTGCGGGAAAAAACGCAAGTATTTCCGGCAAAAACCTCAAGATAAAGGTCCTCTTCGGGGTAGTGGACCTGGCGGTGGATGTCATCTCCCCAGGTGAATTTAACCAGTTTTTGGGCTACTTCTATCTTCATAAGGGCTCTCCCAGAAAATTTTTTCTTTTTTAAGGATAACTGATTTTCGGGCCAAAAGGTGTAAAAATTTTTCTTCCCGTGGCGAAAATTTGCCTGTGGTGCGCGGATGTGTGGGCGCAAAAGGGCAGGGTGGCAAGGCCTTTTGTGCTATATCTTCTAGGCCGAACTGGGCCAGTTTTTCGTAAACTTCCTCTTTGGTAAAACCAATTACCGGCCGCAAAACTGGAATTCGGGGCAAAGAAGAAATTAACGAAAGGGCAGGAAGGGTTTGGCTGGCCTGCTCACCTAAAAGGTCTCCTGTAGCCAGGGCAAGAAAGCCTTCTTTTTGGGCTATTTTTTCGGCGAGAAGAAGCATGAGACTCTTGCAGAAAAGACAGGTTTTTCTTTTAGGGGCCTTTTTGGCCAACTCTTCAAGAAAGGGGCGGTAATTGAGGGTGTAGAAGGAAAGGCTTAAATCGGAAGAAAAATAAGCGAGAGCCCTGGTAGCTTGGGTTACCAGATCGTGTCTTCTGGCTTCTTCGTCGTCAAAAAAGAGCAGGGTTATTTTTTGCCCTCGCCTTGAAAGAAGAAAAGTAGAAAGGAGAGAGTCAGGCCCGCCTGAAAAAAGCACGAGAATTTTTTCGCCTGTCCCCATCGGTAAACCGCCAGGGCCTTTTTGGGGATTGGTCAGAAGAAAGAGCTCATGGTCACGGGCTTCTATAAGCCAGTAAATATGCTCTGGTGGGTGATTGTCCCAGCGGGAAAGTCGCAACTGCGCTTCCTCAGCAAGTATTTGCAGGAGTTCTTTTTTAAGAGCCAGGGCCTTTTCGCGCCGGGCATGGTCTTTGGCCTTGACGTAAACTTCGTAAGTAAAGGGACGGTCGGGCAAAAGAGCTTTGAAGTCAAAGTCAGGTTGTATTTGATAAAAGCGAAAAATTTTGCCTGTCCCCACATGCGAAACAAGGGCCTTCTCTAGCTCGGGCTTGCCTTTTACCAAAAGACGCCCGTAAAAGTCTTCTATGGCCGTAGAAAAGCCCAGTTTTTTGAGACGGGCCTCAAGGGTTTTGCGCCAGGCTTCTAAAAAGGCCTTCTTGGTGCCGGGCTTTTTGGTGCCGATCTCTCCTGAAGGGCTTAGCAGGAAATTTACTTCTTTAGCCACAGGCCGTCCTTTACTTTGGGTTTGTCTTTGACAGGGCCTTTGTAAACGTAAACAAAGGCGTGAACAACTTTTCCGTCTTCTAATTTTACGGGAAGTATTTTTCGTTCGTATTCCTGGCCTTCGTCTTCCACTTCGTCAAGAATGAAAAGGGTTTTCAGGTCTATTTCATAAACTTCACCGTAAACTGTGCCCGGGCCTGGCACTATTCCCGGATACCAGCCAAGGTCATACATGTCGTAGCCAGAAAGACAGGCTTTTCCCAGAAATTTGGCGTCTTTAAGATAACGATGGAGTCTAAAGCCTTTTTTAAGCGTGCCGTAAACGAATACGAGATAACGCATCAGTTTTGGTCATCGGCTTTTTCAGCAGGGTATAGGTGGACATCTCTTTGCGGAAAGGGAATAGTGATGCCTTCCTCAGCAAAGCGCTCATGTATGCGTTTTATCAACGCGTGGGTGGCCGGGCCTTTGTGTCGGGGGTGATCTACCCAGCAGAGAAGCTCAAGATCAATAGAAGAGTCACCGAAATTACGATACCGTATCCGTGGTTCAGGGAATTTTTCCACATAAGGGGCGTCTTTTACCAGGTCAAGCAAAACCTTTTCTACCTTTTCAAGGTCAGAACCATAGGCCACGCCTACCGGAAGCCTTAGGCGGAAGCGGGGTTCAGGGGCACTTTCGTTAATTATTTTGGAATTCGCCATGATGGAGTTGGGGATGGTAATAATAATGTCGTCTCTTGTGCGAATTCGGGTTGAGCGAATACCTACATCTACGACCTCGCCACGCTCACCAGAATCAAGAATAATGTAGTCCCCGACTTTGTAAGTGCGGTCTAGAAAAAGAGATATCCCGCCAAAGAAATTGGCCAAGGTTTCGCGAGCGGCAAGAGCCACCGCCACACCCACAATACCTGCCGAGGCCAGAAGCGGCGTGATGTTAATTTGCCAGAGGCTTAGAAGGACTAGAGTTCCAGTTAGAAAAATGATTACGTAGGCGACGTTTTTAAGAAGAATAAGCATGTCCGCCCCAAGGTGGCCGAAACGCTCGGCAAAGTAACTTTTACGCTTAGTTATCCAGCGGACAAGGCGAAAGGCCGTAATCATCCAGATTAAGACGATTATGCTCTTTATGAGGTTTGTGGCGATAAACTCTATTCGGCCACCAGGATTTATTTCATAAATAGCGTGAAGCGGGCCAAGGAGGACAACGTTTAGGACTACCGGCCAGTGAAAGAACTGCAAAAGTTCATCATCAGTGGAAAAAGAGGTTCTTTTAACTAGGCGTCTTAGAACTTTTTTAAAGGTCAAGTCAACTATTTTGGCAATAACAAGATAAGTAAAAATTATGGCGAGAGGGCCAAGCCAGGCGTGCGAGGTAAGTTTAAACCACCAAACTTTGAGAGATTCAGTCATGTCAAAAACTATATCCGAGAGAAAAAAACGTTACAAGAAAGGGACAGGCGAAATTTTTAAGTTCTTCATAATCTAGACCGAAAAAGGATAAGAGGGACGGGCGAAACATTTTTAGGAGGTTTGGCATGCCTAGAATCCCCCGCTTACTTATCAACAGCCCTAAAGCGGCTTATCATATAATCTCGCGCACGGCTTTACCTGGCTACGAGGTTTTAGGAGAGGAAGAAAAAGATCACCTGCTAAATCTTATCCGCTGGTTGTCACAAGTCTATTTCGTCGAAGTTTACGGCTTCGCTATTATGGGCAATCATTTTCATCTCCTTTGCCGTATGCTTTCTGAAGAACAATTCTCCGACGAAGAGGTAAAAAGTCGCATCAAACTTTATTATCAGGATAAACGCAAAGTATTCTTTTACGAGGAGTTAATCACCAAGTGGCGTGACAAGTTAGCGAGCCTTTCTCGCTATGTCCAGGACATAAAGCAGCGCTTCTCTCGCTGGTATAACAAACGACATGAACGAAAAGGTTACTTCTGGGCGGACAGGTTTAAATCCGTAATCATCGAAACCGGTGAAGCTCTGCTCAACTGCCTGGCTTACATAGAACTAAACCCTGTTAGGGCAGGGATTGTAGAAAAGCCAGAGGATTACCGCTGGTGCTCACTTGGTTACAGGACAAGATCAGGGCCAGACAAGACTTTCTTGTCGCTTAACCTCGGTCTTTCCGCTTATACCAACAAGTCCGAAAGAGAACAATTTGATCTATATAGAAATTTTGTGTATGGAAAAGGCGAAATAGGTGAGCCAGACAATTTTGACAAAGCAAAAAGATTTACTTATCGACTACGTCATTTCACAGAAAGTTTGTTAATTGGTTCAAAACATTTTATAGATGAAACGAAAAACGACTTAAAGAAACTTTTCACTAAAAAGCAAAAAAAATTCATATGTGACGAAATATACTCCCTTTGAAAACAACTAAAAGCAGATTTTTATGCCAAATATTCTAAATTTAAAGATTTCACCGGTTTTATAGTGAGAAAAGACTATTTTGACCTACAAGCTTCATTTTCTACCCTGGTATAAACTAAAAATCTTATCAGAAATCCCATCTGCTACCTAATAATGACAAATTTCCTAAGAGTGCTTGAGAAGAATGCTTGAGAAATTGATCATTTCAAAAATTTTTCGCCTGTCCCTATGTTTGTTTAATCTACGTTGCATCTGTATTCGCCTGTCCCTAAACTCAAAAGGGTTTTGCTTCCCTCTTGAGAGCGTGTTAAAAAGAAAAGCGAAGAAAACCGGGAGGCTTTTATGGCTCAAAAGAAAGTTAAAGTCATTGTTACAGCCGGTTACGGTACTAATTGCGAGAGAGAAACAGCCCATGTGTGTCGTGAGGCCGGTGCAGACACAGTAGATATTGTTCACCTAAGTGAACTTATTTACGGAGAGAAGCGCCTTAATGATTATCATCTCCTTTGCCTTCCTGGTGGTTTTCTCGATGGAGACCACCTCGGGGCCGCTAAGGCTGGAGCGCACCGCTTTCGTTATGCCAGAGTAAAAGGCCAAGAGGAACGCCTTCTTGACCAAATCTTCAACCTTATAGAAAAAGGCGGCCTCATCATAGGTATTTGTAATGGTTTTCAGCTGCTAGTTAAGCTAGGGCTCTTACCTGGTTTTGACGGAGACTACACTCAGAGGCTTGCAAGTCTTACCTACAACGATTCTGGCCGTTTTGAAGATCGCTGGGTTAAACTAATCATTAATCAGGCCTCACCTTGTGTTTTTACCAAAGGTTTAAAAGAAATGTTTTTACCCATAAGACATGGGGAAGGGAAATTCATTGTAAAAGATGACGAAGTTCTCAAAAGGCTTAAAGCCCAGAACCAAATAGTATGCCAATATATTCATCCAGAAACTGGTGATCCAACCATGGAATACCCTTTTAACCCCAACGGCTCAATTTTAGGCATTGCTGGTATTTGCGACGAAACCGGCCGTATTTTTGGGCTGATGCCCCATCCAGAGGCATACAACCACGAAACCAATCACCCTCGCTGGCGTCGTGAAAAAATAAAAGACCCTTTGGGAACTACTATTTTCAAAAACGCCATAAATTACATTCGTGAGTATTAACTATAGATGACTGCCACTCAACCTGAAGAACCTTACAAGCTAGCGTTAACAGCGCTAGAAAAAGTGCGCCGTAAATTAATTTTCGGAGCGGTAAGTTTATTACTGTTGACAGTTAGTTTCTATATAATTTCGCCTCGTATTATTACTCTTCTACAGCGCCACTTAAATCAGGAGCTTGCTTTTTTTGGTGTGTTTGAACCGTTTCTTGCCTTAGTAAAGGTGGCCATTGTTTGCAGTATTTTAGTTTTGCTTCCCTATATTTTATGGCTTATCTGGCTTGTTTTTTGTGAAGTTTTTGGTTTTAGGCGCCGTACAGGTTTTCTATTCATTCTGGTGGGTATGTTTCTCTTTTACGGTGGAGTCTGTTTTTGCTATTTTATTACCTTACCTTACGGCGTAAAATTTTTACTATCCTTCCAGAAAGAAAATATTGTACCCGCTATTTCAGTAGGGCATTTTGTTAACTTTTGTGGTATGTTTTTGCTGGCTTTTGGAACTATTTTTGAGCTTCCTCTTATCATGGTGTTATTGAGCAAGGCAGGAATAATTAATCCTCACACTGTAGGGCGGTTCAGGCGACATGCCATTTTGATAATAGCCATTCTGGCCGCAGTGCTTACCCCCACCCCTGATGCCTTTAACATGGCTCTAATGGCTGTGCCTCTTTACCTTCTTTTTGAGATAGGGCTTATCTGCAGTAAAATAGCGGTAAGAGAAAAAGTACAATAACGAAGTAAGACCCATCCCATTCATAAATTAAGCGTAAATTATCATCTATTTTAATCTATACAATCTAGATATGAGTTCAGCATGAATCTATCACTAGAGTAATTTAAAGTTTTTTATCTACGATTGCTTCGCTTCGCTCGTAATGACTCAATTGTCGCCTATTTAGTGACACAATTAATATAAGGCTTATTGATGAAAAGGCATCTTCAGAAGAGCTTTTTAAAGTATTACAAGAAACGATAACCCCCTTACTTAAGAAAGTAATAACACATCTCAAAAACTTAAGAAAAACTTTAGAATTGGGTTAAATAAGACAGGGCCCGGTGTCCCGGGCCTTTTCATTAAACTACCTTAAAAACACCAGCCCGTCTTTCGTCAGCTGCACCCTCAAAGTGGTCATCAACCAAGTGAACTCCACCAAAATATAAGTCTTTTTCTGGCCAGACGTTTACCGGGCAAGAAAGCTCAGCCAGAATTTCTTCAGATACGCCCGGTTCAACTTGAAGTACTTCGCCATCATAGTGCAATCGCGGGTCAGAAACAGCCTTTTCTGGTGACAAATGAAAATAGGCCAGGTTAACGATAACCTCAAAGATGGCCGAACGAATGCGTTTACTTCCGCCACTTCCAAGGGCTATTCCCCGGCCATCCAGAAAACAAATACTTGGGGCCATCATGGAAGATATGCGTAGTCCTGGCGGATCAGCAAAAAAACCGCGAGGGTGAAGGTCATCTTCACCCATAATGTTATTTAGCACAATGCCTGTTCCAGGAGCAAGAAAACCTGAGGCCTCGCCAAAAGTCATGGTAAGAGAAGCCAGGTTTCCGGCCCTATCAGCTACGCTCATGTGAGTGGTGCCACGGGTGGCCAGAGGCCGTTTTAACAGTTCAATGGCGCGATTAGGATCCTCTTTTACTATTTTTTCTCTAAAATCGTGAACCAGAATCAAAGTTTCAGCCAAGGCTTTTATGTGTTCTTTGCTTAAGAAATCTCCTCCTTCAAATAGTTCTTCAAATATTTTGAGAGACAAACTAACCATAGGTCCGCCAAACGATGGTGGTGGATTGGTGATAAGCTTTCCTTTTTTGAATTCGAACTCAAGGGGTTTGCGCCTGATTACCTGGTAGCTTTTGAGATCTTCCAAGGTCAGAAGACCTCCTTCTTCAGCCATCATGTTCGCAATTTTTTGAGCGATCTCACCCTGATAAAACTCTTCAAGGCTTTCAGGTAAATTTTCTAAAAAGTTTGCCAGGGCAGGATTTTTAATGATTTCGCCAGGCTCAGGGGGCCTACCCTGGGGAAAAAATATACTTTTCATATCTTCGGTAGCGGTAAAAATTGGTGTAAGAAGCTTAAAACAATAGGCCTGAAAAGAATCTATCTCAAAGCCTTCTCGAGCAAAGCGTACGGCGGGAGCTACTACTTCTTTTAAAGGTAAGGAACCAAGATCCTGATGCAAACTTACCAGTCCTTTTAAAGTTCCTGGTACAGCCACAGAGGCAAGCCCTATGTGAAAGTCCTGTGAAGAACCAATAAAATTTATAGTAACGGTTCTAAAATCAAGGTTTTCTGGTTTTTGCTTAAGCCCTTTTCCAGGAGTATCAACAAAAAAGTCATAAATCAGAATATTTTTATCCTGGGCCTGGTAAACCGTAGCAAAGCCACCTCCGCCGAGGCTTGTTAGGCCGGCCTCGGTCACCCCTGAGGCAAAAGCCGCCGCACAAATGGCATCAAAGGCGTTCCCTCCGGCCTTTAAGATCTCACATGCTGCTAAGGCTGTATAACGGTTTCCACAGGCAATGGCTCCTTTCATTCCCAGAACTCCTTTTGCATAACCGAAATGATTTCGGGAAAGTTAGCGCCCTTTTCAAAAAGCGCAAGCATTTTAAAAGAAGCAGGTTTTTCTTCAAGGATGGTCTCAATGTGGGTAAGATACTTGGTCGTCTTTAACCTTTCAGCCAAAGGGATAAGTTCTTCTAAAAGTTCATGGGCAATGGCAACAAAACTTGTCTTGCGAAGAGTAACGGGATCAACCATCTGGCCGAAAAGTCCATGCCGGGCAGCCTGCCATTTACCAAAGGCAATAGCCTCTTGAGGGAGGCCTGGTGGGTTTTCTCCATCGAGAAACTTCGCGGCAAGTGCCTGTATAAAAGTTACTATAGCCAAAAGATCCTTTAAACGGCCGGGAACATCACAGGCTCTTATTTCTATAGTGCCAAGGGTTGGCTGAATTCTTATATCCCACCAAAGATCTCTAAATCCTTCTACAATTTTTAGTTCCGTCAAAATATTTATAACAGTTTCAAATTCCTTCCAGGAAGAAAAACCCCGCGGAAGCCCGGCTAGAGGCAAGACCTCAAAAAGTTTGGTACGGTAAGAATGAAATCCCGTAGCCCTTCCTCTGTAAAAAGGAGAAGAGGTGCTTAAGGCCAAAAATAGTGGTAAATAAGGCCGCAGGGCATTATAGACCCTTAGCGCCTCTTCGGCTCCGGGCATACCGATATGAACATGGAACCCTTGGGCTATAAAGCGTCTTCCTACCAGCTCTAATTCTTCAAAAATACGCTTATAACGTTCGTCTTCCCATATGGGTTGTTCTCCGGGCTTAGCTTCTGGGTGAAGGCTTGACGCAAAAATTAAGGCTTTTTCTTGAGCGGCTAAGTTTTCTAGTGTCTTTATAGACTTTTCCAAAAAAGTTTCAGCTTCTTCAATTGATTGGCAAACAGGAGTAACTAATTCCAGCATGGATTGATAGGCTTCAGGCTTAAGCCATTGTTTCAACCACGAAGGAGCCCTTTCAATTAGAAGAGGACCTTTGGGTGTTAACTTGCGCTTTTCAGACGAAAGTACTTGAAGTTCTAGCTCAATGCCAAGTGTTAATGGTTTACTTGTTTTAAAAGGTATTATTTTACGAATCTTTTTTCTCCACAAGCCTTTTTAAGGCCAATTTAGCCACCTGGGCCAGGAATTTGGCTCCAATAGGGAGAACCTGTTCATCAAAATTAAACTTGGGACTGTGAGCCGGGGCCTTCTCAAATCCCTTTTTCATAGCACCAAACCTTACAAAACAGCCTGGTACCTTTTGGAGATAAAAAGAAAAGTCTTCCCCGCCAAGGCTTGGGTGTGGCTGCTTTAAGACTCCTACAGATCCCACCACAAGTTTTGCAGCCTCCCTAGCAATATTTGTTTCTTCTGGAGAGTTTATCACCGGTGGATAACCTTCTTTAATCTTTAGTTTAACATGAGCTCGATGCAAGTCTCCTACTCCTCTGGCAATACGTTTAAGACCATCAATAATGCGTTTTCTTACATCGGGATGTGTGGAACGGATAGTCCCTTCAAGATAAGCTCGCTCAGCAATTACATTGTGCGCTGTGCCTCCTTCAAACTTTCCCACAGTGATAACACAAGGGTAAGCAGGGTTAACCTCTCGCGAGATAATGGTCTGAATGTTCACTACCAGAAGTGAACCTACCACTACAGCGTCAATGGCTTCATGGGGCCAGGCCGCATGCCCACCCTTTCCCTCAATATTTATGGTAAAAGTATCTGTAAAAGCACAAATGAGCCCTTCGTTTATGGCTATTTCTCCCACCTTGAAATGTCTGTCAATATGACCACCAAAAATAGCTGAAACACCATTAAGGGCCCCGGCTTTTATCATTTCAAGGGCCCCGGCACCGTTTTCTTCAGCTGGCTGAAAAATAAAGCGAACCCTTCCTGACAATGGTTCAGCTTTAAGAAGACGAGCGGCCCCAAGGAGCATGGCTACGTGACCATCATGGCCACAGGCATGCATAACCCCTGGAACTTTTGACGCAAAGGGAAGCCCAGTTTCTTCCTTAAGGGGCAAGGCGTCCATATCGGCTCTTAAGGCTACACAAGGACCTTCATGGCCAATTTCAGCAATAATCCCGGTTTTAGCTACTCCTGTGCGGTGGGGGATACCAAGGTTATTTAATTCTTCTGAAATTAAAGAGGCGGTACGGTGTTCCTGGTAAGATAACTCAGGCCACTCATGAATACGCCGCCTTATTTCTACCAGCCAATCAAAAAAATTTTTTTCGTCTTTTGATTGCATATAATTTCATAATTTTGTCATCAAACTTAACTTTTGCAAGAACCCTGCGGGCTCTCCTCAATGGTTTCACTTCCTGAACTACCAAATAAAAAATTGGGGATTATGGGGCTAGATTAGCGAAAAGTCGCTAAAAGTTTTTCAAAAAACTTGACTTTATTAGAAAATTTTATTAGTTTTTAAATAAAAATAATTCTAAACAATAGGAGGACAATATGGCTCAAAGATTAGAAGTTTATAAGTGCAATCTTTGTGGGAACATTGTAACAGTTTTGCATTCAGGGCAGGGAGTTTTGGTTTGTTGTAACGAACCTATGGAATTAATGAAAGAGAATACTACTGACGCCTCTCAGGAAAAGCATGTTCCGGTTATTGAAAAAATAGAAGGTGGCTACAAAGTAAAAGTGGGAAGTGCGCCTCATCCCATGGACGAGAAGCACTATATTGAGTGGATAGAGCTTATTGCCGGTACCAAATCTTACATTCAGTTTTTAACTCCAGGGGACGCTCCCGAAGCTGAATTTAAAGTTGAGGCTGACCAGGTAGCCGCCAGAGCTTATTGCAATTTACACGGCCTCTGGAAGGCTAACTTATAGAAGAGACCTTTGCTCTTTTTTTAAAGAGACTGCTTCGCCCTTGTGGACTAAGAGTGACTAAATGGCAGATGGCCGATGACCGATGGCTGGTGGTTCAAGAGATTGCGTCGTCGCCTTCGGCTCCTCTCTGTTACAAAGTGAAAAGTCGAAGCAATCTTTATCTCGAGCGCGGCAAAGGGATCCAAGATCGCCGCGGCGACTACGGCGCCTCGCGATGACCGTTATATATAACACTAAGAAAATTAGTTAGACCAGGAGGGAATTATGCCACCTTTTGAAATTAAAAAAGACATTTACTGGGTCGGTGCTATTGACTGGAATGTCAGGGACTTTCATGGATATTCAACTAAAAGAGGTTCTACTTATAACGCTTATTTGGTAGTTGACGAAAAAGTCACCCTTTTTGATGCGGTTAAAAAGCCTTTTACTAACGATTTAATTCACAAGTTAATCAAAGTTTTAGGAGATCTCGAAAAGATTGATTACATCGTAGTTAACCACGTGGAAATGGACCATTCAGGTGCTCTTCCAGAACTTATAAAAAGAGCCAAACCTGAAAAGGTCTTTTGTTCTCCAATGGGCTATAAGGCCCTTAAAGAGCATTTTCATGAGGAAGACTGGCCCCTTGTAGAAGTCAAAACCGGTGATTCCATCTCTATTGGTAAGAGAACCGTCCAATTCATTGAAACTCGCATGATTCACTGGCCTGACAGCATGATTTCTTACATACCTGAAGAGAAAATCCTTATTGCTCAGGATGCTTTTGGCCAGCATTACGCCACCAGTGAGCGTTTTGACGACGAAGTTAAATATGACGAACTTATGCAGGAAGCAGCCAAGTATTACGCCAATATCGTGCTTCCCTTTTCACCTCAGGTGGAAAAACTTTTAAAAACCGTCGAAGAAATGAAACTTGAAATAGAGCTAATTCTCCCTGACCACGGAGTCATCTGGCGTTCCCACATCAAGGACATTATTGACGCTTACAAGCGCTGGAGCACTTATCAGGCCAGGAATTACGCTCTTGTTGTTTACGCCACCATGTGGCACAGCACTGAAAAGATGGCCATGGCCATAGCCAATGGCCTTATGAGTGAGGGGATTTCCGTTAAGGTAATGAACGCCAGCATTGACCATCGTAGTGATATAATGACCCAAGTGCTTGAAGCTAAGGCCCTAGTTTTCGGTTCTTCTACCTTGAACAATAATATGCTTCCCCAGATGGCCGATGTGCTTACTTACATAAAAGGCCTGAGACCACGCAAAAAAATAGGAGCAGCTTTTGGTTCCTTTGGTTGGAGTGGGGAAGCTGTTAAACACATCAACAAATTCTTAGAAGAAATGCAGGCCGAGATTGTTCATCCTGGTTATAGGGCCAAATTTGTTCCTACTCACGAGCAGCTCAAAGAGTGCGTTGAAATAGGCAAAACCATTGCCAAAGCCATTAAGGAAAAACAGAATGCCTAACACCCCTCACCGGAATCTCAAAAGGGAGGTCCTCTCTTTACTACAAGAGAAGGATCTCCCCACGTTGAAAAAAGAAATATTGTGTTTTACGCCTAAAAAGGTCGTAAATGTCCTTATAGGGGCTTTATGTCATCGTGTAGAAGAAGTCCGCTGGAAAGCTATTGCCTGTATTGGCCCGGTGGTAGCCGCTATAGCTGAAGAAAATATGGAGTCTGCGCGGGTAATTATTCGTCGCTTTATGTGGATGTTAAACGAAGAGTCAGGGGGTATGGCCTGGGGAGTTCCTGAAGCCATGGCCGAGGCCTTAGCCAATCATCGCCAACTGGCCGAAGAATATACTTCTATACTAATCTCTTATATTTGGCTTGAAGGAAACCTCTTAGAATATCCTCCGGCCCAAAGGGGCGTTATTTGGGGGATAGGGAGGCTTGCTCAAGTGTTTTCAGATTTGGTAGCAAAATTTAACGGGCCAACCTACGCCTTACATTTGCTTGACTCTGAGGACCTTTGGGTAAAAACATTGGCCTGCTGGGCCTATATTCAAATGCAAGAAATAATTCCCCGTAACCTAAAAGAAGAAATTTGTCAAAAACTTGCCAACTTTTCTTCTCAAAACTTTGTAATACTTCTTTACGACGGAAAGGCCTTAGTAAAGGCCAACTCAGAAGACCTTAGATCTCGGTTAACAGCTTTATTAAATTGAAACTCTTTTGCAAGAAGGGCTTGACTAAATATCAGTTTTCCTGTTAAAAAATTTTTAGCCCCAGAAGCCACCTTTAAAAATAAGTTCCTGTAAAGCGCCTTCCTTGCGCGCTCAATATAAATGAAAGGAGGTTTTATTATGCTAAAGAAGCCTAAATTTGTCACCTCTTTGGAAAATGTCCCTGTATTTTCGGAAAACAAAGAAGCTTTAGAAGTAGCCAATAAATATCCGATCAAATGCACTGAGTATTATTTAAAACTCATTAACTTCGAAGATCCTAAGGATCCTCTTGCCAGGCTAGTTCTCCCAAGCATTGAAGAACTAGAGGAATGGGAGTGGGGCTCTCTTGATCCTTCAAATGAGGCCTCTTACACGGTTATGCCAGGCCTACAACATAAGTATGATTCTACAGTCCTAGTTTTGGCAAGTAATGTATGCGCAGGCCTTTGTCGCTATTGTTTTAGAAAACGGCTTTTTATGGATGGTGGTAGGCCAGAACGCTTGGAAGACATCGATGAAGCGGTCAAATACATTGCCAGCCACAAAGAGATCACTAACGTAATTCTTTCTGGTGGCGATGCTTTTATGCTTTCTAATCGCCGCTTAAAAGAAATGCTTTCAAAGATAAGGCCTATAGAGCATGTAGGTATTATTCGTATCGGAACCAAAGTACCAGCCTTTTATCCCCAGCGAATCATAGAAGACCCTGAGCTACTTGAAATTATAAAAACATATTCCACCCCTGAAAAAAGACTTTACATCATGGTCCATTTTGACCATCCTAAAGAACTGACCGCAGAAGCTATTAAAGCTTGTGATTTATTAATGAAGGCGGGAGCAGTAGTCCTTAACCAAACCCCTATTATCAGGGGAGTGAATGATGATCCTGAAGTAATGGCTGAGCTCTTTCGTAAACTTTCTTTTGTCGGTATTGCTCCTTATTACATTTTCCAGTGCCGCCCCACCACTGGGAACAAACCATATGCGGTACCCATAGAAGAAGGCTACCAAATCTTTGAGAAGGCTAGAGGTCTTGTCTCAGGCGTGGCCAAAAGGGCCCGTTTCACCATGTCCCACGCCTTAGGCAAGCTAGAAATTTTGGCCCTTACTGATGAAGAAGTGATTTTTAAGTTCCATCGGGCAGCGGATAATAGGAATACAGGAAAAATTCTCATTTATAAACGTAATCCTGATGCCTATTGGCTTGACGACTATACAGAAATGGTATCTTCTCATTATCTTATAAGTGAAACAACCTCCTGTCCTTATCTTTATTATATTTAATTTAGTTTTTTATGAAGGCGAAAAAGAGCCAGGGATTTTTGGTTGACTTACATGTCCACACGGATGTCTCTCCGTGTGGACACCAAAGTTTAAAGGAATGTCTTTTAACTGCTTCTCAAGTAGGACTTAAAGTTTTAGCTATAACTGACCATTTTTCTGTAAAAGCTGCTAGTATTTATTCGAGCATTAACTTCAATGGTAAGTTAACTCCTGTTTTTGGTATGGAGTACTCAGCCCCAGAAGGGGACTTTTTGCTTTTTGTTCCCGGGAAAATACCTTTTTTCAAGCGAGGTCTTAGGGCTTATGAAGTGCTTGCCGAGATAAAAAGAAGGGGAGGGCTGACCATTTGGGCTCACCCCTTTCGCTGGGGGAATGTTCCAGATGAAACTCTGTTGGAGGAAGGGTTAGTTGATGCTATTGAAGTTTTAAATGGCCGTAATTCTCCTCAAGAAAACTTTATGGCCTGGGAGCTTGCCGAAGCTTTTGACCTTCCCAAGGTAGCAGGAAGTGACGCTCATACCACTGAAGAGTTAGGTATTATAGCCAATTTAAGCCCTGAACCCATAAAAGATTTAATGGATTTAATGCGCGTAATAAGAAAAGGGTTGCTTGAACCGATAATTCTTTCGCCTTCTTTAAAAAGAATTTATAAACACCTAGAAATTAAGGACTGTAAATAAGGCCTTCTATGGTATCTCTTATTTCTTCTGGTGGTATCCACCTTATACCCATTTTATCTGCTAGGTTAAGAATACCGCGATCAGCAGAAAGTAATAACCCATCAAGTTCAAGAGCTAAAAGAATTAATTCTATGTCTTCTTTGGAATCAACAATACCTTCTCGTAAGGCCTCGCGGTATTTACGTCTGAGGGCATTTAATATTTCGTCAGGACTTTTGTGCGCAGAGGCCCTTACTGCCTCTTCAGCCACCCTTAAACCTTTATTAATACGCTGCCTAATATCATCTATTAGTTCGTAAAGTAAAAAAGCAGGTATCTGAATTTCATATTTTTTAGGTGATTTAACTCGAAATACTGCTCTAGCTTTAGGGGGAATTTTTGGGTTTTTGAGCATTTTTTTTAGTTCATCGTAAACCGAAGAAGGCATATAAACTTTGACATTGGGAGCTTTGGCCACTAATTCTAAAAAATTGGCGAAAGCCTCATTGGGAGAATTTCCGAATTCGCGATAAACATCAGGATTGGTAAAAACACTGGTGTCAGGAATTAATCTTTCTCTTTCAACTTCTAATTCAAAAGCCATAAAAAGCCCTCAAATTCAATGAACCTGGTAATTGAATACCACAGCTTTAGGATTTTTAAAGCAAATTTGGGAGAAAAATTTTGGATTTAAATAGAAATTCAGAAAAGGGGAGGGCGCCAAAAGGCGCCCGAAAAATCATACTTTAAAGCCTTCGGCTATTTGTTTAAGTTCTTCTGCTTTTTGCCTTATTTTTTCAATCTCTTGATCAAGGGTCTCTACGTTGACTTTGGCTTCGGATACTTTTTGGTAAGTAGTTTCGGCTTCCTCTTTTACTTCTTTTAAGGATTCTGACTGTTCAACTATTTTTGAAGCCACGTCGTCCATTACGGCGGTATGCTCTTCAACGGCTGATGCTATGGAAGAAGTGCTTTCATTAATAGATTTGATAGCCTCAGTAATTTCATCCACTGCTTTTCTGGCTGTGTGACTCTCAACCTGAATAGCTTCAAGCTTTTTAGTTATTTCTTCAGTAGCTTTAGCCGTTTGATTGGCTAACTCTTTTACTTCACTAGCTACAACCGCAAAGCCTTTTCCGGCTTCTCCTGCTCTAGCCGCTTCAATCGTGGCGTTTAGGGCTAAAAGGTTGGTTTGATTGGCAATTTGGGTAATCATTTCCGCAATAGAAGATACTGACTTAGCCATTTCGTCAAGCTTTAACATACGCTCTCGCGTATCTTCGGCCTTTATTACTGCTTCGTTAGTCATTTCTGAAGTTTTAGTAGTATTTTCGCTTATTTCTTTTACAGCAAGAGTAATTTGATTAATTAGTTCTTGTTCTTCATTTACACTTTGAATCATCTTTTCATTTGTTCTCAACAAAGACTGTGTCTCCTTTGTAGCTTCACTCATGTAATCTAAGGCTATTTTAGACGAAGTGGACACTTTAGCACTTTGAGCTACAAAATGTGAGCTATCTTTAATTTGAGCAATGATGTTTTTTAAATTGTTACATAAATTTCTAATAGCCTGAGCTATATTTTCAAATTCTACAACATAAAGTTTCTTAATTGAAACCGATAGATTGCCTTTTTGAATTTTATCAATGTTGGACAATAGATAATTTACATCAGAGCGAATTTTCCTACCAAAAAATGTTATAGCAGAAAGTAGTACTAGAATAATAAAAATTCCTGAGGCTAAAGTTTTCCACAGGGCCACATAGTATAAATCCTTAAAATCTTTTTCATAGAAGCCAGTAGCTACCACCCAGTTCCAGGGTTTAAAATCTTTAGCAAAGGTAAGTTTTGATTCTATTAAGTTAGCGTTATCCTCATATTGCCAGTAATAACGGGTAAAGCCTTCACCTTTTTCTTGAGCTACTTTGGCTATTTCATAAAAAAGTCTATTCCCTTTACGGTCTTTAACATCTGTAATATCTTTTCCATCAAGATTTGGTTTATAGGGATGCATTATCATTATTACCTTATCGGGATTATCGTTAGTTACAAAAAAGTAATCCTTCATCTGTTTTCCGTATCGTAATCTAGCTAAAGTTTCTTTGGCTAGTTTTTGGGCTTCTTCCCGGCTCAACTCTCCAGAAAGTTCTTTTTGGTGAAAAAACTCAAGAATGGAGTAGGCCTCTCTTACTAAGTCCTGAATACGCATGCGATAAGCAGCATCAAGCATGCGATAATTTTGATAAGACTGCCAGCCGATTAAAAAGGAAATCATAATAACTACTAAAACAACCTGAATCACAAAAAACCTGTTGATACTTAGACTTTTCATAAATAAACCCCCAAATTCAAAATTTTGAAGACAAAGTAGCACCACTGCACATTTCTTTGTTTCGGACAAGCTGACCAAGTACTTTAAAAGTACATATTTTTATAAATTATAAAGAAAAATATTAAGGGAAAGATCAGAAAAATTTAAGAAAGGTTCAGTTCTTTCATTTTTCGCCAGAGAGTGGTTCGGGAAATTCCTAATATTTTAGCAGCTTCTTTTTGATTAAAACCGGTGAGATAGAGGATACTTCTTATATATTGTTTTTCGTATTCTTTTAATGGTAGAAATTTAATGTCTGGCTGAGTCTTGCCTATTAATTTTAAGTCTGGAGGGAGTTCGCTAATCTCTAATGTCTTTTTATCACATAAAGCTACAGCTTGTTCAATGATGTTTTCCAATTCTCGAACATTTCCAGGAAAAGAATAATTTAATAATACTTTTATGAAATCAGGAGAAACTTTTTGGACGTCTTTCTTGAATTTTTGATTATATTTATCCAAAAAATGGAGAACTAGAGCTGGAATATCTTCTTTGCGTTCCCGTAAAGGAGGAACTTTTATATTCACCACATTTAAACGGAAAAAAAGGTCTTCTCTAAATTGGCCACTTTCGACCATTTTGCGTAAATCGCGGTTAGTTGCTGCAATAATACGCACATCAATAGCTACCGGTTTTGTGCCACCTAAACGATAAAATTGGCGCTCTTGAAGAACCCTTAATAATTTGACTTGAAGAGAAGAAGGACACTCTCCAACTTCATCTAAAAAAAGAGTTCCTTCATTAGCGGCCTCCAGGAGTCCAATGCGTTTACTTACTGCCCCTGTGAAAGCTTCTTTTTCGTGGCCGAAAAGTTCATTGGCAGCCAGATCCTCACTAAGAGCTCCGCAATTAAAGGCTACAAAAGGGTTATCCTTGCGAGGACTTAAATAGTGGATAGCTCGAGCAATAAGTTCTTTTCCTGTACCCGATTCGCCTTCAATTAATACATTGCAATCTAAAGGAGCAATTTTTAAAATTTTGTTAAATAGATTTTTCATTGCCGAGCTTTCCCCAATGAGCCCGGCAAAGTAACGACGTTGCTTTATTTTTAATCTTTCTTCACAAATCTCTAATCCTTCACTTTCTCTAAGGGCCTTTTTAATCAAGGCACGTAAGTCTTTTAAGTTAAACGGTTTAGGCAAGTAATAATAAGCTCCTTTTTTGGTTGCTTCTACTGCTCCTGGAATAGAAGCATACCCGGTAATCAAAATCACTGGTAAAGCAGAACAAATTTTGTGAAGCTCATCAAGGAGTATTAAGCCATCAATATCTGGTAAACGGATATCACTTATTACCAGATTACAAAAATTTTCTTCGATAAATCTCAAGGCAGGTAAACCTTTAGTGAAAGTGTGAACTTCGTAATCATCTTTGGAGAGAGCAGTTTTAAGACGCTTACAAGTTATCGGATCATCATCTATAATTACCAAACGTGGGGGATTTTCTTTAGACATCTAAGATGCCCCTCCCGTGTTTTCGTAAATAGGCAGCAAAATTCTAAAAGTGGTACCTTTTCCTTCTTCACTTTCCACTTCAATTTGCCCCTTATGTTTTTGAATAATACTATAAGAAACCGAAAGCCCCAAGCCAGTTCCTTTTTCTTTAGTGGTAAAAAAAGGTTCAAAAATTTTTTTTCTAATTTCTTCAGGAATACCTGGTCCTGTATCTGAAATTTCTATAACAGCTTGATTGTCTTTTTTCTTAACTCTAATTTCAAGTTTACCACCTTTGCCCATAGCCTGTATGGCATTTGTTATAATATTAATTAACACTTGTTGTAATTGGTTAAAATTTCCTCTAACATTCACTTCTTCATCTGGCAATATTATATTTCTTTTTATACCTTTTAGATTAATTTCACTTGTTACTAATTTAAGGCTTTCTTTGACCAGATTTCTTAGGTCAATTTTCTCAAGTTTGCTTTCTTTTTTGTTGCGAGCAAATTCTAATAAATGAGCTACTATTTCTCTAGCTCTTTCAGCTTCTTTATATATATCTTGTAACATTTCCTGTATTTCTTCTTGATCTAGTTCTTTAAAACTATCAATAATAACCTCTACCGTTAAGAAAATATTGTTTAAAGGATTATTAATTTCGTGAGCAATTCCTGATATAGTAGTTCCGATGGCTGCCATTTTTTCTGCTTGGATTACTTCCTGTTGCTTATCATTTAAGGATTTTATCATTTCATTAATAGCTTTTCTTAATTGTTCATACTCTTTATATTTTATAAACCCTTTTTCATGTTCTGGAATATAATTAGTTTGAGCTCCAGGTATTTTATGGGCATAATACGCCAAATATTCTATAGGTTTAATTATCCATGTAGCGAGAATATATGCTCCTATGGGAGCAACTATTAAAACTATAAAAATTATCAATACAGGAATTAATGAATATTTTTTAATATCATAATTTAATTTTTGAGTCGCTTTGTTTCTTAGTTGGTTAAAAATTACTACAATTTTATGGCCTTTTTTTCTGATTTCTTTAGCCTGTATTGGATTAATCTTTTCTTGTTCTAAAATATTTTCTAGAGTTGATTTGTAATCATCTATTATTTTTTTTAGCTCATTAATTTCGGCTTTGGTATCAAGGTTTTTTATGAAATCACTATTTTTTTGTAATTCTAATTCTAATTTTTCAATATAATCCATTGTATATAGAAGATCTTGTTTATTATGATACAATAAATAGTTTTTTTCATATCTGCGAACTTCTAATATTTGCCTGTCAATATTTTCAAGTTGAATCCATAAATATACTTTTTGGTCTAGCTTTTTAATACATATATAGGTAGCAGTTACTATAAATAATAATATTATAGTATAACAAGCGACAGCAATATATATTACCTTTTTTAAGGTTATATATTTATTTTTCAAAAAATATTTCTCCTATTAAGAACTTTCTAATTGTTCAATTGCTTTCATAACAGATTTTTTTAAATCATCTAGACGAAAAGGTTTTGGAATAAAGTCAAAAACACCTTCTTGTACTGCTCTACGAGCACTTTGGGCATCAGCATAACCGGTAATAATAATAATTTTGGCTTGAGGATTTAAAGCCTTGGCTTTTTCAAAAATCTCAAATCCATCGATATCCATCTTAAGATCTGTTACTACCACATCAAAAGGTTCTTTTTCTAAGGCCTCTAAGGCTTCTTTTCCGCTTGTATATATTAAAACTTCATAACCCATTTTTTCAAAAATTAGTTTAAGTCGTTTAACTACGATAGGTTCGTCATCAATTACCATAATTCTATATTTATGAAATGACATTTTGCCCCCTAATATTATATTTCCCTGATATAAACCCTTTAAAAGCTCTTTCTATGGATGAATCGTCTTCCATAAAGACATCAAGTTGTCTGGTAAAACCAATTAGTCGGCCAATCATTTCAAGAAGTCTTTCTATCTCTTCCAATGGTAAATTGGATAGTCTAGCGACTAACAAATCTCCTTTAGTAATAACGTTAAAATCATAATAACTAAGAATTTTTTCTATTAAACGAATACGGCGACTTCTTTTAGATAGGTCTGTTGCTCCTCCAAGAAAGCGGAAATAAATATGATTTTCTCGTACATTGGGGGAGCTATAAGTATCTAAAATATTAAAGTGATAACCAAAGCGAAGATTTAGGTTTAAATAATAAGTTGAAATGGCAGCTAAATTTTCTCCTGCATAACGTGGAGTTATATCAGGAGTTTTTATCATGCTGGAAATAAAATCTTTAATATCCATTTGAACAGCTTCAGTTTGCCATATTCCTGGTGTAAGCATACCTCTAAGAACAGCTTTAAAAGGAAGGCAGTTTACATCTTCTATTGTAACTTCATCTTTAGATTGGGCTTCATCTATTAACCCACCATCTAAATCAATAACTAATATGCCAGCCGGGATAGCTAGTTTAAGTTTTTTTGTTATATGTTTATCAAGTAAAGTTTTAGTATCTTTTCCTATATTAATAAGTTCTTGGACAGCCTTTTCATGACAAAAGCGCAGTATATCATGAAAGGTTTTACAAGCTTCAGGACGAAAATCTTTTATCAAGGGATCAACTAAGTTTAAGGGAGCCACTAGATGCAAAATTTTACGTAAGAGACGAAACTCTTTAGTATGTGCCAAGTCTAATTGAGAAGCGGCTTGAAATTTTAGGAGTTCTTCTACTCGGTCACGATAAATATAATTATCATCAGCATCAACGGTAATTACTTCTCCAGGTTTTACCAGTTCGGTAATATTGCCCATCCCTACAATAGCAGGAACACGAAATTCTCTACAAAGAGTAGCCATATGACTAGTGGGAGAACCTATATCTGTTAAAATAGCAGCAGCTTTAGGCATAATTCGTACAAAATGAGAAGAATCTCGCCGGGCCACTAAAACGGCACCTTCTGGGAATTTATCTAAATCCTCTAAGTTGTATGCAATAAAAACAGGTCCCGAAGCTATGCCTCCCTGAGCTATTAGTCCCTTTTTTTCGGCAATTATTTGGTATTTTTGTTTTATCTCTGGAAGGGGTTTTACTTCTATAACTTTATTAAGAAGTTGTAATGGGCGACTTTGTAAGATGTAAAGCGATCCTTTGTCATCTATAGTCCACTCTATATCTTGTGGCCGTTTAAAATAGCGTTCTAGTGACAATCCCGCTTTGGCTAGAACCTTGATTTCCTCATCAACAAGACATGGTTTCCTTTTAATATCTTCGGGTAAATAGGTCTCCACAATTTCTTCTTTCTGGGGAACAAAATAGTGAGTTTTTTCAAATATTTTTTTTTGCAAAATATGATTAGGGTCTTTTCGTGATACTATAAAATGATCCACAGGAAGAGAGCCCTCAACTATGGCTATTCCTAACCCCCAGTTAGCAGTAATTAAAATGGTTTCTAATTTAGGGTCCTGAGGATTAACCGTAAATATTACACCACTAGTACGTGCTTCTATGAGTTCTAAAAACCCTACAGCCATAGCCATATCAAGAAGATGACTGCCAAATCGTTTCGCATATTCAAGGGCCTTGGTACCAAAAAGACTAGCAATTACTTGTTTATAAGCTTGACTAAGGGCGGGAAGGGCAGGGGAGACATTGATTATTGTTTTAAATAGCCCAGCAAAAGATAATTCCTGGTCTTCTTCTTGAGCACTAGAACGAACAACCAACGGACGATCGCCACAAATTTCTTTATATCGTAATAGGGCGTCAGATAAATTTTTTTCTAACGATGGACTAAGTCTACCTTCAAGAATAGCTTTTTGAATCTTTTTTCTTTGTTCTTCTAATGTTATATCCCTGTTCTCAAGAGCTTTTTTAAAATTTTTAATTTCTTTTTCCAGATTATTAAAACTTATATATTCATAAAAGGCCGAAGAAGTAAGAATAAAACCATTGGGTATAGAAAAACCTAAACGACGTTTGATTTCAGCTAGGTGGGCCATTTTCCCGCCTACAAAATCTATAGCTTCTGGCCCAACTTCGTCTAACCACATTATTAGGGACACATTTTTTATATTCCCCTCTATCAAATTTTCTATTTGGGCATTTATTTGGTCAAATTTCTGATAAAGAATATCGTATTTGTTTTGACATAAAACATTTAAATTATGTATAGAACGAAAAACTGCTTCAGAAAGATCCCGGGACACTTGACGAATATAGGCCATGTCGAATATGTAATCTCCACTCAACTTGTCACCCATGTCAGCTATGAGCTCTAAGGCTTTGGTATTAGAATCAATTACTGCTCTAAATCTGGCAAAGACAGCGCGTAAAGAAATTCGCTCTTGATCACTTTGCTTTCTTCTAAGAACAGCGCCTAATTTTTTAATTATGCCCATTAATGTTTAGAACTCCCTTTGCCTCCAAATATCATGCCTACCCCTATCCCTGCCATTATAGCAATCACAATGGCTATAATTCCGTAAAGAGCTGGTCTCTTAAAAGCCAGTTCAGTAATTTTCTTTAAAAGGCCTACTTTTTGAACTTTGATAATATTTGTATTGCTTTCAACAATTTGACCATCTTTTACAGCATATACCGTAACTTTATAATTATCAGGTGGAGCTTGAAAAGGCCAGTAGGCTTTTAAAACAAAATCTGAACCATCTTTTCCGTTTTTAACTTTTATACTATTAAACTTTTGACGATAAAGGTTTAAATGTTCTTTAAATTTAATGAATTCTCTTGTCCATTTTTCCCTTTCGTTTTCAGGAACTCCTTCTATTTTTACCCCATAAAATAAAGCATTGTAGCCGATAGCATACTTTTTTTGTTCTTCTTTATTTAAAATCTTATCAATAGGTTTATTAGAGAAAACCATATAAACTATAGGTACAGGTTCAAAGGCAATTTCGCCAACATTCATCCAAAATAAACCTTTTACTTTACCTTTCCGTCTTAATACCAACTTTTCGGATTTGTCTTTAATAACAATTATATAATCTGCAGGATAATCTGTATGACCAGAAATTTCGAAATCTTTTCCGTTATAAAAAAAATGGATGGGAATATAGTTAGGAGTAACTTTAAAAGAAAGTGCGGCTTCAGCTTTTGGGAAAACAATTAATAAGAACAGACCAATGATAAAGATAGAAATCAGTAGTTTATTTCTCTTCATCATTAATGTCCTCCTTTGTAAGAGAGTAAAATATCTGGTTTCATTACTATGCTGAGTAACATTTTTATTGTTATAGCTAACACTATAATAGAAAGAAGAATTTTTAATTGATCTCCTTTTAGACGTCGTCCAATCCTAGCTCCGATTTGAGCTCCAAAAGTAGAACCTAATAGTAAAAGGATGGCTAAAATAAAATCTACAGTATGGTTAGTATAAGCTTGTAGGAAGGTAACCTCGGTGCAGGTAAACATTATCTGGAAAAGACTGGTTCCTACTACAACATGCATGGGCATACGAAGAAAATAAAGCATCACCGGCACCATGAGAAAACCTCCACCTACACCCATGATAGCGGCAAGGATTCCTACAAACATACCCAAGGCAATGGGAACTATAACTGAGTGAGAGACTCCAGACTTTTCAAAATAAACCTGGAAGGGGAGCCTACTTAGAAGAGAAGTCTTTTTAGTTTCTTCTAAAAATTCCCCAGAAGAAATGGCTGTAGCTCCTGGATTATTTTTTTGTTTGCTTTTGCGGAGAGCCATCAAACTTTCTACGAACATAAATCCGCCAACCAGGCCTAACATGACTACATAAGTAATCTTGATAAGGAAATTAGCGTTTCCCATAGCTTTTAATACTTTGATAATATGGACCCCTAGGGCACCCCCTGTAAAACCACCAATCAAAAGCAATAATCCCATCTTAAAATCAACGTTACCTAGACGCCAGTGAGCGATTACCCCAGAGGAAGAAGCAGCTACAATTTGGTTGGCATCAGTGGCAGCGGCCACGGTAGGTGGTATGCCAATCATAATGAGAAGAGGTGTCATTAAGAAACCGCCTCCAACACCAAATAATCCTGAGAGCAAACCGACCATCAAACCTAAGCCAACAATCAAAAAAATATTCACGCTAGTTAAAGCAATAGGTAAATAAAGATGCATAACTTTTCCTCCTTTCGTTTATTCCTCATAGTATGATTCAATATCTCTTTGTGATTCCGGGTCATTAGGTTTAGGGACAACAAGATACTGAAGATGAGAATAGGGCCAGTCTGGTTGGTTAATTAGCTTTTTTTCTATTTTTTCTAGCCACTTTTCTATATCTTTTATTTCTTCTCGATTTTCAATGGCGACTAATATTTGGACGGTATCTTTACGTTTCAACAAATCTAGGAGGGCGCTTTCCAAGTCTTTATCTTCGGAAAGGTATATTTTTAGTTCTATTTCCTCGGTTTCGGCCTTACTTCGTAATTTGGCCAAAAGCTTGGTCACTTCAGGAGAAGGATCTCCATCCATATCTAACAGAACGTAAACCTGACCGCCTTCTCGTTTGGCTAGCTGTAGGGCACAAAAACCTCCCCAAAGAATCACGGAAGATTCAAGCAAAACCAAAACTATGTCTTTGACCATTTTTATAGTTTCTCCTGTAAAATTTATATTATTGGGAAATAGCAATAACTATTCCAGAAAAATAGAGACGATATAATGAGGAGTTATAAACAATTAAAAAGCGGCCTGGATCTTGATGTTTAAAATTGAAATATTTGAGATCTTGCGAAGAAAATACAAAAAAACAATAAAAGGCTTTATTATCAACAATTTTTTGTTTTTATATCTATTTTGATTAATTGTTTTGAGATGTTCACTTTTGAAACCAAGCCAGGAAGAAGTTCTTAAAATATGATCAAAATTGTTTCAGAGTCGAAAAATTTATTTAACCTTGCTTAGTGCTTCGCGACATGGGCGAAGCAGTCTCTTGTTACTGTGAGCCCATATGGGCGACAGTCTTTATTCGCAAATAACAACACCGATAAAATGTCCCGCCTAAAACATAAATTTTTCCAGAAGGACTCAAGAGCTCACGAATAAAAGCTCATGCCTAATACAAAATGTCCGATAATGAACATTATGTAAAATATAATTAGCCGCGTCGCCTTCGTTCCTATTAATAGTTTTTGACAGAAAGTCTCGGTAAAGCTAAAACAACTTTTAGCCGAGAAGATTTTCTGGAGGCTTTATGGGCAAAGGTTCGGTTTTAGTAGTTGGTGGCGGAATTGCTGGGGTTCAAGCCGCTCTTGATCTGGCTGCCAGTGGTTTTTTCGTATACTTGGTGGAGAAAAAACCCGCTATCGGCGGCACCATGTCTCAACTCGATAAAACTTTTCCTACTAACGATTGTTCAATGTGTATCCTTTCTCCCAAGCTCGTGGAACTCTCCCGTAACCAAAACGTAAAACTGCTCACACTTTCCGAGGTTGTTTCATGTAAAGGCCAACCCGGGGATTTTACCGTAAAGATTAGGCGTTACCCCAGATATATAGATGAAGAAAAATGCATGGCCTGTGGTGAATGTGCCAAGAAGTGCCCTAAAAAAGTTCCCCACCAGTTTGACCAGGGACTTTCCTATCGTAAAGCTATTTATCTCATGTATCCCCAGGCTGTGCCTTTGAAATACGCCATTGATCCCGAAAACTGTATCCGTCTAAAGAAGCCGGGCAGATGTGGCTTTTGTGCTGAAGTGTGTCCATCTGGAGCTATAAATTTTGAACAAAAAATAGAAGACTTAGAAATCAATGTTGGAGTTATACTTTTAGCTACAGGTTTTGAAACGTTTGATTCGCATAAACTATATCTCCTGGGTTACGGAAATTTACCCCAGGTGATGACCTCTCTTGAATTTGAAAGAATCCTTTCGGCCTCAGGCCCTACAGGCGGCCAATTAGTTAGGCTTTATGACAGCAAGTCTATAAGAAAGATAGCCTGGCTTCAGTGTGTGGGTTCAAGAGATATAAACAGGGCCAAAACCCCCTACTGTTCTTCCATCTGTTGCATGTACGCCCTTAAACAGGCAGTCATAGCCAAGGAGCATGCTCACGGGCCACTTGAAACAGTTATTTTTTACATGGACATGCGCACCATGGGCAAAGGTTTTGAGGCTTACCTTGAAAGAGCAAAGGAAGAAGGCGTCCGTCTGGTGCGTTCACGTATTCATAGCATTTACCCTTCAGAAGATAAAATTATTTTGCGCTACTTAGATGGCGATAAGTTTAAAGAAGAAGATTTTGATCTTGTAGTTCTTTCGGTAGGAGTTAAGCCTAATTCTTCCTTACCTAATTTAGCGGAAATAACCAGCTCCTCTTTAGATGAGTTTGGTTTTCTAAAAACTGAATCTTTAGAAAGTAAGCCTGGTGTATTCGCTTTTGGCACGGCCATTGGCCCAAAAGATATTCCTGAAACGGTTACCGAGGCCATGGCGGCGGCGGCTAAGGCCGAAGAGTTTTTGGCCCCCGCCAGAAACACGGAAACCAGGAAAAAAGCCTATCTCCCTGAAAGGTTTGTCTTCCCAGAAGAGCCGCGCATAGGGGTTTTTGTCTGTCATTGTGGGTTTAATATTGCTGGCGTGGTAAAGGTGAAAGAAGTTGCCTCTTTTGCCGCTAATCTTCCAGATGTTTATTACGCTGGAGACCACACTTTTACTTGTGCCGAAAACACCATTAATAAAATTATTCAGATTATAAAAGAAAAGAACCTGAACCGTATAGTGGTAGCCGCCTGTACCCCACGAACTCACGAGCCCATTTTTCAGGACACTTTGAAAACGGCGGGCTTAAATCCCAACCTTTTTGAGATGGCCAATATTCGCGACCAGGACTCCTGGGTCCATCCCGATGATCCAGAGAGGGCTACCGAAAAGGCTAAAGAGCTGGTGCTTATGGCCGTAAACAGAGTGAGGCTTAAAAAGCCGGTTTCGGCTGGCTCTATAAAGGTTAGAAGAAAAGCTTTGGTAGTTGGCGGCGGATTAGCCGGGCTTCAAGCCGCTCTCTCTTTAGCTGATCAGGGTTTTGAGACTCATATTGTTGACAAGCAGGAAGAACTTGGCGGTTTTGCCCGAAAAATTTATCGCCCTCTTAAAGGGAAATTTTTACCCGAATTGGCTTTAGAACTAGCGGAAAAGGCCCAAAAACATCCTTTAATTAAGGTGCACTTACAGACAAAGGTAAAAGATACCTCGGGTTCGGTAGGGGATTTTAAGACCCAGCTTTCAAATGGAGAAAATATAGAACATGGCGTTGTTATCCTGGCCACCGGGGCCAGGCCCCACCTGCCCAAAGAGCCCCATTCTTTCGGCTATGGAGTCTCTCCTAAAGTCAAGCTTAACCTTGAACTTGATGAACTTATCCAAAAGAATCCTGAAAAGATAAAAAAAATAAAAGAAATAGTATTTATCCAGTGTGTGGGCTCTCGTACCCCTGAAAATCCGTACTGTAGCCGGGTGTGCTGTACCCGCACTATGGAACAGATTTTGGCTTTAAAGGACATAAACCCTAAATTAAAAATTTATGTGCTTTACCGGGATATCAGAACATACGGTTTTAAAGAACTCCTTTACCTTAAAGCCAGAAAAAAGGGAGCCCTTTTTATTCGTTATGAACCGGAAAGCCTCCCAGAAATTAAACTAAAAGATAATATTTTAGTCAAAATTTATGATTATACCGTTAAAAAAGAAATTGAATTAAAACCTGATTTACTTATTCTGGCAGTAGGAATTGAGCCAAACAAAGAAAGCAGGGAGCTCGCCAAGCTTTACAAATGTGCTTTAACGCAGGAAGGCTTTATGCTTGAGGCCCACCAAAAATTACGTCCGGTAGATTTTGCTACTGAAGGCATATTTATGGCCGGTCTCTGCCATTATCCCAAGCCTGCCGAAGAGAGTATGACGCAGGGGCTGGCCGCCGCCGCTAGAGCGGCCAATATTCTTTCTTGCGATGAACTCCCTCTTGAAGCGCAAGTAGCTGAAAGCGACCCGCGCAAATGTTCCGCCTGTGGTCAGTGCGAAAAAATCTGTCCGTATCAGGCGGTAAAACTTGAGGAGACTAAACTTTTTGGCCTGGTCTCCCGGGTTAATCGCTCTCTTTGTAAAGGATGCGGCAATTGTGTTTCTTCGTGCCGTTCAGGGGCTATAAAACTTAAAAATGTGGATGAAGAGATTTTAATATCCAGTGTTGAAGGTGTTTGTGGAAGATTGTGGTATTAAGGGGATAAAATGTCTGGTTTCGAACCCAAGATTGTAGCTTTTCTCTGCAACTGGTGCAGTTACGCCGGGGCGGATTTGGCCGGAGTTTCCCGCAGGGCCTATCCCCCGTCTCTAAGAATTATTCGGGTGCCGTGTTCTAGCAGGGTTACACCAGCCATGATACTTTCAGCCTTAAAGTCCGGGGCAGACGGGGTTTTGGTGTCAGGTTGTCACCCTGGGGATTGTCATTATCTTACGGGAAATCTTTTTGCCCGCAGGCGGTTTTTTATGTTACGCAAACTTTTGGAATTCGTTGGTATTGAACCTGAAAGAGTTGAGTTTGTCTGGGTTTCTGCCTCTGAAGGAAACGTGTTTGCCGAGCTAGTTAAAGAAATGACGGAAAGTTTGCGTCGTTTAGGTCCGAACCTTAAATTCAGAAAGACTTTGAGGAAGGAGATTCTTTGAAGGAATTAACGGAAAAAATACGCGATAAAACGCAAGAAATTCTGGCTAAAGGCCTGGTGGAAGGAATTCTCGCCTACGTAGAAAGCTCTGTGCCTTTCAAATCAAGGCCTGACTTTATTACCACTCCGGAAAAAGTTTCTGAAATTATATGGCCAGAGTTTGCGGCTCTGAATCTCCTTTCCCTTTGGCCTAAAATTAAAGGCAAACGCATAGCCCTCTTGGCTAATGGTTGTACAGCAAGGTCCCTTTCTGTACTCGTAAAAGAAGGGCAAATAAAAAGAGACGATGTTTATGTCATCGGTGTCCCCTGCCCTGGTTTTCTGGATCTCCAAAAACTTCCCTATCCTTTAAATGAAGTAAAAAATCTCAGCCGAAAGGGCACAAAAATTATTATTGAGACGGGCACACACTCAATAGAGATGCCCCTTGAAGAGGTCTTAAGAGAAAATTGTTTGTCATGTGAACACCCCTCCCCTACTCTTTACGACGAAATGCTACCCGGCAAGGCCCTTTCTGTTTCAAATGAGCCTTACCGACAGGTTGAAGAAATTGAAGGCCTTTCTGTTGAAGAGCGGGCTAATTGGTTTTTTGAAAAAATAGCCGGGCCCTGCATTCGCTGTTACGCCTGCCGTAACGCCTGCCCGCTTTGTTATTGCCCACTTTGTTTTGTAGATGATTCACGGCCCCAGTGGGTAGGAAAGACGCGTGATCCAATAGACAATGCCCTTTATCATATTGTGCGGGCCTATCATCTGGCCGGCCGCTGTGTAGATTGTGGAGCCTGTGAGGCCGCCTGCCCGTTGGGCCTCCCCTTGCGACTACTTACGAAAAAGTTAGAAAAAGAGGCTCTAATGGCTTTTGGTTACAAGGCTGGTCTTGACCTGGATAGCCCGCTTCTTTTTGAAACCTATAGCGAAAATGATCCCGAGGATTTTATGCTGCACCATCGGCTCAGGTCCCGTAAAAGGGAGGAGGCATGATCTGGTCTCTGCCTAAAAAGGCTTTATCTCTGTGGCTGGATTTTTTATCCGAAAAAGGTGCTCTTTTTGTTCCTGAAAACCAGGGTTTTGAGCCTTATCAGGGTAAGGTTTTTTTAGAAGGTAAACCAAGGCTTTCTATTAAGAGTTTTTTTCTTCCCTGGCGTGAACCGATTCTTTTTTTTGAATCTATCCCGGGAGCTATTCCTGAAAAAATAAGCCCTGAGACTAAAGGTATTATTTTTGGAGTTTTGCCCTGTGACGCCAAAGGGATAACACTTATAGAAAAAGTCTTTAAAGATGACCCCTTTTTTAAGGATAGACGAAGGCATTTTTCCCTTATCGGGTTTATTCGGGAAAAGTCCGAAGGTTGTTTTTGCGACGCCATGGGGGTTGACCCGTTTAAAGGAGAAGGGCTTGATTTGTTGGTTTTACCTGGTGAAGACTCATTTCTGGTCCAAGTAATAAAAAAACGAGCTCTGGAATTATTGCCCCCTCAGGCCAGGGAGGCCTCACCGGAAGAGATAGAACTTTTCCAAAAAACACAAGTTGACTTCAAAAAGAGAGCTTATGTCTCGCCTCTGTGGGAAAAACTTAAAAAAACAGAAGTTATGCCCCTTTATGAAGCTTCTTTTTGGGAGGAACTTTCTTTTCCCTGTCTTAATTGCGGAATATGTACCTTTATTTGCCCGACCTGTTATTGTTTTGATGTGCAGGACGAAGTGATAGGGAAGGAAGGCATAAGAATAAGACTACCAGATGCCTGCATGTTTCCTCTTTACAGCCAGCATGCCTCAGGGCACAATCCACGTCGCGAGCCTTTAGCTCGTTTTAGAAACAGGTTCATGCACAAATTTAAGTACTTTCTTGACGAATATGGCGAACCACTTTGTGTAGGCTGTGGACGCTGTAATGAGGCCTGTCCCGCTGGTATTAATCTTTGGGATGTTTTAAAGGCCATGGGAGAGGTGGCTTAATGTATTCCTTACCCGCCAGGATTGAAAAAATCGTAGTGGAAACTGAAGACGGCCTTATAAAAAGCTTTTATCTTAAGCCCATTGAAGGGGCTCTTCCCTTACCGCGTCCTGGCCAATTTGCTATGCTTTCCGTTCCGGGCAAAGGGGAATGTCCCATAGGGATTGCCTCAGCCCCCCATGAAGAATACTGGCTATTCAGTATATTTCGCACAGGTCTTGTAACGGACGCCCTTCACCGCTTACCTGAAGGCACAATTATTGGTCTTAGGGGCCCGTTGGGAAATGGTTACCCGTTAGAAAAATTTAGAGAAAAAAATATTGTCCTCATTGCCGGGGGTTTTGCGATAACCACTTTACGGGCCACTTTAGTTTATCTTTTGAAACATCGCCAAGACTATGGCGAAGTAACCATGATTTATGGGGCGAGAAACCCCGGGCTACTCCTTTACAAAAATGAACTTAATGAATGGCAAAAGCGGGAGGATCTAAATTTATATTTAACTGTGGATGTCGAAGCCCCTGGTTGGGAAGGTCTGGTGGGTTTTGTGCCCCAAATTACCGAAAAAGTTGCCCCTCAAGGAGAAAACGCCGTAGCCCTGGTGTGTGGTCCGCCGGTGATGATAAAATTTACCCTGCCGATACTTGAAAAACTTGGCTTTTCTCCTGAAAATATCTATCTATCCCTTGAAAACCGTATGCGTTGCGGTCTTGGCCTTTGCAGGCACTGTAACGTGGGGCCAGCCTTGGTATGTAAGGATGGCCCGGTATTTTCTCTCTCAGAGCTTAAGCGCTTGCCGCCTGAATACTAATTTCTGGCGGTTTCTGGAAATACTTGGCTGTTTCTTTGTCTATTTTAAGAATATGTTCACAGAGCCAATAACTTAAGAAGGCGAATAAATCTAGCACATGTCTTCTTTCATTCTGGCCCTGGTGATAATCTTCTAACACCCCGCGGAATTCCTGAACTTTATCTATAAAATAACGGTGCTGTTTGAAATGACGCTCTTTTAAATCTTCTGGAAAACCAGGGGTTGTTTTCATTAGGTGTTCTTCAGTGCCAAAGTGGTCAACGGTATATTGGGTTAAAAAATTAAGGACGCTGTCTATTTCTTCTTTTGATGGGTTTTTATTTCTTAAAAGAACATGCAGGCGATTAAGGGTTTCTATTAACTGCTGATGTTGCGCGTCTATTTGGGAGACACCGGTTAAGAACTCGTCTTGCCATTTGATAAAAGACATAAGCCCTCCTTTGTAAGGAATTCTATATAGCTTTTCGGCCAAAAAATTTTTATCCTTTAAAGATGAAGCCAAAATTGTTGTTCCGTGGAAATAAAGCCGAAGCCAAAAGATATTCCTTAGTTTTGCTGGCTAGAGGAATTGAACACGAAATAGTTCCCGGCGGAAAGTGGGAAATTTATGTTGGAGAGGAAGCCTTTTTAAAGGCCAAAGAAGAAATAAGACTTTATGAACAGGAAAATAAAACCTTAATTCAAAATCAAGCCCATAATTATTACAGTGCAGAAGCTATCTTCTGGACAATGGCTTTTTTAGGGGTTTTAAATGCCTTATTACTTTTTGTTGAACCGAAAGAAAAACTATTGATCATAGGTGCTGCAGATAACGTTAAATTTTCTCAAGGTGAATGGTGGAGAGTTTTTACGTCTCTTACCCTTCATCAGGATTTTGGACACTTAATGGGAAATCTGGTATTTACCGGGCTTTTTATGTTTTTTTTGAGGCCTTTTTTATCTCTAGGTCTTTCATGGTTAATGATAATTTTAAGTGGAGCGATTGGAAACAGCTGGAATTTAGCTTTGCACACAGAGAGACATATTTCTATAGGCTTTTCAACGGCTTCTTTTGGATGCTTAGGGATTATAAGTGTTTTTTTAGCCTTTCAAAAAAAATCCAAGCGGTTACTTTTGGCTGTAGGCTTTGCCCTAGCTTTTTTAGGCTTTTTGGGCTCAGGAGGTACAAACGTAGATTTAGGAGCCCATTTTTTAGGGCTTTTAGCAGGAGTTTATTTAGGGGTGCTCTGGAATCTATTTTTGGACAAAAGTTGTAATTATAAATTTTCGTTAATAGGCTTGGTGGCTGGATTTAGTCTTTTAGTCCTTGCCTGGATTTGGGCCTTTTTAAACTATAGCGCTTAGTTGCCGAAATAAAATAAAGAATTTAGGCAAAAAGGGGGCTGGTTATGAAAGAAGCCCTGTTAAATGAAAAGATGACCGTAGAAAGATCTATGAGCCAGCCGTTTTTTCGTGATTTCATGTTTTTTAAACGGGAAAAACTAATTTCTTTAGTGTTATTAGCTTCTATAGCTGGTTTTTTCTTTTGTGTTACCGAAGTTTTTTTGGGATTTTTTGGCAAAAGCGTATGTACTTCAAGTGCTTGTTACGTAGTTGAAGAATTTTCTCAGCTTTCACGGCAAACTTTAGCTGCTTTGGCTGCTATTTATTTTGCTATAGTTTTCTTTTTAGCCAGGGCCTTTTTGAAAGGAGATCGTCTAGTAGTCCCCTTCCTTTGTGTTACTGCATCTGTAGCCCTTGCTGGAGAGATGGTCCTCCTTTCGCGCCAGGCCTGGGATTATCATCTGCATTGTCCTTTCTGCGTAACCGTAGGAATTTTTATATTACTCACTGCTCTCCCATCCCTTTTGCGGTTTTTAAGAATCAGCGTTATTTTGGCCGTTATTGCCGTAAGCTGGGCCTTTGCCCTAACTCCTCTTTCCATTGCTCCGCTCTCAGAGGCCTCGGTTAAAAGAATTTATCGTGGAGAACCTTCAGAAAAATATATTTTAATCTATTCAGAAAATTGTCCTCATTGTCATAAAGTACTTAATTTTTGCGAGAAATTAGAAAATTTAGACTTGTTTCTTTGTCCTAAAGATAAAGCTTTGGCCTTTATGCGCAGCTTAGACATAAAGGGAGTCCCAGTTATGATTGTGGACCGCAATGGTGAAAAAAAGATACTGGTAGGCGATAATCTAATACTGGCCTATTTAAAACGAGAAGAAAGTAAAGAAAAATCTTCTGTTTTGCTTCCTGAAGGTTCTACGTTGCCGCTGAATTTACCTTTGCCTGGAGGGATTTGTACTGAAGATAAAAAATGCGATTAATTTTTGGAGCTTTGTAAAAGTTAAGAGTACTATGCACGAGGTGACTTAGATTTTAATGAAGTATTTTTTACTATTACAGAGGCGATACAGTCGTCGCCGTGATCTAACGGAATTGTTTCGCTTCGCTAGCCGTTAATAAAAAATTAGTTTTTACCGATATCTAAACTAGACTTCTGAAATGAGGGTAAATTATGAAAAAAATAATTTTTTTACTTTTGTTAATCGTTATTCCTATCGTTTCAGGACTCTATGTCAGATTTGATGATTTAAGTATCTGGCATAAATATCAAAAATATTTTTATTATGAAAATCGCCCTCTCTTCACTAGCTACGACGCTTTTTTCTTTGCTCGTTGGGGAAAAGAATACTTAGAAGGAAAATTCCAGACCAAAGAAAGAGATCCTTTAAGATTCGTTCCTGATAACTATATTACAGAAAACGTCACTTATCCTTCCCCTATCCCTATGGAAAGCTGGTTAGGAGCCAACCTTGCTAGAATAAAAAACACTCATATTGAAAATGTCGCCCTATGGTTAACCCCTATTCTTTCCGTGTTATTTGTAATCCCTCTTATTCTCTATTTTTGGAAGATAGATTTACCTATTGCAGGCTTTAGCGGAGCTTTACGAAAAACTGATCTATATATTAATTATTCTTATATTTTCAAATCCTGTTTTTGTTTTTCACGGGATTTTTAATTTATTAGGCTTGGTAAAAACTTATTTAATAAATTATTTCAAACCAGCTGTAGGTGCTGGATTCCCAAATGTTCTTATGTCAATTAGCGAAGCTAAACATTTTGAATTAATACAAATTGCACACATTTCAGCTGGCAATATTTTGGTTTTTATATTAGGCTTTGCTGGAGTAGTTTTATTATTTATTAAGCGCTTTAAAGAAACATTTCTTCTCATTCCAATCTTTTTAATAGGAATTATGGCCTTAAAAGGCGGAAATCGCTTTGCCATGTATCTTTCGCCATTTATAGGCATGGGAATAGGTTATTTCTTGGATGAATTGATTACTTATATTTCTTTCAAAAGAAAACTAAATACTTTTTATCATTATGCTATAAGTTTAATAGTTATTTTTTTGGTTGTGACTGTTTTTCTTTTCAGCAATAAAGAATCTTTTTCTTTCGTGGCCAAACCTAAAATCACTCCTTCTCTTGAGGAAAACTTCATAAAACTGCAAGATTTAACTCCTCTTAATAGCTGGATCTGGACATGGTGGGATTACGGAACAGCTATTCAATATTTAGCGGCCAGAGCTGTCTTTCATGATGGACAGAGCCAAGGATCTCCCAAAACCTATTTTGTAGCTACTTCTTTTTCCTCTCCTGATCCTCAAATCGCTAGAAACATAATCTTAGGAATTTCAAATATAGGAGCCGAAGGTATTAAAGAACTTTCAGAAAATGGCAAAACCCCTGAAGAGATAAAAAAATTAATATTTTCGGGAGCATTTTCTAAACCAGTTAATAATCCTATTTACTGGGCCTTTACCGAGGACTTGATAGGCAAATTTGCCTGGATAAATTTTTTCGGCACTTGGGACTTCCAAACAAAAAGAGGGAAAAAAGCGCCCATTGTTCCACTAGTTTGTAAAAAATCAAGCGCAGAGAAACTCAATTGTGGAAACATAATTATAAACTTAAAAGAAGGGAAAATTGAACAACAGCAAAAAGCATTTCCTTTACGAAAAATAATTATTAAGGATGGCCCCAAAATAATAGAAAGAGATTATCATCATCAAGGTTTTTACTTCGAAATAGTTAACAAAAACAAAGTGAGCCATTTCTTTCTTATGGAAGAACAGCCATATAAATCCATGTTTAATCAAATGTTTATTTTAAGAAATTATGACAAGAGATATTTCGAATTGGTTTATGATAATTTCCCAACAATGGTACTTTTTAAAGTGAAATAAATTAATAAAGTCATTGAATAAGCGACAATTGCGGTCTTGCTAGTGAAGCTCTCTGAGACTGCTTCGGCCTCTAACGAGGCCCCGCAGTAACAGTGAAGGTTACTTCGCCTTGGCGATTATGCCAGCAATGATACTTTATTACTAAAAAACGCTCGGTTTAATAAATAAGATCTAAGTTCTAACTTAATTTCCAGTTAAAATTTTCCCCAAAAACTCTGGTAAAATTAAGATTCAATGTATATGTTTTTGCTAAACAAAAAAACAGGAGGATTTCCCGTGCGCTATTTGAAAGGGAAAGAGATAAGAAAGCTTTTTTTAGATTACTTTGCCAAACATGGCCACGAAATAGTCCCCAGTTCGCCGCTGGTGCCGGCAGATGACCCTACCCTTCTTTTTACCAACGCCGGAATGGTGCAATTTAAAAAGGTATTTCTTGGCCAGGAAGAAAGGCCATATAAACGGGCGGCCTCCTGCCAAAAATGTGTACGCGCTGGTGGAAAACACAATGACCTTGAAAATGTCGGCTATACCGCCAGGCATCACACTTTTTTTGAAATGCTCGGGAACTTCTCTTTTGGTGACTACTTTAAAGAAGAAGCCATCTATTACGCCTGGGATTTTTTGACCAAAGTGCTTGAGCTTCCCAAAGAGCGCTTATACGTTACGGTCTATAAAGATGACGATGAGGCCTTTTCCCTCTGGCAAAAGATTGCTGGCCTTCCAGCGGAACGCATTGTGCGCTTGGGAGAAAAAGACAATTTCTGGGCCATGGGAGATACTGGCCCCTGCGGCCCGTGTTCAGAGATAATCTTCGACCAGGGGCCTGAAGTTGGTTGTGGCCGCCCTGACTGCCAGGTGGGATGCGATTGTGACCGCTACCTTGAACTCTGGAATCTCGTTTTCATGCAATACGAGCGTGACGAAAAAGGGAATCTCTCTCCACTCCCTCGCCCCTGTATTGATACCGGCATGGGTCTTGAGCGCATCACCGCCACTATTCAGGGAGTTAAAACCAATTTTGACTGCGACCTCTTTGCCGGCCTTATGGCCAAGATTTCAGACTTAACAGGCTTTATCTACGGTGAAGACAAGAAGCGTGATGTGGCCTTTCGCGTAATTGCTGACCATTCTCGCGCGGCGGCCTTTCTCATTGCCGACGGCGTCCTTCCTTCTAACGAAGGCCGTGGCTACGTGCTTAGGCGTATTATCCGACGCGCCGTGCGTTTCGGGAGGACCCTTGGCCTTGAAAAGCCCTTTCTTTACGACACGGCAAGCGTAGTAGTTGAAGAAATGAGCGATGTCTATCCTGAGCTTTTGCGAGCTGCTCAAACCATTGAAAAAATACTGGTGCTTGAGGAAGAACGTTTTAGGGAAACTCTTGAAAGGGGTTTAGCTTTGCTTGAGGAAGAACTAAAGAAACTTTCTCAGGCCGGGCAAAAAGTTATTCCCGGAGCATTTATCTTCAAGCTTTACGATACTTATGGTTTCCCTTACGACATAGTGCGAGACATTGCCCTTGAACGCGGTTTTGAGCTTGACATGCTTGGTTTTGAAAAAGAGATGGCCAAGCAGCGCGAAAGGAGCCGCAAGGCCTGGAAAGGCGAGATGGCCAAAGCTCCACAGGTGTTTATTAAACTCCTTGAAAAGGGCCTGGGCAAAGAGTTTGTAGGCTATGAGACTACCGAGGCCGAAGCGGAAATTCTCGCCATGGTTAAAGACGGCCAGGAGGTAGAAGAAATCTCGGCAGGTGAAAAGGCCGAGGCCGTTTTTTCTGAGACACCTTTTTACGGTGAGGCCGGCGGTCAGGTAGGAGATACCGGGCTTGTAATCGGCCCGGAAGGCCAGGCTGAAGTTACCGACACTTATCGCCTGGGGGAACTATTTATCCACAAGCTTAAGGTAAAAACAGGTAAACTAAAGAAGGGCGAAAAAGTAAAGCTTTCGGTATTTTCTTCACGAAGAGCCGCTATTGCCAGGCACCACACCGCTACTCATCTTTTGCACGCGGCCTTACGCCGCCTACTGGGAGACCATGTGCACCAGGCAGGTTCTCTCGTTGCTCCAGAGCGTTTGCGTTTTGACTTTACTCACTTTGAGCCTCTAACCCAGGAAGAAATTTTTGCCCTGGAAGATCTAATTAACGCCCGCGTAAGAGATAATTTGCCTGTAGAAGTCAAACTCATGAGCTATCAGGAGGCCGTAAAACAGGGAGCCATGGCTCTCTTTGGCGAAAAATATGAAGATAAGGTGCGGGTAATTCGCATAGGTTCTTTTTCCATGGAACTTTGCGGAGGCACCCATGTTCACCGCACCGGCGACCTTGGCTTTTTCAAAATCGTCTCTGAGAGTAGTGTTTCGGCAGGGGTAAGACGTATTGAAGCGGTAGTAGGAGAGCCAGCGGTAAACTTTGTCCATGACTTAGAGAAAGAAAAGGCAACTCTTGCGGCCAAACTAAAAGTCGCGCCAGCTGAACTCCACAAAAGGATTGATACCCTTCTAAAACAGCTAAAAGAAGCTCAGGAAGAAATAGAGTCTTTAAAACGACAGTTAGCTAGAGGAAGTCTGGAAGAGCTCCTCTCACAGGTAAAAGAAATAAACGGCGTGAAACTTTTAGCGGCCGAGGTAACGGCCAAGGACGCCAAGACCATGCGCGAGATGGGAGATTTCTTGCGTAACAAACTGGGTTCCGGAGTAATAGTGCTTGGAGCAGCGGCTAATGGCAAGGCTCAGCTTCTGGCCATGGTTACCAAAGACCTCAAAGATAAAGTACATGCCGGAAAAATTATTGCGGAACTGGCGCAAGTGGTAGGAGGCCGCGGCGGCGGCCGTCCTGACATGGCCCAAGGTGGTGGGCCCAAGGGAGAAGCTTTAAAAGAGGCCCTTATCAAGGCCGAAGAAGTTGTGGCTAAAATGCTAGGATAAGTAGGGGGCTTGTTTTAGCCCCCTACTTATTTAAAGAGCTGGTAAAACAACAGGTTTTATGACAAACATATTTTGAGGATCGTTGGGGTTTACTGTAATTTCTACCCAGCTTGTTTCTTTGCCACCAAAAGTTTCTACCCTTGAAAAATTGGGAACTATAGTCCAATTACTTTCAAAAAACATGGGCTTATCAAACTGAAAAAAGTGAGTATCACCGTGAACAAGCAAAACCTGCCCTGGAAAAGATATAGTTTCTTCTTTTAAAACATTGAAAAAGTCTGTAAAACCATTTTTTTCGTTTAAATTTTTTAGAAATTTTTTATATCCCTTAATCGTGGGTACATAAGGATAATAAATATCGGCTTGAATAGCCACTATGACAGCTTTTAGATTTTTTTTCTTAGCAATAGCAAAAGATTCTTTTAGCCATTTTATGTTAGCTTTGTTCCTTTCTCGATATTCATCAGTGGCTTTTTCACAATCTTTCCAAGTTCTTTTTGACTTTTTAAAACATAGTTTATCACTCGAAACTAAATTATTATTACTTCCTACAACATGTAAAGACACTAACATTACATTGTGATATATTAATCTAGAATTTTCACTGAATTTATCCCCTAACTTTCCTTGTCTATCTACTGGTAAATGATTTTTTCCTTGAGTATAAGGTTTGTTAAAAAAGATTCTTCTTATATAAGAAAGTCTTTCTAAAGGATCATAGCTTCCGTTACTTACACGGTGACAGTCTGTCCACTCATTATCACCGACAGAATAAATAACCGGAGCATTAATTTTGTTAAAATAATCAATGAGTTTTTTGCCTATCACTTCGTCAGAACAAACTGAGCTTCCATCTTTGGTATCTCCCGTAAAAATGACTAAATCAATATCAGATTGATTTATAGAATTTATGGTAATCGTTTTTATTTTACCTTTATCAATGATTTCATTAGGAAGAACAGCAATTTTAAAGGATTTATCAGACCATACGTAATCTTTAGCGGCAAATGAAATCTTAACCAAGTATAATAATAAAAAACAAATTAACAGAAAAATGAGATTCTTGACCCTCATATTAGCCTCCTTATATACTTTTGCCCCGAGTCAACTGACTCGGAGCTCTTTGCTTATTCTCCTAGATTGATTTGATAAATAGCTGTAGTACCGCTCTCTTCAAAAGAAACAATTAGAAGAGGCTTTCCGTTTGGAGATTCTTCGGCTGGTACAAAGGTGAGGCCTTCTGGGGCTACATTACCTTTATTAAACTCTGGAAGGTAATAAACAAACTGTGGGTTTTGTGGGTTGGTAATGTCGTAAACCATAATAGAACATTGCCTCTCAAGGCCGATAAAGGCGTAGAACTTGTCACCAATTTTACCCACCACCACGCCTTCTGGTTCCACTCCTTTGTTTCCACTGCGGCCGTCCATTTCTCCTTCATCGTGGTTGAAAAGTTCGGGCTCTTTTTGAGCTACAATTCTACTGAATTCATCGCCACTATCCCAAACCAAATCACCATTTGCATCCCAGATGCTAAAGCTTCTTCCTCCAAAAGCATAGAGTTCTTCATATTCACCATCATTGTCAAGATCACCTAGATCAGTCATTACTTTTAGGTCATTATCTTCTTCATAGCTTGAAGCAATGGAGGGATCGAGATTGAGTTTACTTATTTTCTTCTCATCAGAGTAGCCGTCGTAATCTCTTCCGTCTCCTTCGTTGGCAGTAATAAAAAATAATGTTCCATTTACTTCGTAAGTCGCGATTCCATCTGGCTGGTAAAGACCATATAAACCGGCAAAGTTTTTCATCTCGATCTTTCCATTTTCTTCAATATCAATAGTGTAATGGCCTGGGGTATAATCCTTACGTCCTAAAGATTTTACTAATGAGATAGAATTACTGTTTAGATCAATTTTAGCCACAGCGTTATTTTCCTGAAGGGTAACGAAGGCGTAGTCACCTGCTACGGCAATATATTCTGGTTCAAGGTCTTTAGCCTGGTCATTGGTTGGGGTGCCACCCAGGCGCACAGGGGTACCATCTTTAGCTGGCGTTAAAGTTATACCTCCGAAATCAAGCTCAGTATAAGCGTAATCATTTGTTAGGTTTATTATACCCACTGTACCTTCTGGATCGTAATTATAGGCATCGTTTGGTTCTCCTTCATTAGCCACTAGCACTTTGGTACCATCAGGTGTAAAGGTAATCATATCAGGAAGGTAACCCACGGTGACTTCGCGCTTAAAATTACCCTCGGTATCAAAAAAGATCACTTTACCCTTTAGTTGTTTAGAATCATCAGTGCTATCCACTACCTCCTCGGCTACGGCTACCAAGCCATTTTTAACTGCTACGGAATTTATGCCATCTCCATAGTTGGCTAAGTCTATGCTTTTTATAAGATTAGGGGCAGTTACATTCGAAAGATCATAAATATCAAGAGAATTTTCATCTCCATTAGTGATGAAAAGCCTTTTACTTTGGGGATCATAGACGTTTATTTCGCTGCTAGCTTTGCTTCCAGAGATGAGGCTTAGGAGCTTCATCGTGTTTGGAGTAAAACGCTGAACAGGCATTTCCTCGCGGGGAAGTTTTTCAAGCTTTTTTCCTTCACTGCTGAGCTTTTCTATCATTTCAATAAAAGTCTCAGCGTAACCGAAATAAGTATCTGTTCCGCCTCTTTCTTCAAGTACTTTGCCAAAGGTTAAATAACCGTCTTTTCCAGCAGCAATGTAGCTATTAGTTACAACTTTGTAGGTTTGGTCGGGATTTATAGGACTCCATTCATGGGTTTCACGGTTCATTATTTCAAGGTCATAAACACGCTGATTTTTGGGTTGGGACATGTCTATTTTGTATCTAATGCCGTAAGCGTAAGGGAAGGAGCCTGTTGAACCACCATTATCTTCAAAGTTGGCTAGCGCATCTTCAAGCACTTGTTTGATTTCGGCTCCGGTAAGCTCTAAAGTAAAAAGCGTATTGCTAAAGGGTAACAGGGTATAGACTTCGCCTATGGTTATGGGGCCTTGGTCTATATAAGTTCTTACGCCGCCTGCGTTCTGAATAGCGAGGTCTGCGTCTTTTACCTTTTCGTAAAAAGACTTGGCCACCAAAGGTGCTATTTCACTACCATGTTCTGGCAAGTAGCTAACTCCATCCCACTTGTCACCGGGAATACGGTTATGACCTAAAAACTCAGCGGCTTCTCCTATTTCTTTGTTTTTAAGTTCTTCTACTTGAGAAATGTATTCACTCAATGCTTCAAGAGCCGTTTCGTCAGGGGCCACTACTTCTAGTTTGCCACCACTTTGGGCTATAAGGTCGAGTATGTGGGCTCTAGTAGCTTCGTCCACTTCTACCTTCTTTCCTTCAGCGTCCTTTTGTTTAAAGATATCTCCTAACAAAATGGTGGTAACACCAGAACAATCCGTAACATGGCCGTTTTTGTCAAACTCAACGTGTAATTTTCCTACGGCGTAGGCGTATTGCCAGGCAGAAGCTACGCAAACTTTCGTTCCATCTGCTTTTTCTATAATTTGAGGATACTGATTATATTGAGAGGAAAGACCGTATTCACTATAATCCCCAAGAAGGGAATGAGAATCTCCATCGATGACTACATCAACTCCATCTACTTCTTGAGCCAGGAGCAAGTCGTTTTCCATGCCAAAGTGACTTAAAATGATAATTTTATTCACACCTTGGTTTTCTAATTCCTGGACATACTGCCTGGCCGTTTCAATTTCTTCAAGAAAATCGATGTCTTCTCCAGGATTTGAAGAATCTTTAGTTTTTTGACTATAGCCGATGCCTATTATGCCTATTTTTTCACCCTGACGTTCAATTATGCGGTAAGGCTCCCAGTAGCCTTTGAGAATACTACCTTCTTGAGGAATAATATTGGCGCTGACTACTGGAGCGTTAAGTTTATCAAGGAAAGACTTAAGACCCTCGTTTCCGTTGTCAAATTCATGATTACCAAGTATCACGGCATCCCAATTAATGAAGTTTAGTAGTTTGGCAGTGGCTTCTCCTTTAAAAAGTACATAATAGAGTGTACCAACAATCATATCACCAGCATTAAGCACTATGGGATTAGGCTCGGTTTCGGTAAGAGACTTAATTTTGCTTATTACTCTAGGCATCCCTCCCATCTGCACATAAGTTTTTGTCCCATCGAAATAAAGACTTTTTTCCTCTTCGGGAAGATGAGAGTGAATGTCGTTAAGATGAATGACTGTTAGTTCAAAATTTTCGTTTTCAGCAGTGTTGTTGTCAGAACCAGAGTCGCTAATGCTCAAAAAATCGTTTAGGTTACAACCACCTAACACAAAAAGATTAAGAACCAATAGATAAAGAAATAAAGGTCTAACCAATCTTTTAATTTTGACTGACATTTAGTCCCCCCTCCTACATATTTTTTTGAGCTAGTTTAATGAAAGCGGGCCAAATAGTTGTTAAAGATTTTTTACGAATAGATGACAAAATTTACAGGCTAATAATTTTTTGCTTTTTAAAGTGACTTAAGTAACAATACTTTTGATGGAAGTATCAGATAAAAATAGGCTAAAAAAAGCCGTCCTTCTATGGAACCCTTCGGCGGGGAAAAACTTAAAAGAAGGGTTACTCCTATATGCCCTGGCCAAACAGGCTGGGCTTGCCCAGGCACCAGTTAAAAATTATCAGGAAATAGAAGAAGCTCTCCTAAACTATAGCCGTGAAGGCAAAAGGCATTTCATAGTTAGTGGGGGAGACGGCACTATTTCGGCTTTTATAACTGCTTATCTTAGACATTTGCCCGATCAAGAGATTGCCTTAACGGTGCTTCCGGGTGGCACCAACAATCTTATTGCCTGGGACGTAAGCCGTCCCTTTAGGCAAGTAAAAATTTTTATGAATTTTTTGAAAGCTAAGAAACCTCTCATTTTAAAGCGCCGGGCCTTAAAAGTTATTCCAGGCAATTACTATGGTCTCTTTTGCGCGGCGGGACTCCTGGCGGAAGGGACTTTTTTTTATAATGTCTTGCGAAAAAAAGAAGGGATTAGAGGGCTTAAAAACATTTTTAAGGTCGTTAGAAAGACTTTTAAAAAAGGCCTCAAACGTGAGATTCCCTTGATTGTAGAGACAAACAGCCTGGTCTATTTTCCCGAAACCGCCATGCTTACCACTCTCAATAAACTTTTCATACCTCTTAAGCCTTTTAAAAAAGTAAGTAATTGCCCTAAAATTAAAATAGGCCTATTTCCGCGGAAAATTGTTCCCTTTAAAACCCTTTGTGAAGAGGAAGTGCGCCTTCACACGCCAGGCATCGCCCTTGATGGTGAAGAGATAGAAAGCCCGGCTAATCTCTTTAAAATAAACGTGACGAAAGAAATAACTTTTTTAAAGTGGTAAAGATATGAAAAGAGTTTTCCATTTTTTGGCCATTATCATCGTTTTGCCAACCTGGCTTTTAGTCTGGCTGGAAAAAAAGTTTAATCTTGGTATTCGCATGTACGTGCTATGGGCCCAGTTTTGGGCCCTTGTCCCCGGAATAGTAGGATCATTTTGTCGCCGCGCATACTACTCTTTGATTTTTCCCGACGTCTCTCTTGATTGCGAGATAGGCTTTGGCACCTTTTTTAGCCAGCCCTGGGGAGTTATTGAAAAAGGCGTTTACATTGGACCTTACTGTATTCTTGGAAATGTTATCCTGCGCGAGGGAAGCCTTATTGCCTCACGCGTAAGTATTCCCAGCGGCAAAAGACAGCACCGTCGCTCAAAAGACGGAAAAATTCTTCCGGCGGATCTATCTCACTTCGAGAAGGTAGAAATAGGCCCGCACGCCTGGATTGGAGAAGGGGCCATTGTAATGGCCTCGGTAGGCGAGAAGGCTACAGTGGCTGCGGGTGCCGTAGTCACTAGAAGGGTCCCGCCAGGGTGCGTGGTAGCTGGCAATCCCGCACGTATTTTAAGGAGAGAAAGTTATTGAATTCTTTGAAAGGTTTTATTATTTTCGCCAGCAATGTCAGAGATTCTAAAAGTAAAAAACCTGGTTAAAACTTTTGGAGGCCTAACCGCGGTAAAAAACCTTTCTTTTAGTATCAAAAAAGGGCTTATCACCGCTCTTATCGGCCCCAACGGTTCGGGAAAAACCACTACTTTTAACATGATTTCCGGGCACTTAAGGCCTACTAGTGGGGAAATTTATTTTGAAAATACCCGCATTGATAATTTACCTCCGTATAAAATCGCCCGCCTGGGGATTGCGCGGACCTTTCAAAATCTTGAAATTTTCAGTCATTTAACCACTCTAGAAAATGTCCTTTTAGCGATAAATAGCCGTTTAAAAGTTTTTTTATGGGAAACAGTTGTAAGAGCTCCGTCTTTTTTCCATAAAGAAAGGCTAGCCAGGCAAAAAGCCCTGGAATACTTAAAAATGTTTAACCTGGAGAGCTGGGCGGAAACACCGGCGGCGAGCCTTCCCTTTGGGCTTCAGCGCTATCTGGAAATAGCACGAGCGCTCGCCACCCACCCTACCCTTCTTCTTTTAGACGAAGCCGCCTCCGGCCTTGACGCCAGAGAAAAAGATCTGCTTAAAGAAAGAATAATAGCCCTAAAACAAGAGGGCATCACTATACTGCTAGTGGAACACGACATGAACCTGGTTATGGATCTAGCTGACGAAGTAATTGTGCTTGATATGGGTAGAAAGATTGCCCAGGGAACCCCAAGAGAAATTCAACGTAACCCTGAAGTTATTGCCGTTTATCTGGGAGAGGGATAATGCTTACGGTACGGAACTTGGTTACCTGTTATGGCCCAATTAAGGCTCTGAAAAATATATCTCTTCACGTATCAAAGGGAGAAATTGTCTGCCTCATTGGTGCTAACGGTGCCGGCAAAACCACTCTTATGCTTTCTATCATGGGCATTGTCAAACCCTCTTCAGGGGAGATTCTCTTTGAAGATAAACCTATTCACAAATTGCCAACCCCGAGTATTGTAGCTCGCGGCATAAGCCTTGTGCCTGAAGGCCGCCAGATCTTTTATCCTTTAACCGTTGAAGAAAATTTAGAACTCGGCGCTTATCACCGCTACAAAAAAGAACCTAAAGAAAGTATTCGTCTGGACCTTGAAAAAGTCTATGAGCTTTTTCCCCGTTTAAAAGAAAGACGAAAGCAACTGGCGGGCACGCTTTCTGGAGGAGAACAACAGATGCTCGCCATAGGCCGGGCCTTTATGGCTAGACCTAAGCTCTTAATGCTTGATGAGCCCTCACTCGGGCTTGCTCCGCTTCTGGTAGATAGCATTTTAAAGACCATAAAAAGTCTCAACGAAGAAGGGCTTACTATCTTGCTGGTGGAACAAAACGCTCGCCGCGCCCTTGATTTGGCGCACCGCGGTTACGTGCTAGAAACAGGTAAAATCGTCCTGCAGGGAAAAACCGAAGACCTTATCGCCGATGAAGACATTAGGCGGGCCTATCTTGGCAAAGATTACCGAGAATTTACTGATTAGGAGACAGCCATGAAACCTGATAATGCCGTTGAATATTTGTCTCAGGAAGGCTGGCGTCAATGGCATCTTGAATTACTGCAAAGTACTATTAATCGTGTTTATCACCGCGTGCCTTTTTATCGCAAGTTGATGGATATGCACAATATCTCTCCTGATGACATAAAAAGCCTTGAAGACATGAAAAAACTTCCCTTTACCACCAGAGAACACCTGGAAGAAAACTATCCCTATGATTTGTTTGCCGTGCCTTTGCGAGACATCGTGAGGCTTCATACTTTCCCCGGCCCGCGTACGCCTATTGTAAAGGGCTTCACTTTAAGAGATCTCTCGGCGGTGAGGCGTCTTACCGCTAGGTTTCTAGCCACAAGTGGAGTAACTTCTGAAGATATTGTTTTGATTTGTCTTGATCCGGGAATGTCCGTATGGATTTCAGAGATCAAAGAAGGCGCTGAGGAACTCGGGGCTTCGGTTATCCCGCCTGATCCCCAAAGCGTAAAAAATCGCCTAAAAGTGATGAGAGATTTTAGGGCTTCCGTGCTCATAACTACACCTTCATACGCCCTTTATCTGACAGGTATTATGCAACAAGAAGGTATAGCTCCTCCTAAAAGTCTTCGTCTCATCGTATTTGTAGGGGAAGGAATTGAAGATGAAGAAAGAATGCGTCTGGAACAGGTCCTGGGAGTTTCGACTCGGTTAGGTTACGGAGTAACTGAGGCAGTCGGCCCAGGCATGGGTTATGAATGTGACGAGAAAAACGGATACCACCTGGCCACTGATTACTTCATTCCCGAAATAATTGATCCAGAAACAGGAGAAGATGTGCCCCCAGGAGAGATAGGTGAGCTTGTGATCACCACCGTAGCGGTAAAGGCTAATCCTCTTATTAGATTTCGCACCGGAGACATGACGCGCTTTATCCCAGAGCCCTGCCCTTGTGGGCGCACTACCCCGCGCATTTCGCCGATACAGGCCCAAGCAGATGGTCGGGTTTCCGTGCGGGGGATAAAAATTTCTCTAGCTTATATAGAAAATCTTTTGGAGGAAGCCTATGGCCACGTGCCAGAATATGTTCTTTGTATCCAAAAGAAAAATTATCTGGAAAGGCTTTCCCTTTGGGTGGCCATAAATGAGAAACTCTTTGAACCAAGCATCCTCGGGCTTCACGAAGTAGCGGCCAAATTTGAAAGGCTTTTTGCCGAGACTTTTGGCCTAAACTGTCGTTTAAAACTGGTGGAAAAGGACCATCTTAAAGAAGTATCTAAGGGGAAAAAGATAGTTTATTTATAGCTATTCAAGCTCGTAAGACCAGACGGGGAGAATTTCTCTCTTCTTAAGCTCTTCCTCTATAGATGGAGGAAAATCGTGGGCAACAAATATTTTAAAAACAGGCTTCTTTTCCTGCTCAGCGATAGCTTTACAGAGCTTTTCAAAACGGGATATTTCTTTTTTAGAAGGTCTAACCTTTGCTTCCCCTAAGATAAGGATCTTCTCACCATTGCGCCTGGCGAGACCATAAACATTTACCCGCCGGTCTTTCTTTCCTATCTTTATGTATTTTCGCAAAAGCCGCCCTTCTACTTTTAAGCCGTGCTCGGCCAGAATAGACGGCAGCGCCTTGTAAGCTCGGTTTTCCAGGGTATAGCCAACTGTATCAGAAAGGCCTTCCACCCGCTCTTCTAGGCGGTCAAGCCTTTTAATGACCCTGCAATGTTTTCTCAGTTTCCTTCTGGGCTTCAGCTAACTCATTTAGCTTTTTCTCGGTTTCTTTCTGGGCTTCAGCTAGCTCCTGAACCGTAATTTCTAGTTTGGTAAGGCGTTCTTCACTTCTTTTCTGGGCCTCGGCTAGTTTGTTTATAGCCTGCCACACTTTGCGAAAATTTTCTTCAGTTCGCTCGGCAAAGGCCTCAAAGCGTTTTTCAAAAACTTCGAAATCTTTCTTGGTGAGCCTTTCTCCGAGTTCTTTATCAACCAAATAAAAATATTCTCTATTCTTTTAAGGATTCTTTTAAGGGAGTCCTTAGCTCTGGTGGTAGTTTTTCCAGAATTTCAATAAGTTTTAATTCTGTTGGCATGTTTTTTAGGCAATTCTTATAAAATTTTTAAAAATTATATCACCCAGCTTTTGAAACGTAAATCTCTTGTTCTCTAAAGCGGTATTAAAAAAATTAACCGTTTCTCCCCAAAATGCGCATTATGTCATTATAAAACACCACCGCCATAAGAAGAAGGAGAAGAGCTAGCCCCACTCTCATGGCCAATTCTTTGACTTTGTCAGGTATGGGGCGTCTTATGACGGCTTCAATGGCGTACATAAAAAGATGCCCGCCGTCTAACATAGGGATAGGCAATAGGTTAAGTACGCCCAAATTTACCGAAAGAATGGCCATAAAAGACATAAGGGCCCAAACCCCGGCCTGAGCTTGTTCACCAGCTAGTTGAGCAATAAAAATGGGCCCACCAAGGGTAGATAAGGGTAGCACCCGTTCTATGAGTTTTAAGATTGATATTAAAGTGAGTTTGATGAGAGCGACAACCATTAGCAGGCCTTCTACCAAAGCTTTATGTGGCGCTACTTTCTGATAAATAGCTTTCCCGGCGGAGACAATGCCGATCATGGGGGTTCTTATTGTCTCACCAAAGAGGTTTTTGGCCTCTCTTATTTCAGGTTTTACTACCAGGGTTATCTCTTGCTCTCCTCTTTTGATAGTAAGTTTTAGGGGTTTAGCAGTTGCTATTTTGATTATTTCACTCAATTCTTCCCATGTTTTAATGGGCTTTCCGTCAATAGCCACGATTAAATCACCTGGTTTTAAACCTGCTTGCGCTGCTGGACTATTAGGAAGCACTTGACCCACTTCCGGAATATAAACTGGTTTTCCCTGAAAGGTAAAAACTAAAACAAAAAATATCCAGGCCAGAACAAAATTAGCTATAGGACCGGCCAGAACTATCAGGGCCCGGTCTTTCAAAGGTTTATGAGAAAACGAATATTTGATTTCTTCAGGGGATAATTCGTCGGCAGGACTTTCTCCTAAAAGCTTTACATAACCGCCAAGAGGAATAGCCGATAAACGATATTCAGTACCGTTTCTAACCCAGGCAAAAATTTTAGGCCCAAAACCAAGGGAGAAAACGAGGACCCTTACACCTAACATACGGGCCATGAGGAAATGGCCAAACTCATGAAAAAAAATCAAAACTCCTAAAACTATGATAACAGCTATGGCGGTATGCATTAATCTTTCTCCAGTTCATCAATTATTTGATGAGCAATAATTCTAGCAAATATATCGGCATTTATGACCTCATCTATAGACGATGGTTCTTTAATATCTGCCCGGACAAGAGTTTCTCTTATCACCTCAGGAATTAAGTCAAAACGAAGCCTTCCTTCTAAAAAAACTTCAACGGCGACTTCGTTAGCGGCGTTTAACACCGCCGGAGCCGTGCCTCCCAGGCGCAGGGCCTCATAAGCCAGGGCCAGACAGGGAAATTTCTCAAGGTCAGGGACTTCAAAGGTAAGCGGTGAGGCTTTAACCAAATCAAGCTTCGGAAAGGGCAGAGGTAGCCTTTCAGGATAAGAAAGGGCGTAAGCAATGGGCACACGCATGTCCGGTACGCCAAGCTGGGCTATAACTGAGCCGTCAACAAACTCCACCAGAGAATGGACAATGCTTTGGGGATGAATAACCACATCTATTTTTTCAGGCGGGACATTAAAGAGAAAGTGGGCCTCTATGACCTCAAGACCTTTATTCATAAGAGTAGCTGAATCTATGGTAATTTTAGGCCCCATCCGCCAGTTCGGATGTTTTAAGGCCTCCTCAGGCGTTATCTTGTTAAAAGTCTCTTTTGGCCTTTCCCGAAACGGTCCACCAGAGGCGGTGAGAATAATTTTATTGACTTCTTGAGCACGTCCGGCCTGTAAGGCCTGAAAAATTGCCGAATGTTCGCTGTCAACAGGGATAATTTGGCTACCGGTTTCTCGGGCCTTTTCTATGAGGAGCTTTCCAGCCATTACCAGGGACTCTTTGTTGGCCAGGGCCAGAGTCTTTCCTGCCTCCACCGCGGCAAAGGTGGGGAGAAGCCCAGCTGAACCCACCAACGCCGAAACTACGCTTTCCACTTCGGGGTGTCTGGCACAGGCGATAATCCCTTCTTTTCCGTGGAGAAGCTTTACGCCTTTGGGCAAAAGGGGTTTTAATTTTTCCGCCAGGTATTCATTTTTGCAGGCCACCTGCAAAGGCTTGAATTTCTCAGCCTGTTTAGCCAGGAGTTCAATGTTTTCTCCAGCCGTTAGAGCTACGACCTTAAAACGGTCAGGAAAGGCCTCTACCACCTCAAGGGTGCTTCGCCCTATTGAACCAGTTGAACCCAAAATCGCTATCTTTTTAGCCATGATACCAGATAATTAACCAGTAAAATAGCGGTGCGGCAAAGATTAAAGCGTCAACCCGGTCTAAAATACCACCGTGCCCGGGAAGAAGGCTCCCGGAGTCTTTTACGCCAAAACCCCGTTTAATGATAGATTCCATGAGGTCTCCCATCTGCCCAACTATTGAGGCCAAAAAGGCAAGGGGCAGAATAAAAGCTAATGACGCCAGCCCGAAAACAAAGTTTAACCCCGTGGCTAAAATTACCCCCAAAAGAGTGCCGCCAATAGCCCCTTCCCAGGTCTTTTTCGGGCTTATTACGGGAGAAAGCTTATGTTTTCCTAAGGTTCTTCCGGTGTAATACGCACCGGTATCCGTGCCAAAAATAGTGGCTATGAGCACGAGAAACCAGAAACGACCCTCTGGCAAGGTTAAAACCAGGTAAAGATGAGAAAAACCGAGAAAGACATAGGCGTAACCGGCTAGAGAAAAGAGAAAATCTTTCTGGTCTTCAGGCCTTTTATAATGTTTAAGAAAATAGAGCAAAATAAGAAAGAAACCCAGCCAGAGGCCCGGGGCAAACACCTTATAAAAGTAAATGGCTAGAAAGCTGCCCACTAAAGCCAGGCCACCTAGGATAAAGACTTTAGTATTAAACTTGGCCATCCCGGTAAATTCATGCCAGGCAATCAAGGTCGCGGCTGTAGCCAAAAAAGCTAAAAACCATAGCGGAGCCTTCAAAATAGCCGATACTAATAAAGGAAGCAGGACTATGGCGGTAAGTATGCGGGACTTATTCATGGACTTGTTCGCTTATTTTGCCAAAACGGCGTTCCCGGGCCTGATAATCTTTAAGGGCTTCAATGAATTCTTTTTCACGAAAATCAGGCCAAAGAGTAGGCGTGAAATAAAATTCAGTGTAGGCACACTGGTAAAGCAAAAAGTTTGAAATACGTTTTTCGCCGCTGGTGCGAATGAGAAGATCAGGATCAGGAAGATCTGCCGTGTATAAAAAACGGCCAAATAATTCTTCGTCAATTTCTTGAGGTTTTAAGTCTCCTTTAAGGCAGGCCTCGGCTATAAGTCTCGCGGCTCTCGCAATTTCTGCTCTACCACCATAACTTAAGGCCAGATTCAAGATAAGCCCCTGATTATTTTTCGTCTTTTTGATAGCCTTATCAAGTAATTCTAACACTTGCCGGGGAAGAAGTTCTATCTCGCCAATGGCCCTTATTTGCACGTCTTTTTCATGCAGTTCGTCAACCTCTTTTTGGAGGTATTCAGAAAGAAGCTTCATTAAAAAAGATACTTCTTCTTTAGGGCGTTGCCAGTTTTCTTTGGAAAAGGCGTAGAGGGTGAGCACCTTTACCCCTACTTTACGGGCCGCTTCCACCACCGCCCGCACGGACTTCATGCCCTCCCGGTGCCCCATGATACGAGGCAGATGACGGGCTTTGGCCCACCTGCCGTTGCCATCCATAATTATGGCCACGTGGGCCGGTATTTTTTTAGGATCAAGGCCTTGAATCATTAAATGGTCATTATGTCCTTTTCTTTTTGTTCCAGGAGCTTTTCTATTTTTCCGATGAATTCGTCGGTTATTTTTTGCACCTGTTCCTGGGCGCGGAAAAAGTCGTCTTCAGAAATCTCGCCTTCTTTCTTAAGTTCTTTTAAGTCGTCCATTACGTCGCGTCTAATGTTCCGCACCGCTACTCGGGCTTCTTCGGCAATTTTGCGAACCATCTTAACTAGCTCTTTGCGCCGTTCTTCAGTAAGAGGTGGCACGGCAATGCGGATGACTTTGCCGTCGTTTACGGGATTTAGCCCTAGTTCAGCCCGCTGGATGGCCTTCTCAATGGCCCCAATAGCTGATACATCCCAGGGCTGAACTAAAATCAGATGGGCATCAGCCACACTTATAGTGGCCATCTGATTAAGGGGCATAAGTGTTCCGTAGTAATCTACTTTTACTCCGTCAAGTAAGGCCACAGAAGCGCGGCCGGTTCTTATACGGGCGATTTCGTTTTTAAAAGTCTCAACAGACTTGGCCATACGCCGTTTGGCGTCTTCTAACAAATCTTTTATCATGCTCCACCTCCCACCAGCGTTCCCACTTTTTGCCCTAAAACGGCTTTAAGTATGTTGCCTGGTTCCTGCATGTTAAAAACCATTAGGGGCAGGTTATTGTCTCTGGCAAGGGTTATAGCCGTTAAATCCATAACCCGTAAGTTTTTTTCAAGGACTTCCTCATAAGTCAAAAAGTTAAACTTTTTGGCTGAAGGGTCTTTGACCGGGTCAGCGCTGTAAACGCCGTCAACCTTGGTGGCCTTAAAAACTATCTCGGCTTTGATCTCAAGGGCCCTTAATATGGCCGCGGTATCCGTGGTAAAATACGGGTTACCAGTGCCGGCGGCAAACACCACAAAGTAGCCTTCCTCAAGGTAAGATAGTGCCTTCTCACGTACAAAAGGCTCTACCACGCTTCTTATTTCATATGCAGAAAGCACTTTGGTGGGCACTCCGTGTTTTTGAAGCCCCTCAGCCAGGGCAATGGCATTTAATACCGTGGCCAGCATTCCCATCTGGTCGGCCCGCACCCGGTCAAACCCCTGAGCCACGCCAGCGAGCCCCCTGAATATGTTCCCACCACCTATGACTATACCTGTTTCAACTTTTAGGCGACGAAGGGCTGCTATTTCTTTAGAAATGAAGGTTAAAACCGAAGGGTCAATACCGTAGGCGGCAGGGCCCATAAGGGCCTCGCCGCTTAACTTAAGGAGGACGCGTCTGTATCGCGGAACCTCCTCAGCCATTATTCTTCTCCTACTTGAAATCTGGCAAAGCGCTTAATCTGAACGCGCTCACCAGTCTTTGACATGAGTTCGTTAAGTATGTCCTGAATGGTTAAGTCCGGGTTTTTAACAAAGGGCTGCTCTAAAAGGATTACCTCTTTGTAGAATTTTTCAAGTTTACCCTGGACGATTTTTTCAATCACGTGTTCGGGCTTGCCACTTTCTTTGGCCTGAGCAATATAAATTTCTTTTTCACGATTGAGGATATCTTCAGGGATATCTTCTCTGGCTACGCAAATGGGATTTGCCGCGGCAATGTGCATGGCGATATCGTAGGCAAACTGCTGAAATTCTTCGGTTCTGGCCACGAAATCCGTCTCGCAGTTTACTTCTACCATAGCGCCAAGCTTCTTGTTGGCGTGGATGTAAGCAGCCACCACGCCTTCGTTAGTGGCCTTATCCGCCCGCTTGGCCGCTACGGCCAGTCCCTTCTGGCGCAAAAGGTCAACGGCCTTTTCCATATCTCCACCGGCCTCTTCCAGGGCCTTTTTGCAGTCCATAAAACCGGCGGCGGTTTTTTCTCTAAGTTTTTTAATCATGTCCATGGTAATTTCTGCCATTGCTCTCCTCCTTAAGTACTATCGCGATATTTTATTGCTGGGTGGTTTCTTCCTGAATGGCTGTTTCAGATTCGGCTTCGGCTAAAGCCTCGCTTACTATTTCCTCAGCTAATTTTTCTGTGTCTTCGGCACCTTCCTGAGCTTCTTCAAGCATTTCTGCTTCTATTTCTTTGTCAGTCTCTGCCTGGAGTTTTTCCTCCCAGAGGGCCTTTCCTTCCAAGCAGGCATCAGCCAACCGGCTGGTGATAAGCTTAATGGCACGAATGGCATCGTCGTTTCCAGGAATGATATAGTCAATAAGATCCGGGTCGCAGTTGGTGTCCACAATAGCCACAATGGGGATACCGAGTTTTCTCGCTTCAAGCACGGCAATGTGTTCTTTTTTAGGGTCAACGATGTAGATGGCCTGGGGCAGGTCTTCCATATCTTTGATACCGCCCAGGTTTCTTTCAAGCTTCTGCTTTAACCTTTCAAGCTTTAAGCGTTCTTTTTTGGGAAAGCGCTCAATTGTTCCGTCTTCAAACCATTCTTCAAGCTGCTTTAGCTTTTCAATGCTTCGGCGAATGGTGCGGAAGTTGGTAAGCGTGCCACCGAGCCAGCGGTGATTTACGTAAAACATGCCACAGCGTTCAGCTTCTTCCTTGATGGTGTCCTGGGCCTGCCTTTTGGTGCCCACAAAAAGAACTTTGCCACCGTTAGCCACGGTATCAACGAGAAAATCGTAGGCTACGTCAAAGAGTTTAACCGTTTGTTGAAGATCAATAATGTGGATACCGTTTCTTTCTCCGAAGATAAAGGGCTTCATCTTCGGATTCCAGCGGCGGGTCTGGTGCCCAAAGTGGACACCGGCTTCTAAAAGCTGTTTCATAGTGAGACGAGACATAAAACGACCTCCTTTTGGGTTTTTCCTCCGCCCTGTTTAAGCGGCTAATCCGCACACACGGACACCCAGCCGCCCGTCTCACAGGGCGTGAGTTTTTCCGCTATTTAACACTGAAGTTTTGATTTCGGCAACCACTTTTAGTTGAGACTTTTGCAAAATATTTCATTTAAGAGACTGCTTCGCTCCGCTCGCAGTGACAGGGAAGGGAACGGCTCATCGCAGTGACACCTGAGAGAGTCATTGCGAGCGAGTCGCAGGCGAGCGAAGCAATCTAAGGGCCTAAGCAACTCTCTCGCGAAGCGCCCATGGTCCCATGACGATCAATCTATGTTTTGCAAGGTCTCTTGGTTACAAAAATAAAAAGCGGGCCGGAGGGCCCGCCTAAGGTTATCGTTTGAGGTTGATAAGCTCTTCAAGCATGGCGTCAGTTACGGTGATGGTGCGGGCATCAGCCTGAAAGCCACGCTGAATGGTTATCATCTTTACGAACTGCTCGCCGAGGTCAACGTTTGACTGCTCAAGGCTGTTAGGGGCAATGGAGCCAAGGCCGTTAGTGCCTGGCTTTCCGGTAACCGGGGGCCCTGAGTGGGTAGTTTCTCGGTAGAGGTTTCCTCCGGCCTTATCAAGCATCTCTGGGGCGTTAAAATTAGCCAGCCCTACCATCCAGAGGGGAATAACTCGGCCGTTTGAGTAGTGCCCGGTGAGCACGCCTTCGGTATCAACAGAGATGGACTCAAGGTAGCCTGGGCCGTAGCCGTCCTGGTCGTAAAAAATGGTAGAGTTACTGGTGGCATATTGAGTGGTACGCACAGACTCTGACCGCCAGGCACCATCTTTATAATAATAGCCAAAGTTCAATTCTATTTTTTGAATATCGTTATAAGCGGCGGCTAAGGTCTCATCTGTTTGCGGGGGGTCCTGATCCAGATTAAGACCTAAAAAGTCAGCCGTAACTATAGGATAACCATGAGAACCAATAACATCAAAACCATCGATGGTATCACTTACCGGGTTGCCAGAATCGTTAACAATTTGGACAATATCCCCTGTGTTAGGGTCAACTCTATAAGTATCATAAAAGTTTTTTATATTTCCCTGATTATCAAATTCAACTCTTCCATACATCAATACTCCTTTTTTAACTTGGGTTAGAGTATTTCCAGAGGGAATTTCTCTTTTTACTGTAACTGAGCCTTCGGTGGTAGTCCATTGCATAGGTACGCTATCAAAAGTAAAATCTCTTTGATCTTCGTCAGGGTTACAGGCAACTAAAAATTCATATACATTGTCTCTACTTGTTCTATCATAATAAATCGTTACTTCATGGGGTGTTCCCAAAGAATCGTATATTGTAAGGGTGGTTCTATATGTATAATCAGTACTAGCCAAAGGGGTATCTTTTCTAGCATCCCACTGGTCATAAAGAGTATTTATTTGTTGTAGGCGGAAAAAGTCTTCTCCAGATTCACTTTGGATAGTAGCTAGATTTCCTGCCCCTCCTGTATCAACATTGTCCCAATTAAGGTCTATTTTTTGAGTGGTGCCATCCAGAAAAAAAGAAGCATTTCGTTTAATGTCACTAATATTCGCTCCCCAAGAAAGAAGAGTACCATTTTCATCAGCTGGCAAAGTGGCTCCGGTAGTAGGGGGTTGAAATACTAAATAATGCCAACGCCCATCAGCAAGCTCCGGCAATTTATCTCTTATTTCTGCAGGAAAGTCAGTATTGTTAGGAGGGGTTCCATTTTGAAAATATAAATATATCCTTAAAGAAACATCATTTCCATTAATATCTTTGACAGTTACATCGATAGATTTCCAAGTATTTTCAGGAATAGGAGTATTATTATCGTTGTCTAATTTAATGAGGCCAGCTGGCCCAGGAACGTTTAATCCTTCTTGAAGTCCGTCTTCGTGGGTAACATTTGACCAATTTATTAATATTTTTTCTTTGGTGAGTGGCAACTCAATGGTAGCTTTTGTCGCCGTAGTATCTGCTCCGCTTGCCAATACTTCACCAGTGGTTTCATAAATTATCTGATAACTGTCCCACTTTTGGGTAGTTCCATTCCAGGTAAGCTCTACTTTTATAGGAATATCTTGACCATTTATATCGCGAACCACAAAGTTAGTAGTTATGGTCTCTGGAGGATCCCCTGACGCTACATACACATTCCCTTCTAAAGGGATTTCTATATTTTCCAATTCTTCCCTAGCGTCTAAATTAGTTATTACATCTATTTTGGATGTCTGGACAGGAGGTGAGCTTCTCTGAATCTGGATATCTTGTAAGGCCCCGGTTATATCGCCTGAGACTTCGTCTATCTGCCAGCCCTGCACCCTAAGCCCTGCGGGGTTAACCAGATAGCCCTGTTTTTCCACCAAAAACTGGCCATCTCTGGTGTAAAAGGTATTACCAGCTGATTTTGGATCTTTAAGGATAAAAAAACCATTTCCCGCAATGGCCAAGTCAGTGGGGCTGGCGGTGGACTCAAAAGAACCTTGTTGCATCATGGGATAAAGGGCATTAATAGAAGCTCCGCGGCCCATCTGGCCAGAACCAGAGCTGGTATTAATGCGCTGGGCCATTACGTCTGAAAAGGTTATGCGGGCCCCTTTAAAAGCCGAGGTATTAAGATTAGCTACATTGTCACCCACCACGCTCATGCCGTGGCCTAAACTCCTCAAACCACTGGTACTAGCAAAAAGGGCATCTGTTAAACCCATAACTTACCTCCTGTTTATATTAAAATTTTCGTCCTGTTAGTTACCGAGCATTAATTTTGCTAAACCTGGCGCAAAAAGTCCTCAAGCATCTGGTCCGCCGTAGTAATAATGCGGGCATTGCTTTGAAAGGCCCGCTGTAGAGTTATTAAATGGACCATTTCGTTGGCCACATCAACGTTTGACCCTTCAAGGGCGCCACCAAAAATGGCCCCAGGGCTATCTTTTCCTGGCGGAAAAACTTCTGGCTCTGCTCCGCCAACGGCCTTAAAAAGATTCCCCCCGCTCGCTCAAGTTCATCAGGACTACCAAAAAGGGCAATAGGAATACGAGCCGCGGAAAAGGTCTGGTTATTAGTATAACTTGCCTCAACAATGCCCTTTTCAGAAACCTTCAAGTTTTTAAAAAAGCCTGGAGGATAGCCGTCTATATTCTCGTTAAGCACGGTGAAGGGAGAAGCAAAGGCCGTGCTGGCGTGGTCATCAAGGCGCTGCCAGGTGCCCGTTTGACTGTCAAACTTGATTCCAAAGTCAAGGGCTATATTTTGGCTTTGTGAGCCAAAGTTAACGGTAAATTGGGGAAAACCTTCTTCGGAAAAGTTGTTTAAGGGGGTGCGGGTCCCGTTGGTATCGGTTATTAGTTCCAGGTCTTCAAGGCCTTCTAATTCTCCCATGGCCCCAAAGCGGATTTTTCCTGTAAGCAGGGCCCCGGCATACTGCCCCTGACCGCGAGGGTCAAGTTCAGGGTCCATGGTGATTAAAAATTCAAAAACCCTGGGTTCGGTAGTGGTGTCAACATACAAAGAAAGATTGTGTAAATTACCAAGGCTGTCATAAATTGGTAGTTCAGTTTTAAATTCATAACCGCCTTTATCAATTGGCGGGTCATTGTTAGCATTCCAGTTATCAATAAGATTGTCTTCAATTACTTCGGTAGGTTTGCTGGCGTCAAAATTCATCTGGAGGACGATTTTACTGCTGGCCTGCCCGTCAATGTAGCTTGGGATTTCTATAGGTGTTAGCTCCCCGGTAGTAACAGTTTCAGGGTCAACGCCTTCAGGAATATTCCAGCCAAGCAGATCATAGCCAGTTGGCAAAGAAAGCCTTAAAGCACCAGAGTCCAATTTACGAGGTATAAACTGCCCATCACGGGTAAAAAAAGTGTTCTCACCGTCAGAGACCATAAAAAAGCCTTTACCTGAAATGGCGAGGTCTGAAGGGCTCTCGGTTTGTTTTATTGGGCCTTCGTGATAAAGGACTTCTATATCTTTCACTCTGCTACCAAGGCCTTTTTTGTTATAAGGCGGGGCCTCGGTGTTCACGTTGCCGAACATGTCCTCAAATAACGCCCGGTTAGCTCTGAAGCCTGTGCTTTCTAAATTGGCTAAGTTATCTGCCGTAACGCCTATGCCGTGGCTCATGGTAGAAACACCACTTTTGCCTACGTAAATGCTTCCGAAAAGGCCCATTACTCATCCTCCGCCAAGACTTTTTCAAGGTCAGTGAGAGATATAGTATCCTTGCCGTTAAAAAGAAGTTTGTATTCTCCGTCCTCCAAAAGAGCACCAGTTAAACGACCAATAGTTTTAATTGATAAGTTATCCAGATCTTTGGGATTTTTAGGTTCTAGTACTAAACGATAGGTACCGTCAGCGACTTGATTTCCATTTTTGTCCGTAGCGTCCCAGTCAAGTTCATGTTTTCCGACAGAAAGAGGACCAAGGTCTAGGACTTTGACAAGGTTGCCATTAGCATCATAGATTTTAGCTAAAATATTATCTGTAGCTTCTTTAGCCTCGATTTCTCCTCCTAGAAATTTACCACCTTCAACTCGTAGTAAGTGATTTTTGACTGATGCTTTTTTACCAATCAAACTAGCAATAGTTTGGAGAGTACTTCCCTTAGCTATATCTGCTATTTTTGATAATTTTTCATTTAAGTCGTAAAGTTGGTCAACTTGGTTAAATAGCGCTAATTGAGTAGCCATTTCGTTATTATCCAGAGGTTTTAATGGATCTTGGTATTCTAGTTGTTTGATAAAAAGAACCATAAAGTCGTCACGATCTAGAACTTTTTTGGGAACTCTGGTTTTGGGAGAATTGTCAAGTTCAGTAAAAAGTTTGGGAGCCTGTTCTGTGTTATTTATCATTCTTTTTCTCCTAAACTACTATGTTTATGATGCCGTTATGTCTGTTTTCATAACTTTTATTTTCGTCAGTATGTTCTCTAATTCCCATAGAGTGGGCATAATTTCCTGACTCTTGTTGGTAACTACCTTCAGAATAATCTTGAGCTAAATTTATTTCCGCTCCGCCAAATTGGAGACCAAGATTTTCTAAAGAACTGCTCAATTGATGCAGGTGTTGGTGAAGAGCCTCTGCAGCCTTGGCGTGACCTACGGTAAGGAGAAGTTTAACTTCACCCTTATCTACAGAAACCGTAACGTGAAGTTCTCCTAGCTCAGGTGGATCTAATTTAATACGCGCCTCATGTTTACCCTGTGGGTATGTTTTCAAAACTAGCTCTTTTACGAAGTTTGGTATTTCTTCAGGCTTAAAATTTTGGACCGAATGATGAATTTCTTTATTAATTGTTATATGTTTTGTCGTTTCTATTTCTGTATTAGTTGTTATTTTTGCGTGGGCTATTAAGTTATCTTTTTTTTCGGCAAGATTAGTTAATAATTCTTTATGTTGTTTTGTCTTATGTGTGTTTTCTGTTATTTCAACCCCCTTTTTTACCTTGATATGTTGACCTTCTTTTTCTTTTTTAGTTGTAATTAAGTTATCTGTATTTTTTGTATTATCAATGTTCTCTTTAGAATCTTTTTTTGTTTTACTTGAAAAATTTACTTTCTTAAACAGTACTTCTTTTTGAGGAATATTTCTAGATATCAATATTTGATTCTTGTTGTTTTTCTTTGTGTTTTGATTGATAGCTAAAACTTCCTCTTCTGAAGCGTTATTTTTACGGTTTTGACTTATTTTTTCAAATTGATGATCCTTTCTTGAAAGAGATTTAAAGTTATTTATTATGTTCTCTAGGTTTTTTTTAGTTAACACTATATTTTGTTCTGAAAGGTTCTCTTCCAGTGAATTCAAGTCACTTTTAATTCGGCTCAATATCTTTTCTAGCTTTAAAATATTGCTATCTTTTTTGTTATTCGCTAGGTTCAGTATTTCTTTATTTTCGTTTGAAAAATTTTCTTTCAAAATGTTTATGAGATTCTCTAATTTGTTTTTTAATTCTTTGATTGTATCTCCAAAATTTGTTATTATTTTTTCTCTTTCCTGTATGGAAAAGTTTTCTAAATATTGATTTATTTCTTTTAAAATGTTTCCGATGAGAATTACAATGTTTTCAGGAGATTCTTCCGAATTATCCTTTGTTTTTAAAATCTCTTTTAAATTATCAACCTTTTTTAAAATATTTTTTTCTAAATTTGTCGTCAAAAACATCCCTTGATAGTTTTTATTATCTTCAGGGCTTGCTTGTTGGTTTTGAATTCCTGCTGGCAAATCTAAATTATTTGCTTCCTGGCCTAATAACATCATAAATAGGGCTAGAAAATCTCCAGCCATTATCCCCTGCCCCAGAGATAGATTGCTAACATTTCCATTTGAAACCATTGTTAAGGAGTTTAACTTCATGTTTCACCTCCTGTGATACAACCATGCAATAGGTATGCCAAAAGTAGATGAGTAAAAATTGCTTTGCCGCTGGCTTATTCTCCTTTATTACCGTAAATATTAATCCGAGCGTCTTTTACACGACAAAGTATCGCCGCTGACATAATCGCTAATGCAAAGTAACCTTCGCTGTCACTGCGAGGCCTCGTTAGAGGTCGAAGCAGTCTCAGGGATTGCTTCGCTTCGCTCGCAATGACTCAATTGTCGCCTATTTAGTGACCCCATTAATATCTTCACCTTTTGACACTACGAACCCTAAGTCTCTTGAACAGGGTCTCAGAACAACAAATTTTCCTGGAAAAATTTTCCTACTAGGAAAAATTTTCCTTTCCTTGACACAGGAAGGAGCCATCCTTACCTTCCCAAAACGAAAGGGATAAAAAATTTGAAAAAACAGGAGGTAATAATATGCGATTGGAAAAATTTACCTTTAAATCACAGGACGCCATTCAGGAGGCCCAGAGGCTTGCGGAAACCCGCGGCCATCAAAATATGGAAGTAGAGCATTTACTTAAAGCCCTGGTGGAACAGGAAGGCGGGCTGGTGCCCATGATTCTTGACCGCCTGGGCATAAACAATAAACTTATCGCCTCTGATGTTGACGAAGTGCTAGATAAAATTCCTTCCGTTTCGGGGACGGGATATCAGGTCTATCTCTCGCCTAACCTGAAACAGGTACTTGAGCGCGCTATGCGCATTGCCGCCGAGATGCGCGACGACTATGTTTCTACCGAGCATCTCCTTTTGGCCATCCTTGAAAGCAATACCCCCTCGGCTCAGATTCTTAAAAAGCGGGGTATTACCAAAGAAAACTTAATGGAAGTCATTAATCAGATTCGCAAAGGCCAGCGCGTAACTGACCAGAACCCCGAAGACAAATACCAGGCCCTTGAGAAATTCGGCCGCGATTTAACAGCTCTGGCCAAGGCCGGAAAGCTTGATCCGGTCATCGGTCGTGATGAAGAAATTCGTCGGGTAATCCAGATTCTCTCTCGCCGCACTAAAAACAACCCCGTGCTCGTAGGTGAGCCTGGTGTTGGTAAAACAGCCATTGTAGAAGGCCTGGCCCAGCGAATTGTCTCAGGTGATGTGCCTGAGCCCCTTAAAAACAAACGCATCATCCAGCTTGATGTGGGCGCTCTGTTAGCTGGCGCCAAATACCGTGGTGAGTTTGAAGAAAGGCTTAAGGCCGTCTTAAAAGAAGTCACCGAAAGCGAAGGGGAAATTATCCTTTTTATTGACGAAATTCACACTATCGTAGGCGCCGGAGCGGCTGAAGGGGCCATGGACGCCGCTAACATGTTAAAACCCGCTTTGGCTCGCGGTGAGCTTCACTGCATCGGTGCCACCACCATTGATGAGTACCGCAAATACATTGAAAAAGACCCGGCCCTTGAGCGGCGTTTTCAGCCGGTCTATGTAGAAGAACCTTCTGTAGAAGAGGCCATTGCTATTCTTCGCGGGCTTAAAGAGAAGTTTGAAGTGCACCACGGTGTGCGCATCACTGACAGCGCTATTGTAGCCGCTGTTCAGCTCTCTGCCCGCTATATCACTGATCGTTATCTCCCGGATAAGGCCATTGACCTGATTGACGAAGCAGCGGCTAAGCTTCGTATTGAAATTGAATCAATGCCTACAGAGATTGACGAGATTGAACGCAAGATCAAACAGCTTGAAATTGAACGCATGGCCCTTGAAAGAGAGACTGATCCCCGGGCAGTTGAGCGCCGTGAAAAGATTGAAAAGCAACTTGAGGAGCTTCGTAAGAAGCTCGAAGAAATGAAGGCCCAGTGGCAGAAGGAAAAAGAAATTATTCAGAAAATCAGGGCCATTAAAGAAAAAATAGACCAGCTCCGTATTGAAGCGCAGCAGGCTGAGCGCCAGGGTGACCTTAACAAAGTGGCCGAAATCATTTACGGCCGTATCCCTCAGCTTGAAAAAGAGCTTGAAGAGTGGAACAAGAAGCTTGAGGAGCTTCAAAAAGAGGGCAAAAGCTTCTTAAAAGAAGAGGTTACTGCGGAAGACATTGCCGAAGTAGTGGCCAAGTGGACCGGTATTCCCGTTACGAGACTCCTTGAAAGCGAGCGCGAAAAGCTCCTCAAGATGGAAGAACGCCTGGCCCAGCGTGTGGTTGGTCAGGATCACGCCATTAAGGCCATTGCCAACGCGGTGCGCCGCGCCAGAGCCGGGCTCAAAGATCCGAACCGGCCTATTGGTTCTTTCATGTTCTTAGGGCCAACAGGTGTGGGTAAAACCGAGCTGGCCAAGGCCCTGGCTGAATTTATGTTTGATACCGAGGAGGCCCTTATCCGCTTTGATATGTCTGAATACATGGAAAAACATGCGGTCTCAAAGCTCATCGGTGCGCCTCCTGGTTATGTGGGATATGAAGAAGGCGGCCAGCTTACCGAAGCAGTGCGCAGAAGACCTTATTCGGTCATCCTTTTTGACGAAATAGAAAAAGCGCACCCTGATGTGTTTAATATATTGCTGCAGATTCTTGACGATGGCCGTTTGACTGATAGCAAAGGCCGCACGGTGAACTTCCAGAATACCATCATCATCATGACTTCTAACATCGGTTCTCACTATGTAATGGAGCTTGAGGACCGTAAAGACGCCGAACGGCTGGTAATGGATGCCGTGCGTTCTCACTTTAGGCCTGAATTTCTAAACCGTATTGATGAAATCATCATATTCAATAAGCTCACCAAAGAGCAACTCAAAAAGATTGTGGATATTCAGATTCGCTACTTGCAGCAGCGGCTTGAAGATAAACACATTACTATTGAGCTTACTGATAGAGCCAAGGAGTGGTTGGCTGAAGTGGGCTATGATCCGGTTTACGGCGCACGGCCGCTTAAGCGGGCTATTCAGCGTTATATAGAAGATCCGCTAGCCGTTAAGATACTCGAAGGGACTTTTCAGGAAGGCGATCACATCCTGGTTGATTACGATGAGACCAAAGGCGGCCTTGACTTCAGGAAGCATTTTCGTGAGGAAATACCAGAGGCCCAAGTAGCTTAAACCAACGAAGCCGGGCTTTCCGCCCGGCTTTTCTTATTTGATTTTTAGGCATTAAGAAAGTAGCTCTGGAAATTTGGGCTTAAAGATATCTTCAAGAAACTTTTTGGCAGAAAGGGCTAAATCTTCAGGAATTTCTCCTTCTACTTTGGGCATGAGAAGAACGTGTTCTATTTCGCCCAAGCGCTTTATGTCTTCAAGGCTTTCTCGCGAAATTACATCGTCGCCTGAAAAGTAGAGATTGTATATCAACCCAGCGATGAAAATTCCCTTTTGTTTTAAGGCCTGAATGGAAAGAAGAGTATGGTTTATGGTGCCAAGTCTCGCCGCAGAAACCAGAAAAACCGGGCACATAAGAAGTGAAATAAGATCTAATATGGTTTCTTTCCGGGTAATGGGAACATAAAGCCCCCCTGCCCCTTCCACTAACACCACGTCATAACGCCTATCAAGTTCTTCTGTACATTTTTTTATCTGCAATAAGTCAATTTCTTGGTTTTCAAGACGAGCAGCAAGCTCAGGGGCTGCTGGAAATTTGAACACGTAAGGTGAGGTAAGTTTCAAGAGTTCAGGCGAGTCAAGAGACATACCGGTAAGTTTACGATGTAAGGTCAAATCCTCAGGATAATCAGCTCCGGTCTGGATTGGCTTTTGCGTTATTACCTTTTTGCCAAGTAGCGAAAAACCTTTAGCTAAGACCGCCGTAGCCAGAGTTTTGCCGATGCCCGTGTCTGTTCCAGTAACAAAAAAAATCATAACGTTCTCTCCCAAATCATGATAATCGGTTCAAAAGTTAAAGGATAACCCTCTTCACCGGCAAGTTTTTTATATCTCCTTTCCCAGGAGCGGTAATCTTTGATAGACCAGCTAGACTTTAAGTAGCCAAGGGCTCCTGTTTTTTTTACATGAGCCAAGGCCTCTTTAGGCGAAGCAAAAAACAAAGTTTCCTGCCATTCTTTCTGCAACAAAGGCTTTAGAAAGGGGGGTTTAATAGATTGCCATTCTTGGGCACTAAGTATACCGGGTGGCCTTTTTTCCAGAAAAAATTCTTTCATAGTGGTTGGGCCAAAGGTGCTAAAAGCTAATATCCCTTGAGGTTTAAGGGTTTTAGCTAGTTGAAAAAGAGTCTCTTTTGGCCTGGTAAACCACTGAAAAGTAGCGTTTGAAACGATGAGGTCAAAGCTTCCTGTTTTAAACGGCAAACTCTCTGCATCGGCCCTAAGAACATATAAACAATCCTTGAAGCCATGATTGGCCTCTACCAGGTCAAAGGCAACCATAAAAAAGGGCTGATACCTTTCCAGAAAAAAGCGAGTTAAAAGACCGGTTCCTATACCCACTTCCAGGACGCTTTCAAAATGTTTTTTTATTGAACCGAGCAACGAAACAAGCTCTTTGGCCATACGGGCCTGAACACGGGCCTCCTGGTCATAAGTGGAAAGAGCCTTTTTGAAACGGCTGGCTAGAAGTTTTTTATCAAAAACCACCATGGTCAATCAGGGACAGCAAAAGGAAGACAAAGTTTTTTCCTGGTAAAAAGGAAAATGCCCCCAGGGCTTCTGGCAAAAAGAAAGGCCCATTTGGCTCCAATAGTTTTTCTGGCTCCTGGGAGGGATAATGCGGTCTTTTTCCGTTATGATCACCTGCGCGTTTTTAGTCTTTTCTGAAAAATTTTTATCACTCAAAACCTCAAGTTCTTCTATTAATTCGTTTAGCAGGCGTTGAGGCTTATTTTTCAGGAAAAACTTAAAATCCTCCTCCCGTAAAAACATATTTTTATAAAAAGAATATAGAGCCTTTTCGCCATCTTTTTTGAGGGCTGATAAAGTGGCATCATAAATTTTGGGGGGAATACCCCATCTACGGTGTCGCAAAGCCCCTGTTCCTCCAAGAAAAATAGTCTTTCCGAAGACGGCTTCCTGTTTTGAAAGAGCGCAAAGCACTCCCGCAGACCAGGCCAAAACAGTGGTCTCAGAATGCTCAGGAAGTGCGGGTAGTTTTTCCTCCCGATAGTCGTAAATAAAGGCTACGTCGTATGTCTCATTTTCAAGCAATGGCAAAAATGGAGTTTCATCAAAGCCCCAACCTAAAAAGAAGAGTAAAAGCCCCTCCCCTTGCCTTTTATAAACCTTGAGCTTCATAAAAGCGCACTAGGCTTCAACCCTGGCCGATTTCATGCGGCCAATTACCCGTTCCACTAATTTTTCAACCGGCTGAGTGGTTTCCAGGAGCAAAATTTTATCTTCGGGAATCTCAATAGGAGGTTCAAAAACTTCTTTTTGCTTTACATAGATTTCCCAGCGGCCATCAGAAGGCTCGCCGCCTTTCTTAGCTCGCTCTTCAAAACGGGCCTTTATCACCTCATCAGGAGCCATACACTGGACAAAAAGTATATTCACTTTAAGGTCTTTTACGGCGTCAAAAACGAGTTTCCTTAAATTTTTGGCCCGAAAAGTGGCGTCAAGGATTACATCACGGCCACGGCGGATATCCTGAGCGGCATAGCGAGCCATGGCTTCATAAGTCTTTTGGGTGAATTCTTCGCTGTAAATCCCCTTTCCAAAGGGCTCGTAGTGGTGCTCTTCAGGTTTTATCCCCAGAAGTTTTTTGCGCACAATGTCTGAATTGTAGTAATTAGCTAGAAGCGTTTCTTTAAGGGCACGGGCCAGAGTGCTTTTGCCTGTCCCCGAAAGGCCAAAAATAACGATAAGCCACGGCACCCCTTCAGCGTAAAGATAAGCCAGGTCAAAATAACGCCTGGCGCCCTCTAAGGCCTCTTCACGCACTTTTTCAGGCACTTCAGGAGAGGCCCAGGTAAAACAGCCGATTTTGCCCCGCACGTAAGCCCGATAACACTTATAAAAGTCAAGTAATTTAAGGAGCCCCTTTTCTCCTGAAAGTGAAACATATTCGTCAATAAAGTAACGGGAAAAATCTTCAAGCTCGTGGAAATCAAGGTCCATGGCCAGAAAGGCCAGGTCCTGGGCTACGTCACCACAACGAAAGCGGTCGTTAAACTCTATGCAGTCAAAGATATAGACGTCGCCTTTAGGTTCATCAAAACAGATGTTGGCCGAATACAAGTCTCCGTGGCCATCTCGAATAAAGCCCTGAACAATGCGTTCTTCAAAAAGCCCGGTTTTCTCTTTCATGAAGCGGCGAGACCAGGAAACTATGTGCTGGTAGCGGTAAGAGGCAAGGGCCTTGCCCACAAATTCTTTGGTCTGGCTAAAGTTTTCTTCAACGTTAAAAGAAATGGCCTCCATAGAGCCGTATTTGTTCACTTCTGGCCCGGTCTCGGCCTGCTGGTAGAAAGGTACAAGCTTTTTGACAATTAAATCCAGGTGGTCTTTACGCAAACGGCCCTCTGCTATAAGACGGCCCATCATGCCCTCTTCGGGCATGCGCTTCATCTTAACCGCCCACTCTACGGGCTCACCTTCCTTCTCAAAATAGGCGGTTTCTCCCTCTTCTATTACCGGCACTACTCCCAGGTAGATATCCGGGCAGAGGCGACGGTTTAAGGTTACTTCGCGCTCACAGTAAAACTTACGTTTTTCAAGGGTGGTAAAATCAAGGAAACCGAAATCAACAGGCTTTTTGATCTTGTAAACCAGATCTCCCGCAAGAAAAACGTAGGAAATATGGGTCTGGATAAGTTCTACTTTTTCAGGCCGGTGAGGATAGGCCTGAGAATTGAGCAACTTTTTTATTAAAGGCGGCAGTTCTTTCATAAAAGACTCCTTAGCTTAAAACCACCTAGTGCCAAATAAGGCCTCCTTGGCGGTATCAAGGGTCTCACGCGCCACTTGGCGGGCTTTTTCATTTCCCGAGGCCATTATTTCCTCAAAAAGAGAGGGCTTCTCTTTAAGCTTACGGCGCCTTTCCCAGAGAGGACGCAAGGCCTCTACGATTTTATCAGCCAGTTTTTTCTTGCATTCCACACAGCCCAGGCGCGCCTCTTTACAGCCAGCAATAATCTCCTCTTGTTCCTCGGCGGGAAAGTAAAGTTTTATCAATTGAAAGGCTACGCAGCGGTTTTCTGGGTCTCCCGGGTCACTTTTGCGCGGACGGTTAACGTCTGTCACCATGGTGCTTATTTTCTGACGCACGGTCTTTTCGTCATCTGAAAGGAAAATGGCATTCCCATAGCTTTTGCTCATCTTGCGGCCGTCAAGCCCTGGCACTTTAGGCACATCTGAAAGCAAGGGCTCAGGAAGGGGGAAAACTTCGGTTTCATAAAGGAAATTAAAACGGCGCGCTATCTCACGGGTTAGTTCGAGATGAGGCAATTGATCCACTCCCACCGGCACTTTATGGGCCTTGTATATCAGAATGTCTGCCGCCTGGAGCACCGGGTAGCCCAGAAACCCGTAGGTAGCCAGGTCTTTTTGCTTGAGCTCTTTTATCATGTCTTTGTAAGTGGGATTTCTTTCAAGCCAGGAAACCGGGGTAAACATAGCAAAAAGGAGATAGAGCTCAGCGTGTTCTTTGATGGCACTCTGGATAAATAAAGTCGAACGCGCCGGATCAAGACCAACGGCCAGCCATTCCAGTAATAACTCTCGGGAAAATTCAGGAATACGTTTGGGGTTTTCGTATTCGGTGGTAAGGGCGTGCCAATCCGCTACGAAGTAAAAACACTGGTATTCTTCCTGAAGCTTAAGCCAGTTACTCAATACACCGTGAAGATGGCCTAGATGAAGGGGACCAGTGGGCCTCATTCCGCTTAACACTCTCTTTTGGCTCACAAAAAACCTCCTTTTCATAAAGCTGTTTACTTCATTAAAACAGATTTTTCCTCTTGCCAAGAATTTCTCAAATTCTTCAAGGATTTAGTGAGACTTTTGCAAAATACTTTACTTGAGAGACTGCTTCGCCCTGTCGGGCTCGCAGTGACAAGAAGGAAGGGGCTCGCAGAGCCTAAATGGCAGATGTCCGATGGCCGATAGCGGATGGCTTATGCTAATGCTTTTGAGACTGCTTCGTCGGCACTTCGTGCCTCCTCGCAGTGACAAATATGGAAAAAACTCGCAGTGACAAAGTAAGTAAAGGCTCGCCGTGACACCGGGAACAAGTCATTGCGAGCGAAGCAATCTCTTGCGAGCGAAGCAATCTCTGTCGCGAGGCGAGAGTTTCCCTGTGGCTCACAAGGACTCATTTGTTGTTACTCAGGAAGTATTTTAGTCCCTCGCTCTTATAACCAGCTAGCAAGAAAACTATTGTCAACCAAAACCAGTTATCCTAATACTTAACCATGCCCAGCTGCAAAGCTATACTTTTCGATTTAGACGGTACGCTTTATTACCAGGCCCCTCTTAGGCGGCAAATGTTAAAAGAACTTTTGTTAAATCTCTTGCGACATCCTATCTCTGGTTATCAAGAACTCCGTATTGTTCAAATATTCCGCCAAGAACGGGAAAATCTACGCTATTACACGCCTGAAAAATTCTCTGCACCTCTTGAAGAACTCCAATATATTCTCCCGGCTCAAAAATTAAAAATACCTGAGGAAACGGTTAAAAAAGTAGTCCAGAAATGGATTTATGATAGACCTTTGAAATACCTAAAAGATTACAAAATCTCTGGGTTAGATGAATTTTTAGCTGCGTGTAAGGCTAGAAATATTAAAATAGGAGTGTTTTCAGATTATCCCGCAGAGAAAAAACTAAAGGCCATGAAAATTAATCACTTTATTGATTTAGCACTTTGCGCCACTGACCCAGAAATAAATGCCTTTAAACCATCTCCCAAGGGGCTAGAAGTAGCCATGAAAAAGCTCGGGCTTACCCCTAAAGAACTGCTATACATAGGGGATCACTCAGAAGTAGATGGTCTGTGTGCCCAAAAAGCAGGTGTTACTTTTATTTTGATTTCTCCCAAACCTAAGAAAAACATAAAAATCCCCCAAATCCAGAATTATAAAGATCTTGCTCATTTGGTCTTTGAAGAGAGATAAATAACAAAGTAATCCCTAATTTACTTTAGTTTTAAAAAATATTATTTTGTCTTTTGAATGTTTTAAGTGAGGAGACTTTTATGGCTACGGGGCGGTTAAAAGTCCTTGATCCAGATCGTTGTGTTGGGTGCCAGCTTTGTATGTTTGCCTGTCAGAGGAGGACAGGACAAGCCGGCCTTGCTAAGACGGCTATTCATATAAGATCCCGTGGCGGCCTTTCTCGTGGGCTCACGGTAATTGTCTGCCGGGCCTGTGAAGACCCTCCTTGCCTTTCGGTCTGTCCTACCGGGGCATTGATTAAACGGCGAGGCGGCGGGGTGGTGCTCGCCTCCAAAAAGTGCATTGGCTGTGGTTTCTGTCAAGAAGTTTGCCCACTAAAGGCTATTTTCTGGGACGAGGAAACCCAAAAGCCGGTTATCTGTATGCACTGTGGTTATTGTGCTGAGTATTGTCCTCATCGGGTTATTGTCCTTGAGGAGGCTGCCTGATGCTTAAAAATGATCCTCTAAAAAGAGTTCTTTACATAGATCTTTCTTCAAAAAAATTCTGGATTGAAGAAAGGGAAGACCTTTTTGCCCAAAATATCGGCGGCACCGGCGTAGCCAGCGCCCTTCTTGAGGAAGAATGCCCTAAAGACATTGACCCTCAAGACCCCAAAAATCCTATCATATTTGCGGTAGGACCTTCTACCAGTCTTTTTCCTATTGTCTCAAAAACTGTTTCCATGTTCCTTTCCCCCCATAATAGACTGCTTGGGGAAAGCCACGCTGGGGGTCGTAGTGCCGTAGCGTTAAGACTTGCCGGCTATGGAGCGGTGGTTATTCGCGGCCAGAGTAACTTGCCGGTTTATCTCGTAATTGACTCAAGCGGAGTCAAATTTCGTGATGCCCGCGGCCTCTGGGGGCTTTCAGTCTCAGATACAGGCCGTTTTATTCGTGAGCGAGAAAAGGGAAGCGGGCTTAGAAGTATTCTCCGTATTGGTCGTGCAGGAGAAACAGGAGTTACCTATTCCTGTGTAGTCACCGAAACTTATCGGCATTTTGGTAGGCTAGGGCTCGGAGCTCTCTTTGGTTACAAAAAACTCAAAGCTATCCTTATTGAGGGAGAAAGAAGAATTATTCCTGTAGCTGACAGTAAACTCTACCGAGAAACCTATGACGACATCCTTGCCCGCTTAAGAGAAAACCCTTCCCTCAAAAAATATTACGAACTAGGTACTGCCGTTAATATAATTCCTCTCAATAAACTTGGTGCCTTACCTACCAGAAACTTAAAATACACTCGTTTTGAAAAGGCAAAAGATATCTCGGGAGAAACTTTTGCCGAAAAATTTCTTGGCCGCAGACTGGCCTGTGCCCACTGCCCTATGGCCTGTATCCACATTGCCGCTTTAAGAATACCTTACAAAGATACGCCCTTCTTTTATAAAACTGTTTTTGTTTCGTATGACTACGAACCCATTTACGCCACAGGGAGCATGATAGGGGTTGGTTCTCCTGAGGGAGTTTTGCTGCTTCTTGATGAGATAGAAAACCATGGTTTAGATGTAATAAGCACTGGCGTGGTACTCGCCTGGGCCACCGAGGCCTTTGAAAAAAGCTTGATCACTGAAAAACACACCCTAGGGCTTAAACCGAGTTTTGGCGACGTTGAAACCTATCTTAAAATGCTTGCACACCTAGCCAACCAGAGTAATGAATTTTACGCTGCCCTGGCTCGCGGAGTAGACTACGCCTCTAAAAAATATGGTGGCGACGACTTTGCCCTAGCTTTCGGTGGCAACGAAATGTCAGGCTACCATACGGGTTATGGCATACACGTAACCCATCTCACCGGCTCAAGGCACAGCCACCTTGACTCTGCCGGTTACAGCTACGACCAAAAAACTAAATCCGAAGAGCTTGATATCCATAAGCTCGTAGAAAAGCTCTTTCAGGAAGAAGCCTATCGCCAGATTCTTTCTTCAGCGGTATGTTGTTTCTTTGGTCGCAGTGTATTTGATTTTGAAACCTTAGCCAAAATGTTTTCTCTTTCTGGCTTTAACTACACCGCTGACGACCTTAAAAAACTCGGCCAGGAAATCCTCGCGAGAAAATATCGTTTCAAAAAAGCCAGGAACTTTGCACCGAGCAAGTTAAGGATTCCTAAAAGGATTTTTGAAACCGTTTCGCCACACGGAGAACTTGATGAAAATACTCTAAAGACAGCTGTAAAACTTTATGAAGAATTACTTGAAAAGGGAGGTGGGGTATGAAAATAACACTTTATTACGAAACCGAATGGATAGCCAAAGGTAAAGGGGTTTACGTGACGGCCTCTTCTTTACTGGAACTAAAAGACAAAATAAGAACCTATCTCCTGGCCAAACAAGAGTTGGAAGTGAAAAAAGTAACCCTGGTGTTTGATAGGGCTCGCATTCCTCACTGGATTGTAAGCCATCTTTCGGTAGAAACCACAGAACTTGAACTAGTTTAAAAAGGGGGCGTTAAGCCCCCTTATCTTAAGCCAAGCCCAGTTCTTTTAATTTCTCTTCGGTGGGAATACCTTCTTTCGTCCAGCCACGGATTTCGTAATACTCAGGAAGCATTTCTGGAAGACGATGCACCTTGCCCTTGTTTGGCCCTTCGGGCATAGGTTCTTCTAAAAGGCGTTTTGGTAAAGTATCTTCTTTGGGATCAAGGCCTGCTTTTAAATTGAAGACGCGTTCCAGATTCCAGATGCGCTCACCACACTGCATCATTTCTTCTAAGGTGTAGTCAAAACCTGTAGCCGCGGCCAGAAGGTCTCGGTAATCTTCAGCTCCCAAGGCAAAAGAAGTAAAGAGACAAAGCCCCATGGAATCAATCACCGCGGTTAAATCCTGAAAGATTTTTACCCACTGGGCCTTACCCTCAGTTGCCTGAGGATCAAGCTTTTCCGGGCTACCAAGCACTTCTGGAGCAATGAGGTATGCTCTTACGTGGCAACCTCCACGGTTTGAGGTAGCGTAAGCCAGACCATGGCCCTGCACCCCGCGGGGATCATAAGCGGGTAGCTCCTGCCCTTTAACGGACATGGAAAGCTCTGGAGCTCCATAATGTTCAGCCAGACGCTTAGAACCTTCGGCTAGCTTGTCTCCTAAGCCTTTGCGGTAAGCTAATGCGTGGGTGTAGTAAACAATAGCTTCAGAGCTACCAAATACCGGTTTGGGGCCGGCTGCCAGATCTTCTTTAGGAATATGGCCTTTTTCGAAAAGTTCCATGGCACAGGCAATAGTAGCCCCACAGGATATGGGATCTAAGCCCAGGGTATTACACAAGAAATTGGCCTCAGTAATAGCGATTAAGTCCTTTACACCGCAATCCGCGCCAAAGGCCCAGCCTGTTTCGTACTCAGGGCCTTCACCTTTATTTTTGTTGGGAAGTTCCGTTACCCGGCCACATTTAATCGGGCAGGCATAGCAACCCTTGTTCTTTTTAAGGTAGCCCTTTTCCACCAGGGCTTCACCACAAACTTCGTCGGTTCCTTCAAAGACACCGGTCTGGAAATTTCGTGTTGGATAAAGACCACTTTCGTTGATGATATTATCAAGCACTTTGGTGCCAAGCTTGGGCAACGCTTCACCGGTGACAGGGTTGGTTCTAATTATGTCAAGTTTTTCCCGGAGAAAATTTTTGAAAATTTCGGCTTCGGCGGGTTCCACCCTTTTGGTGCCACGCACTACAATAGCTTTGAGCTTCTTATAACCCATGACCGCCCCTACTCCTGACCGGCCAGCAGCCCGATGTTTGTCGTTCATAATACAGGCAAAACGGACCAGATTTTCTCCAGCCGGGCCAATGCAAGAAACCTTGGCTTTGGTATCACCAAATTCTTCTTGCAGGCGATCGGTGGTTTCATGGGTATCAAGCCCCCAAAGGTGCTCAGCGGATTTAAGTTCTACCTCATCGTCTTTTATGCTGAGATAAACAGGCTTTTCAGCCACTCCTTCAAAGATAATCATGTCGTAGCCAGCGGCTTTAAGCTCAGCGCCAAAAGTTCCACCGGAGTTGGAACAAGCGATAAGCCCCGTAAGGGGAGACTTACAAATCACCATGTAACGGCCACCCGTAGGAGCGGGTGTGCCGGTAAGTGGACCAGTAGCAAAGATGAGCGGGTTTTCAGCAGAAAAGGGCTCAGCCTTGGGATCCATCAGCTTAGAGAGATAATAGCTACCTACACCCCTTCCTCCAATAAATTTGCGTAAAATTTCTTCAGAAAGGTTTTCTTTTCTTATTTCTCCGTTAGATAAGTTAACCCATAAAATACAATTGGTATAAGGTCCAGCCATGAGTGCCTCCTTAATTAATTCTTATTCTCACTACAAGAAAAACAGAAAAACTACTTTAAATCAACTATAAAGTTAGAAGTCATCTAAAGTGAATAAAGGTAATTTAAAGTTATTTTATTAAAGATTTAAGAATTTAATATGTTTGTCTGAAAAATAATCAATTATATTCCTAAAGACTTTTGCAAAATTCAAATAATATAGATAGATCACCACGGTGCCATCGGCGCCTCGCGATAAGGATTGCTTCGCTTCGCTCGGAATGACTCTCTCAGGTGTCACTGCGACCTCCTCTCTTCTTGTCACTGCGAGCCCGTAGGGCGAAGCAGTCTCTCAAATAAAACTTTTTGCAAAAGGTCTATTCTAACTAAACTATTAAGAACAGTATACGAGTAGTGAAAAACGAAATGATATTTATTAGTTTGCTACCAGCTACCAGCCATTAGTCACCAGCCATTAGTCACCAGCCATCAGCCATCAACCATTAGCCATTATCCCTTACGCAGTACTCGTTTATCGCCCACACGAATGGTTACTTTTTGGTGGTCAAGGTATTCAAGAAGCGGAATGGTATATTTGCGGCTGGCACCACCCAGTAATTTTTTAAAGTCTCCCACGGCCATTTCCTGGTTTTCTTTGAGAAACGAAATAACTTTATTTTTTACATCTTCTACAACGTCAGCATGAAATACAAGTCCGTCGCGGAGTTTTACCAGTTTCCCCTCCTGGAGCAGCAAAGAGAATATCTCCTGGGCTACCGGAGCATTTTCTTTAAAACTTACGATAACTTCATCTTTATCTGGAGGAGTGACTCCGGCTTTAAGGAATATATCTTCAAGTTTCCGCTTTATGGCCTCTTGCTCTTCGGCAAGTACGATTTTGTGGCTTGAAAGTCTTATAAACTTTTCTTCCTGGACGACTTTTCCTTTGGCAATAAGCTCTTCAAGCATCTTTTCAAAGGCCCTAGCATCAAGGCCTGAAGGAAGCCGCTGCCTAAGTTCTTCTTTTGTTAATCCAGGCTTTAAAGGAAATTTCTCATGAAATTTCTTCAAGCGATTAAGAATTTCTTTTTTTATTTGATCATAGATCTCGCGAGCCATATAAAGCTTTTTGTTTTCAAAAGAAATCTCTTTAACCTGGCCTTTTTCTATTAGCCGCTCCATAATTTTTGCCAGATCATCACTAAAAAGAGAGACTCTTAGGGCAATTTCTTCTTCAGGGAGCCCCATTTCTTCGGCCTGGCGCAGATGATAGAGAATAACATCTTCTATAGAGGCCTCACGAAGTAGTTTTAACTCCTCAACCTGCCGTCTTTGAGAGCGCTTGCGACGGCCGGCCACCGGGTTAAGCACCACTCCGCCACCGATAGTCACCATAGGCGAATAGCTTCTTAGAACAAAATGATCCCCTCGCCAGCAGACCACCGGTTCTTCAAGGCGAAGCTGGGCGAAAGCCTCTTCGCCTGGTTCTATTTTATCTTTCCCAAAGATAAAGACTCGACCTAAAACTTCACTTGTGCCAATATGCAGGCGCACTCGGGTATTGTGTTTAAAAGGCCTTGGTGCACTTGATAAATAACGAATGGAAACATCAAGTATGAGACTTGGCCGTAAAGTACCAGGTTTTGCTACCACATCTCCTCGTTCAACTTCTTCTTTCTCTATACCTTGAAGATTCAAGGCTGTGCGTTGGCCGGCTAAGGCCTCGTCTCTGTCCTCACCGTGGACCTGAATACGCCTTATGCGGGAGACATGCTCACGAGGATAAATTATGACTTCGTCGCCTATTTTCAGTTTACCCGAAAGGGCCGTACCAGTAACTACCGTGCCAAAGCCCTTAATGGTAAAAACTCTATCCACTGGTAGCCTGAAAGGCCCTTTGGCCGGGCGAGCAGGTACTTTTTTAACTAACCCGTCAAGAAGGGAGATAAGCTCGTCAAGGCCTTCGCCAGTAGTAGCGGAGACCGCCACCATGGGAGCCCCTTCAAGAAAAGTGCCTTTAAGCGCCTCGGCAATGTCTTCTTTCACTAATTCAAGCCAATCTTCTTCTACCAGATCCTTTTTAGTAACTACCACCAGGCCAGCTTTTACTCCTAAAAGTTCACATATTTCCAGGTGTTCTCTGGTTTGGGGCATAACGCCCTCGTCAGCAGCTACCACCAGAGCCACTAAATCAATACCACTGGCTCCAGCCACCATGTTTTTTACAAAACGCTCGTGCCCTGGCACGTCGATGATGCCGAGACGAACGCCACTTGGCAGGGTCAGATGAGCAAAACCAAGTTCTATAGTTATGCCCCGTTCTTTTTCTTCTTTTAGGCGGTCAGTATCTATGCCTGTAAGAGCTTTTACTAAAGTGGTTTTTCCATGATCAATGTGGCCCGCTGTACCTAAAATTACGCGTTTTTCCAATTTTTCCGCCATGGTTCACCTCTATTGAAAAGTGCGTCCAAGAAGCATATTAAGTTTTCGCCAGCATTCCGGGCAAAATTTAGCTGGTTTTACATCTACTTCCATCACGCTGTTAGAATAATGCATAACGCAGGGAGCTTCACAGTGCTCAAGACCTATGGCATGGCCAAGTTCATGCAGAGCTTCTTTTTGAGCCCTTTCATAAAGCAAGCGGTCATTTGGCGGAAGATTGTAAAATTTGTTATCCAAGCGTTTATAAGAAAGCAAAGATGTGCCCTGTTTTAAAATAGAGATACCAAATACGAAGTTCAAATCCCAGGCGTAGAGGTCAACCTCACAGACGCCTAGCTTGAGGCGAGAACGGGTCTCTACGTTTTGTTGAAAAAAATTAACCAGGTCATCGGCCTTAAACTGGCCCCTTGCCGGATCAAAAAACTCTTGCGGAAGAGGGACAGGCTCTTCGAAAAAGACCTCAAGATTTAAATTTTCATAAATTCCTCCGGCAATGGCGTCAACTACGTCCTGGCGCACACTCCCTAAAGGGACTAAAGAAACCGCTTTGAACATTTCCTACCTCCTCTTAAAAACTCACTAAAGAGTTAGCAAATCTTTACCAAAGAACAACCTAAACCCTATAAAAATAAATGGGGTCTTCCACCTTTAAAACTTTATATGGATTAAAACCTGGCAGAGGGAAATTAGCGCTTATGATAATGGTTCCTGGTTTGGCCTCTTTTCGCAATTTGGGAGCTAGATCAAGTAGTAAGTCGGGAAAAAGATAAAAAAAGATGACATCATAAGTTGAAAGGTCAGCTTTAAAAAAATTTTTACGATAGACTTTAACCGGTGCTCCATTTAAACGATTTTTAAGACAAGCCAAAAAATATGCCCAGGGATTTATTTCATAACCCTCGCCAGCAATGCCAAAACGCTGATAAACCGCTCTTAAAAAACGGCCGTCTCCACAACCCAGATCCACCAGACGAAAGTTTGCCTGTCCCTCGAGTTCGTCAAGAATAGCTTTGATTTTGGCCCTGGATGTGGAAACAAAAAGGGCGCCTTTGGTTCGCCTTATCACGGAAATAGTCCCCAGGGCATAACACAGCTTTAAAAAGGCCAGGGGAAGAAGAACGGCTAAAATACCCAGAAGCAAAAATTTCATCTTTTTATGACTTCTACTTCAGCTAGAGGTTCAGATTGAATAAGGATAATAGCCCCTCTTTGGGCTAACTCAAGTAGAGCCAGAAAGATGGTGATGGCTTCTTCACGGTCTGTCGCCTTTTCAAAAAATTCTTTGAGGCGAATCCGGGGATAACTCGTAAGAACTTGCTCAATCTCAGCCATCTTTTCCTGAATCAGGTATCTCGCTCGTGTTACTTCGAGAGGAGTGGGAGGTTTTCGCCCTAGAGCCTCTTTTAACGCTGAAAGTAGTTCAAAAAGGGAAACAGAGACTTCATCATGAGGCGCTACCTCTTGAGATGGGGGAACAAAGATGTCTCTTCCAAGGATAGGCCTTTCCCAGAGTATTTCGGCAGCCTTTTGGTATTTGGCAAGCGCAAGCAACGGTTCTACGATTTCCTGCCGCGGGTCTTCAAGGGCGTTTTCTTCGCTATGTTCTTCTGCCGGCCTTGGTAAAAGCATCTGGCTTTTTATGTAAAGCAAGGTAGCCGCCATGAGTAAATATTCTCCCGCAATGTCTAAATCAAGGGCCTTCATCATCTCCAGATAAGCAAGATACTGTTCAGTGATAAGGGAAATGGGAAGGTCAAATATATCAAGCTTGTTTTTACGAACAAGATGTAAAAGTAAATCTAAGGGACCTTCAAAAACAGGTACTTTGACAATGCATTCTTCAGGCATAAAAAAGCAAAAGGGCCCGTTATGGGCCCAATTAATTTTTTAGAATCTAATCTTTGCTCCCACTAAAAGGCAGCTCTCGTCCCAGCTAGGGTCTCCTGGCTTATCTATGTTTACATCATAAATATCGTAGCGAACCCCAACAGAGGCCATGGGGTTAACCTTATAAAAAGCACCTATGCTCCAGCTGAAAATCCGTTCGGTATCAGCAAAACTTAAAATAGGGGGAGCGTAAAAAAGAGAGGTTTCAATTTCTACAGGGAGTTTAGAGGTAGTGTGTTCCAAGTTAACTACCCCGACAAAAAGAAAGCCTATTCCAAACACATCGTAGCTCAAATTAGGCTTAACTTTTCCAGCCGTAGCCTGAAAACCAAGGCCTAAGTTTATAGCTTTTGGTTGATACAAGTCTTTTACTTTTAAATTGGCACTAATGAGCCAGTTATCGCGATCATGCTTTTCACTATAAAAGAGACTTCCCCCGAGAAATACAGGATTTCCAGAATAGGTGTAAACTTCCTGTTCACCTTGAACGAGAAGGTTTGCATCACTAATAAAAAGGCCTAGCTCAGCAGCTTTAAGAGAAGATACCCATAACACCCCCAAAAGACCTACCAACATAAACAAAATTCTTTTTTTCATCTCTATCCTCCTCTGGTATTTTTTAGAGACCTTGGCAAAATGTCTTATCAAGAGACTGCCTCGCCCATACGGGCTCACAGTGACAAATTGGTAGATGGTCGATGGTAGATGGCTCTAAGTAACTTCTCACTTTTCACTTCTCACTTAACTTGCGAGGCTGCGTTAGCAGCCGAAGCAATCCCAAGCTATATTTTTGAATTTTGCCAAAGTCTCTTTTAAGATAAATAATAATTTACTTCAGGAGAAAAATTTTTCATGAAGAAAATTTCCCAAAAAAAATTTTGCTTTGAACCTATCGGCTGGGTACATACTGAGGCCAAGGAGGTACCACGTTTTTACTCTATCTCCCGTGTAAAAGGTGAACTCCATATTTTGCCCAAATATAAGGTAGGCTTAAAAGATATAAAACCAGGTGATTATCTATGGGTTCTTTTTGCCTTTCATAAAAGCCCACCTTTTGACCCTGAAAAACATATGGTTCAGGAACCCCCTCATCGGCCAGGAGAAAAACGCGGTGTCTTTAGCACCTGTTCGCCGGTAAGGCCTAATCCAATCGGCCTTTCACGAGTCAAAGTTTTAAAAGTGCGTGAAAATATAATTGAAGTTGAAGGTCTTGATATGCTTGATGGCACGCCTATCTTTGACTTAAAACCTTACAAAGAAGATAAACATTAATGCGCTGGCCAAATACTTTAAAAATAGTCATACCCGGAAAGTTAAAGTTTCCGTTCATAAAAGACGGGGTTTGTTTTTACGAAATGCGGCTCAAAAATTATGTAAGTTTTTCTTTAGAAGAACGGAAAGTCGCTAAGGCTAAAGATCCCGAAATTATGAAACAAAACGAAGGAAAGGCCTTACTAAGGGGCCAGGAAAAAGCCTTTATCATTGCCCTTGATGAAAGAGGGAAAGAATTTACCTCTAAGGAATGGGCAGAGTATCTGGAAGATTTACTTCAACGGGAAAAAGAAATTTCTTTTTTAATAGGCGGGGCCTACGGGCTTTCTCAGGAAGTTTTAAACGAGGCCCATCTGAAACTTTCTCTTTCTAGGTTTACCTTAGGCCACGAAATTGCCGTTTTGGTACTTTGTGAACAGCTTTACAGAGCTTTCACTATTATTGCTGGTGAGCCCTATCACAAATGAAACCGCTGGTTTCAGTTATAATCCCCACTTACAACCGGGAAAAATTTTTAAAAGAGGCCATTGAATCAGTTCTAGCTCAAACCTTTCGGAGTTTTGAACTAATTGTGGTAGATGACGCCTCAACAGATAAAACGCCATATCTGGTTTCCCGTTATCCCTTACGCTATGTCCGCAAAGTCAAAAGGCAAGGAGTTTCAGCGGCCAGAAACACCGGAATAAGGCTGGCTCAGGGAGAATTTATAGCCTTTCTTGATAGCGACGACCTCTGGCTTCCGGAAAAACTGGCTGAGCAGATAGCTTTCTTTGAAAGAAGGCCAGAGGCTGTAGCCGTTCAGACTGAAGAAATCTGGATAAGACGTGGGAAAAGGGTAAACCCCCGTAAAAGACACGAGAAGCCTTCAGGCTACTTTTTCGACCGGGCGCTAGAGCTATGCCTCATAAGCCCTTCAGGGGTAATGCTTAAGCGAAAAGTCTTCCGCGAAATAGGTCTTTTTGACGAAAGCTTTCTTGCTTGTGAAGACTACGAATTATGGCTTAGACTTTTGACTCGCTATCCGGTTTTCCTTATAGAAAAGCCCCTGGTAATTAAAAGAGGCGGACACGAAGATCAGCTTTCTGCTACTCCTGGGCTTGATTATTTTCGCCTAAAAGCCCTGGCCAAGATTTACCGAGACCCTCTTTTAACTCCGGCCATGCGGCTCCTGGTTATAAAAGAGGCCAAGCGCAAGGGTAATATTTATCTAAAGGGGGCTTTAAAGCGGGGAAAACTTTACCAGGCCTTTGAAGTAGAACAAATTTTTAAAAAGATGATGAAAAATCCTGGTCTTCCTTCAATTTTGGCTTTAAGTCGTCCTAAAAATTAACCGATAAATAGAAAGACATGCTAGACAAACGTGTTTTTGAACGCTTTGAACTCAAATGCTCCTGCCACTTTGTGGTGGAAGACAGCTATCAAGTGCTCGACGCCCGCATTGAAGACATAAGCCTGGGAGGCTTTCGTATTTCCACCTTTACCAGCTTAAGCCCAGGAATGAGGATAAAGTTTTCTCTTGAAACCGATCCTCCTATTAAAGGGCGCGCCAAAGTGGTATGGGTGCGCAAAGATGGCGAAAAATATTACGCCGGCCTTGAAATAGTAGAACTAAAAGAAAAATTCCGTAAACCTTTTAGAGAAATAATAGAAGAGCTTACCCTCAATAACCTCCCTGGAAGTTATTTCCGCTAACTTATTTTAGCCCCAGGAGATACGTCCTTTTCTGGCACCAGTAAAGTAAGCCCTTTTTCGTCTTTAGCCGCAAGAATCATGCCCTGAGAGACAATTCCCTTAATTTTGGCTGGCTTTAAGTTGGCCAGAAGCATCACTTTTTTGCCAATTAGTTCTTCTGGAGCATAGTATTCAGCCATACCCGCTATAACCGTGCGCTCTTCAGGGCACCTGACTTTTAGTTTCAAAAGCCGATCGGTATTAGGGACCCTTTCTGCCTCAATCACTTCCGCAATGCGCAAGTCAAGCTTCTTAAATTCCTCAAAAGATATTTGTTCTTCCTGTGGCAACTTTTCCTCCTTCTTAGCTTCTTTTTTCTCTTCTGGTTCTTTTTTCGCAGGTTCTTTTTCTTCAAGGCGTGGGAAAAGGGCCTTTCCTCTGGTGGTCTTTGTACCAGGGGTTAAAACACCAAATTTTGAAAGATATTCTTTTTGGAGATAGGCGTTAGGCTCAAGGCCAAGTTTCTGTAAAATTTTTTCAGAAGACTCAGGCATTACCGGCCAAAGGGCCGTAGCCACTACTCTTAACACCTCAAGCAAGTGATAAATAACCGTGGCCGTGCGTTCTTTTTTCCCCTCTTTCACAAGAGCCCACGGCGCCTGATGATCAACGTAGCGGTTAGCCTCTCTGATCAAATCCCAGAGACTGGCAAGCCCCCGGTGAAATTGAAAGGCCTCCATTGAAGAAATATAGGCAGAGACTTTTTCTTCACACAAAGCCCAGAGTTCTTCGTCAGAAGTTTCCCGGCCAAAGGTTTCAGGAATTTCTCCCCCGAAATATTTTTTCACCATGGTAAGGGTTCTAAACACCAGGTTTCCAAGGTCATTAGCCAGGTCAGCGTTGATCCGTGTCCTTAAAGCCTCTTCGCTAAAGTTGGCGTCGAGGCCAAAGGCCATCTCTCTCATCAAAAAGTAGCGCACTTGGTCAACCCCGTATTTGGCTGCCAGCTCTTTGGGGCGTACGATATTGCCCAGCGACTTTGACATCTTGGTCTCGTCAACATTCCAGTAACCGTGAACATGAAGGCTCCTGTAAGGTTCAACACCCAAGGCCTTAAGCATAATAGGCCAGTAAACGGCATGCGGTTTTAATATGTCTTTGGCAATCACATGATGAGCCGGCCAGTACTTTTGCCAGGTAGAATTTTCTGGGAAACCAATACCAGTAAGATAATTAATCAAAGCGTCAAACCAAACGTAAGTTACGAAATCTTTGTCAAAAGGTAACTCTATGCCCCAAGTAAGCCGCGTTTTAGGACGGGAAATACAAAGGTCTTCAAGTTCTTCTTTCAGGAAAGAAAGGATTTCGTTGCGATAACGCTCAGGGGTAATAAAGTCGGGATTTTTTTTGATGTAGTCTATGAGCCAGTCCTGATATTTAGAAAGCTTAAAAAAGTAATTGGCTTCTTTTAAAGGGGTGGGCGGCTTTTTATGATCCGGGCAAAGGCCGTTGGCAAGCTCTTTTTCGGTCAAAAAGCGCTCGCAACCAAAACAGTATAGACCTTCGTATTCGGCAAAGTAAATATCACCCTGGTCGTAAATCTTTTGCAAGACGTACTGGACCACTTTTACGTGATCGGGATCCGTGGTGCGAATAAATCTTGAGTAAGAGATATTCAAAAGTTTCCAGGCATCTTTGAAGAGGGCACTTATTTTATCAACGTATTCTTTTGGGCTAAGCCCCTGTTTTTGAGCGGCCTGGACGATTTTGTCTCCATGTTCGTCGGTTCCGGTTAGAAAAAAGACATCTTCTCCGAGGAGCCTTCTAAGTCTAGCCGCTACATCAGCCACAATGGTGGTATAGGCGTGCCCCAAATGTGGTTCAGCGTTTACATAGTAAATGGGAGTAGTTATGTAAAAGGCCATATCTCAAAACTCCTTTCGAAAATCTTCTACGGAAATTTCTACTTCTTCGCCCTCACTGGTTTCAATGGTTACTGATTCCCTGAAAATGTTATAGCGCACCACTCGGCCCTCAATCTCTTCAAGGGAGACTTTCTTGCCTATCTTGGGAAGGCTTGCTGAAAGTTCTGCATAAACATTGTGTTCAAAAAGAAGACAGCAGAGAAGCCTTCCGCAAATACCAGAAATTTTAACAGGATCAAGGGGAAGGCTCTGTTCTTTGGCAATTTTAATGGAAACCGGGTCAAACTTTTTAAGAAAAGTGGCACAGCATATTTCGCGTCCGCAACAGCCAATGCCTCCCACCATACCGGCCTCGTGGCGCACGCCTATCTGGCGCATTTCAATTCTTGTGCGAAGGGCTCGCACCAGGTCTTTGACTAATTGTCTGAAATCTATGCGACCGTCAGCGGTGTAGTAAAAGATGACTTTACTTCGATCAAAAAGCCTTTCCACCCGGACAAGCTTCATTTCAAGGCCTTGTTCTTCAGCTAATTGTTCACATATGCTCCAGGCCTTCTCCTCAAAAGCTAGATTTTCGCGGTATCTTTCTATTTCTTTTGCGCTGGCAAGCCTTTTCACTTTGGGAAGGACAGATAACATTTCAGGAGAAATAGGAACCCGAACCGGCAAAGAAACTACTCTGGCCACTTCTTTTTGTTCCGGAAACTCTACCAAAACAAAATCTCCAGGCCTTAAATTGAGCCCCTGAGTCACTGCATGAAAACCGGCATAATCATCTCTTAGAACCAACTCAATTATCAGAGGTTCTTTGGATTCTTTTTTTATTTTTTTATGTTGTTTGTCGTTATGCTGCTTTCCACCAAGATTTTTAGGTTTTTTCCTGTTTTTTTTATCTTTACGCTTTTTAGCGTTTTCTTTGGCCATATATTTTCACCTGTTTGGATAACAAATTTTTGGAAATTTTACTTCCTTTTCAGAATAAAACTAGGGAACAAAACATTATTAAAAAGCTATTAAAGAATTACAAGTTTTTTGAGACCTTTGCAAAATGTTTATTTAAAAGACTGCTTCGCCCATACCGGCTCGCAGTGACCGTATAGTAGATGGCAGATAGCAGATAGCTGATGGTAAATAATTCTCACTTCTCACTTACTTATACACGCGAGGATACCAGAAGTGCCGACGAAGTGGCCCAACCGGGTCATTACGAGGAGGCACGAAGTGCCGACGAAGTAATCTCAGGGACTGTTTTGCCTGTCCCGAGCGCCAGCGAAGGGATCTCACTACGGCTCCTCGCAGTGACAGCCGGAGAGAGTCATTGCGAGCGAAGCGAAGCAATCCTTGTCCCGAGCGTTAGCGAAGGGATCTCTGTCGCGAGGCGACTTAGTCGCCGTGGCGATCAATCTATACTTTTTGAATTTTGCAAAGGTTTTCTTTTAATTTTTTGAATAGTTCTTTCAAAAGGAAAGGATGCTTTAAGCCAGGAGCCATTTCCACCCCTGAACTCAAATCAATGGCGTAAGGCGAGACTTCTCTTATGGCTTTTAAAACATTTTCGGGATTAAGACCTCCCGCCAAAATTAACGGAAGACCGAACTCTTTGGCTTTAATCGCCAAGCGCCAGTCAAAAATTTTGCCTGTCCCTCCCGGCTCTCCTTTAACGTAAGTATCAAGAAGAATGGCTGAAACTTTTCCCTGATAGGCAGAAATTTGTTTAAGGTCTTTTTCCTCTCTTACCCTGAAGGCCTTTATCACTTTCGGGAAAAACTTTTCACAAATTGATGGTGATTCGTTTCCGTGGAGTTGTACAAAATCAAGCCCTACAAAATTGGCTATTTCTTTTATTGTTTTGGGCTCTTCATTTACAAAAACGCCCACAGTGTGAACAAAAGGAGGCAAATTTTGGCGTATTTCCCTGGCTTTTAAAGGAGTAATATAGCGAGGGCTTTTGGGATAAAAGATAAAACCTATAGCACTTGCCCCCAGATAAGCAGCAAGTTCAGCGTCCTCACTCCTTGTTATTCCGCAAATTTTTACTCGTATCATGCGGCTACGTTCCTGCTACCCTCAAGACTTCTTCCAGAGAAGTAACTCCCTTGGCCACTTTTCTTAAGCCATTTTCTAAAAGAGAAAGATAACTTCGTTCCTTCGCCCAGTTTTTTAATTCTTCTTCTGAGCTGCGGTTTAATATCAGACGGCGTAAGGCCTCATCTACCGGGTAGATTTCGTAAATGGCTGTCCTTCCTAAAAAGCCAGTGCCAGCACAGTGAGGGCAGCCCACGGCCTTGCGATAACGAATTTTTTCAGGTGGAGTGGGAAGTCTTTTAAGTAAAGTCAAAAACTCTTGAGGAGGTGAAACTTCTTCAGCGCACTTGTCACAAAGGACTCTTACTAAGCGCTGGGCCATTAAACCCACCGCAGAAGCAGCGATTAGATAAGGCTCAACCCCCATATCTGCCAAGCGCACCGCCGCTCCTAAGGCATCTCGGGTATGGAGGGTTGAAAATACAAGGTGGCCGGTAAGGGCAGCCTGAATGGCAATTTCAGCGGTCTCTAGGTCACGGATTTCGCCTACCAGGATAATATCAGGGTCGTGCCGTAAAATAGACCTCAAAGCTTTGGCAAAAGTTAGGCCAATCTGGGGCTTTATCTGGATCTGGGTTACGCCAGCCAGCTGATACTCTACCGGGTCTTCAATGGTGATGATTTTGCGATCAGCTTTATTCAATATAGAAAGGGCCGCGTAAAGAGTAGTAGTTTTACCTGAACCGGTGGGGCCAGTAACTAAAATTATGCCGTTTGGCTGAGAAATTAGCTCAAGAAGCATCTTATAATGGTCTGCCTCAAGACCAAGTTTTTCAAGAGAAAGGAAGCCTTTTTGCCTTGAGAGAAGACGCAATACCACGCTTTCTCCGGTAACCGCAGGCATGGTGGAAACCCTGATATCTAAGTCTTCTCCTCCCACTCTAAAACGAATGCGGCCATCTTGAGGTAACCTGTGTTCCGCAATGTTAAGGCCGGCCATAAGTTTTAGGCGGGAGATGACCGGAGCAGCCAGTTTTTTGGGATGAGTGGCTATCTCGTGAAGAAGCCCGTCAATACGATAACGAATTCTTAGGGCCTTGCGTTCAGTCTCAAAGTGAATGTCTGTGGCCCGCATTTCTACCGCTTCACGTATAACCCGGTTAACTAGTCTTACCACCGGGGCCTCAGAAGCTAGGTCTTTCAAGAGTTCAAGATCTTCCGGTTCTTCTTCCTCTACTTCTTCGGCAGTTTCTGGCGGGGCCTCGTAGAACTTCTGGATTAACTCCAGAATATAGTCTTCTTCAGCGAGAAAGACATGCGGAGGCTGGTTGTACTGGCGTTCAATAAGGTCTGCCAAAAAGATATTGGCAGGGGAAGGAATCAGTAAATAAACCTCCTCTCCTAAAAAGAAAGGAAAACCCTTTACAGCCTTTAAGAAAGCGGCCTCAATTCCTTCAAGGGGGCTTATTTCATCGGCTCTGGTTTCAAGAATAGCTTTATCAAAAGGCTCCATTGCTATTCCCAGCTGGTAATGTCAGCATCTTCTCCTTCACCGCCTGGTTTTCCGTCAGCGCCGTAGGTCCATAAATCGTAGTCTCCATGTTCTCCTGGCGAGCGATAGTGATAAGGACGTCCCCAGGGGTCAAGCGGGACTTTTCGTTTTTTGAGATATGGCCCTTGCCATTTGGCCTTGTCTTCTTCGTTAGCAGGGGGTTCTACCAAAGCTTTAAGGCCTTCTTCTGTAGTCGGGTAATGTCCCATGTCAAGACGATATTGGTCAAGGGCTGATTCCAAAAGAGCAATTTGACTTCGGGCTATCTGTGACTTGGCTTTACCCACTTTACCGATAAGCCTTGGCCCCACCAGGGCGGCAAGGAGCCCTAAAATAACTAAAACCACCAGTAATTCAAGCAAAGTAAAAGCCCTTTTTCTCTTCATGTTCCCTCCTAATATCCCAGTCTTACGTCAAAAATAGCCATCAAAATAGAAATTATCATACCCCCGAGCAAAAGCCCAAAAAAGAGTATCGTACAGGGCTCAAGAACGGTGATAAAGCGCTTTGAAGCCACTTTGACTTCTTCTTCACAAAGGTAGGCCATATCAGAAAAGGCTTGAGCCAGGTCGCCGGTTTCTTCTCCCAGCGACACAAAGTTGATTACAAAGTCAAATGAACCCGGAAAACTCTGAAAAACATGAGAAAGTTTCGCCCCTTCTCTTATTTCTTGAGCTGCTTGCCCAAAAAAATCTCTAAGCACGTAAAATCTAGGAATATTGGCCGTAAGAGCCATAGCCTTGGGCAGAGATACTCCACCTCTCACCATAACCGAAAGCCCATGAAAAATGCGGGCCATATCAGCCAAAAAAAGGAATCTCCCCAGATAAGGAACTTTTAATAGGAACACTTCGGCTCGTTTGCGATTTTCTGGGTTTTTAAGGCTTAAGCGAAAACCAATAAGCCCAAGAAGCATGAGCAACAAAAAAATCCAACCGTAGGCCTTCCAGAAGCTACCGATGGCCAGAAGAATTTGGGTTATAAGAGGTGGAGACACTCCTAGCTGGTCAAAAATAGTGCTAAAGCGAGGTAATATGTAAACCAGTACGGTTTGCACGGCTAAAAGACCAAAAACCACCAGAAAAGAAGGATAAAGCAAGGCTGATTGGAGTTCTTGTTTAAAGGAGTGTTCTTCCTTCAAATACCGGGCGAGATCTTTAAGAATAGGCGCAAGTGCTCCGCTTATCTCGCCGGCTTCAACCAGGCTAACGTAAAAATCCGGAAAAAATTTTGTATCTTTTAAGGCACTTGAAAAGCTTTCGCCCTTTTCAATCTTCTTTTTTATCTCCTGAGTCATATTGAGTAGCAGGGGTTTGCCAGTGGCTTGAAAGACTTTTATCAGGATATTTAAGGCTTTATCAAGGGGAAGGCCTGACTCGAGAAGACGTTCCAGCTGCTCGGTAAAAAGAAGTAATTCCTGATATTTAGCGCGCTCAAAAAGTTTAAATTTCCATCTACGTTGGGCGGGAGTTACTTTCACAGGCAAGAGCCCGTCGGCGCGCAAGCGCTCAAGGGCCTCATTGATATCGGCGGCCTCAAGTTCACCTTGTTTTACCAGGCCTTCGTTTGTAAAAGCTGCGTAGCGGAAACGCATTTTATTTTTCCTTTTTTATTTTCATGACGATAGAAAAAATTTCTTTCCCTGTTCTGGTGTTTTTGGTAACGGTAGATAGAAATTTGGCATCTTCAAAAAGAGGATCATCGGCAATTACCTGGAGTACCTCAAGAGCATTCTCTCCTTCGGCCCAAAGTCTTACTTCGCGGGCTTCCCTGAATTCAAGACGCCGTACCCAGGTATCTTCAGGAAGTATTTCCGTAAGCCTTCTTATAACTTCTATATAATCAACGTTTTCAGCCTGCCATTCTTTTAAAGTTGTTTCTATTGTCTTATAAGCCTCTTTGCGCTTTTCAAATTCTTCTATTTCCGCCAAAGATTTTCTCAAGGAAGAAACTTTCTTATCAGCCGCTTTAATCTGGTTTTCTAGTCCAGCAGCTTTGTAATTTAAGATATTTCCTGCGGCCAGGGTAGCTACCGGTAGTAACCACAAGATCAACATAGACAGAGATATTTTAGGCCTAGGGGTTAGCGGAAAGCCTTCAAAAGTAACCAGGTATTTTTCTGGAAGTAGAGGGAGCAAGCGAGCCCCTTCAGCAAGAATTTTTTCGCCCTCCCCTTCTACGGTAAAAATTTCTCCGTCAAAGTCTTTGAGATAAGCCTTGGCTGTTCCCGGAGAAGCTGGTAAAAATTCTTTCAAACCATTTTCATCTACCACTACTCCTTCAATACAGCTGGCCGTCTCTACGTAATAGGCTCCTTTAACCAGCTTTCGGTTTTTATGGTAAAAATAAGCAAGAAGAGCCATTCCAGCCGGTACAACTCCACATGGTATCAAACCAGAAGGAAGATTTTTTAAGGTTTTTTTGAAAAATTCTTTTTCTTGAAAGACGATATATAGTTCATTCAGTTTACGGCTAATCAGGGCACAGGAAATCTCTCCCGCAGGCCTTTTTTCAAGGAGGACGAAAATTCTTCTGGCCTCAAGGCCGGCAGCTTCTTTTAGGGCTTTTTGGTCAATGGATTTTGGAATTTTAAATAAATGGAAGTATAACAGACGATGAGAAAGGGCTACAAAAGCTCTGGCCGGCCGCCTTCCCGGATGCTTGTTATCTTCAGCCAGGTGAAATTTATCGCCATCAAAATAGGCTCCAACAGCAGCGGGCCTGAACCACTCCTGCAAAAGGGCTATCTTTTCACCTATCACTTTTACTCCCTACCCCTTCTACAACCTCTTAACACTATAAAGGGCTTCAATCTCAAGATTAACGCTCAGGATATAATCACTACGATATCGTCTGGAAATAATAGTTAAACGAGAAATGTGAAGCGCCTTATTAGATTTTGAGAGCTTATCTAAAAAATTTAATAAACCTTTTATATCACCATCTAGTATCAAAAGAAGTTTTACTTTTTGTATCTGATCGGTAAGATTTTCTCGTTTAATAATTCTAAAGCTTCTTAAACTTAGCTCAGGAATTGCATCTATTTCTTTTTCAAGTTCAGAAACTATAATGTAAGGGTCAAGACCAATAAAAATCTTTTTCTCAAGTTTCTGGCCTTTAGAAAGTTCTTTTTTAAAATCTGACTTACTTTGAGAAAGTTTAGCCTGATATTTAACTAGCAGCTCAAGCTTTTCTTGATATAAATCTCTTTTTAGGCGGTAACTTTGCCAGGCAGGCCAGGTAACCATAAAAAATACCACCAAAGTGGCTATAACCGGAAGACCCCACCAGAAAAGGGAACTACGATTAATTTTATTTCCTGAGAATATCCGTCTTATAAAACGCATTTTTATCTCTTGGGTTTGGGAATAATCTTTTTGATCTTCTCCGTCCTTTTGGTCTCATGAGGAAGCCGATGAGGAGGTCTTGGTGGTTGCTTTTTATAAGGCGTTTGGACGTTTCTCTCCGGTCTTTTTACATGGAAAAAGGGCTTTTTACGCTCTGGAGATTCTTTTAAACTCAAAGTAATATCCTCGCAACGCCCGCCAAGTATAACCTCACCAGGGAGCACCTTAAGCACCTGGCAGTTACCCAGGGTTTCTCCCTGACCTACCACCACTCTCCTGGTATTTGTTTCAAGGCCGAGTTCTCTTTTGGCCGCTGGTAACACTTCTATGACGGCTAATCGTTCGTTTTCCTTTATCAAAGTGCCTCTAAGTATAAGATATTTGGTTAAGAAGTCTTTCTTTACATCTTTTGGCTTCTGATTAGTTATATAGGGAACATACTGTCTTGAAGGTGAAAAGATATTTTTTGTTACAATATCGTCAAAATTAGCGGCTACTAAAGAGCTCGTAAGCCCCAAAAAAGTTGCTAAAATAACTAAATTATGAAAAATAAACTTCCTCATGGATTTACCCTTCTAGAGGTATTGGTAGCCTTTATAGTGGCTACTATTTCTGTCACCTGGTTTCTTTATGTTCTTTCACATAACTACAGTAGCACTACTAGACTATTTGAACGCTTAAAGTTATTTGACTCTACCACACTTTTTAGAAAACATCTCCTAGCTGAAATTACCAAAAATTCTTTTTCTTCTGAAGAGATTGAGAACCTCTCAGAAGACAAGGAAAGTTTATCCTCGTATATAATTCCTCCTCAAGATATCGTCTTAAAAATTAAAGTTAAAGAAAAAGCCGCTCGTATAAACTCTTTAGAAACAAATATCGATGAATGGCAGATTATTCTAAAATCTGAAAAAAATAAAACCCATCTCTTCTGGCAATTTTACCAGAGGCAAAGAGAAAACTGATGAGAAAAGGTGTTACGCTTTTGGAATTACTGGTGGTCTTGTTTCTGATAAGCCTTCTCGCCGGGCTTATTTTTCCCCGGGTAGCAGCCTTAATTCCTAAAGAAAACACCTTTTTAGTAGAAGCAGCCAATTTTATTGAAGGGGCGCGGGCCCTGGCTTTAGCCAAGCATCAAACCATAATCCTTGCATTTGACCCTAAAAAGCGCCTCATAACCCTTAAAGCTCTTTCAGGTGAGACTGAAAAGCTCCTCCCTAAAAAGCTCAAGGTTCCAGAAGAAATTGAAATAAAAGAAAGGGGATTAATACCTCTTCCTCAGGGCAAATGGGGTATCATCTTCTGGTCAAACGGGGCCTCTAGCGGTGGCGAAGTAGAAATAATAAATCGCTTGCGCAATAAACGACTTATCTGTCGTCTTGCGCGCAGTCAATTCCTGGTGGAGGTGCGCCCTGAATAATCACGGCTATATCCTGGCTTTAACGCTGGTGCTGGTAATGGCCCTGGCCTTTATGGTTGGTTTCTTATTCTGGCAAGGCAGAGGCTCTCAGGCCCTGATCCAGTCAGCCATAATAGATTCTCAGCTCAAGCTTAAACGCGTTTCTTTGCTCAATATCCTCTGGGAAAAGGGCCTATTAGAAATGAAAGAAAATAACTTCTTCCCGGATAAAATTGAGCTAGAAATAGATTCTTCTCCGCCGGTAAAAGCCACACTTTCGGTAAGCCCAGAAGACTCTCGTCTCAACTTAAACAAGGCCGAAGAAGATGAACTCTATAATTTTTTTGTAAAACATGACATTTCACCAGAAGACGCCCGGGTGATGGTTGATTCTCTTCTTGACTGGCGCGATAAAGATGACTTCCATCGCTTAAATGGGGCGGAAAAAGATTATTATTTACCTTTTGGTTATAGACCCAGAAACGGTCCTTTAAAGGATTTTTCTGAGGTAGCTCTTATAAAGGGCTTTGGGCCTTATAAATTCTGGATAAACCCCGGAATTTACCGCTGGGTAACTATCTATACAGATACTAAAGATGTACCTCAAGCAGAGAGCTTATGGAAACTTGAGGAAAATAAAATTTATCGGCTGGAATTATCTTGGGAGCAAGGTAAAAAGATTTATCGCTATCTGGAAATATTCCGTTATAAAAGGGGAAAGAGAGAAAAACTCTTTGCCTTTGAGTGGTAAGTCAGGTAGGGATTAAAACGCTAGATGGAGGTTATATGTTTACTTCGCAGTATACTAGCCAGAGAATTTACAAATTTATTTTTATAAGCTTCGCATTTTTTTTATTAATACTGGCAGGGTGTCAACCCAAGCAACCACCTGTAACAAGTGTGTCTATGTTCCCCGAAAAGCCTCTGGAAAAAACCAACCCACCCTCCTCTCCGCCTGTAACAGAAAAAAAACAAGATAAAGTAGCACCAGTAGTTGAAGAAAAAAATGTAAAAGCCAAAATTCCTCCGGCTTTTGTTCTCCTTCAGGAGCAAAAACCGAAAAAAACAAAAATTCTAAAAACCCCTACCATAAAAAAAACTGAAGACGGGAAAATTGAACTGGCCCTTGACCTTGAGGGCGCAGATCTCCTGGACTTCCTTGACTTACTTTTTAAAGAAACCCTGAAAGTAAACTATATCGTATCTCCCCAGGCCAGGGCCAAAATCACCGCTCATATTCACGGGTCTTTTTCAAAAACGGAAATCATAAAAATCGTAAGCCAGATACTGGAAATGCAAGGGCTCACCTTAGTGTCCTCTCCTGATTTTTACAGGATAGTTCCGGCCTCAGGGCTGGCAAGCATTTCAGGAAACATTTCCTTTGCGGTATTAAAGCCTAGGTATCTGACAATTAATGAAATAACAAATCTGGTAAAGTCTCTCTTAACACCTAATGCCAGAATACTCACTAGCAAAGAACAAAACACTCTCATCCTGATAGACAATCCGGACAATCTCGCTAAGGTCAGTCGGCTGGTTAGCCTCCTTGACGAAGATGTGCTGGCTGGAATGAATCTTGCCCTTTATCGCCCTAAAGCCCTTGAAGCGGAAACCCTTGGTAATTATTTAAAGGCCATTTTTCAGGCCGGACCGTTAAAGAATTTTCGTTATTCCTCTTTTATAGATTTTATACCCCTTAAGGAAATAAACGCCCTTTTGATTATCAGCAAAGAGAAAGAAACCCTTGATCGAGTATATCAATGGATAAAAGAACTTGACCAGGGAGAAAACGCCAGCCAGGAGGTATTTATCTACCAGGTGGAAAATGGAGACGCCGAAGAAATCGCCCAGATTCTTCAAGATACCTTTGCTAAGACTACTCAAAAAACTTCTACCAGAAAAACCATCATAAAAGCAAAAAAAACAGCCATTTCTCCGGAACTTGCCGGAGAAATACGCATCATACCTGACAAAACCAACAACCTGCTAGTTATAAAAGCTACTCGCCAGGATTATCTCACCATCAAACGCCTGCTAGAAAAAATAGACGTTCTGCCCAGGCAGGTGGTCATTGAAATGCTCATTATGGAAATAACCTTGAATAGGGCCCTGGAACATGGAGTAGAGTGGTTTTTGAAAAATCGTACCACTTACAAAGGTGATACATACGAATTGGGAAGCAAATTTTCTAAATCAACTACACCTTCAAATGTTTTCGAAGATATAAATCAGATAACTTTGTCTGGACTAACGTTATCTATTTATAAAGCAGCTGATTTGGGAGCACTGTTTAATATTCTTCAATCTGTTTCCCAAATAAACATTCTTTCCAATCCGGTAATTCTTGCCACCGACAACAAAGAGGCACGCATTCAAATAGGGCAGGAGGTTCCCATTATCACCCAGCAAATAACCAATACCTCGGCCACAGAACCAAACATAACCTCTACTGTTCAGTATCGGGATACAGGTATCATCTTAGATGTTAAACCGCATATAAATTCAAGTGGTCTCGTAAAACTTGATATCGTTCAGGAAATAAGCTCTGCTCAAAAAAATTATCTTGGGCTTGAAAACACCCCTTTAATCAGCAAACGCAAGATAGAAACTTCTCTGGTAGTCAAAAACAACCAGACAGTTATCCTGGGAGGCCTTATAGACAATCGGCAAGAACTGGCCGAAACAGGTATCCCGATATTGAAAGATCTTCCTTTTCTTGGGCATTTATTTAAATGGCAGAAAAAGACTAGAGACCGTACTGAACTCTTGATTGCCATAACTCCCAGAGTGGTCAGAAATTACCAAGAAGCCGAAACCGTTATGTATCAATTCAAACAAAAGATAGAAGATCTTAAGAAAAGGATGGAGAAAAGGTAGTGGTTGAGTGGTTGAGTTGTTGAGTGGTGAGTGGGTAGGTGAGGGAAAAAAAGGCTTTTACTTTACTTGAACTTTTGATAACCATTTTTCTGGGAACACTTTTGCTGCTCTTGCTTTATCAGGTATTTGGCAAGGTAGCTCAGGATTTTCTTCGTTTCAGAGAAGGCCATCATATATCTCTTTTTATAAAAGTTAGCGAAGGGCTCCGTCGTCAGCTTGAAGCCCTTGACTCAGGGAAGGTAAACATAGGCGGGATGTCTGGGAGCCTATTTTACTGGCGAAATGGATATTTCGCCTTTGTAACCCGTTTTGGCCCAGCCGGAAGGACTATAGCCATTTACAAAAATACCAAAGACGGCCTGATTTACGCAGAGTTACTTTATACCGGTCAAAGACTTTCTCCAAATCTTTTTGATGAAGCCAAAAAGATGCCTTATCCCCCCATTTATTTTATCCCGGGGATAAAAATAGCCCTTTTAAAACTTAAAGAAGACAAAACTTTTAAAGAACTTTCATCCTGGCGAGGAGTTCCCTCCTGTAAAAACCGCCTGGTGATAAAAATCTCTGGCGGTTTTCATCAAAGGCTCATACCCATCTGCCCGGATTAAAATTTAGTCAATTTAAACTCCTACATTTAGTTTAATGGAAAAGAATCTTGCTAATAGAGCGAAGCTATCTCTTCCACAGGTCTAAGGGTTCTTTAAGGTCTATCCTCAAAGCATCTAGATTCCCGCTTAAGCGGGAATCTAGGGATTAAAACCATTTGGATACCAGTGATAGCTGGATTCGGGTGTATCTGGGGACACTTGTGCCGCTAAATTCACCACTTTTGGTAGAAACCTGGGCAGCAAGATCAAGCTGAAACCACTTGAGCCCAAAGGCCAGACCACCTGTCAAAATAAGGCCTTCGTCACTTTCAGCTATGTTTTGCATGGCGCCAGCCCTTACATTTAGCCAGCTAAACGGGTGGAAATTAACACCTCCGCCCACATATTGGGCCTTATAGTCCGGAATAAAAGTATCGTTTTGGGTAAGGTCAGCATCCAGGGCAAAAGTAAAAGCCGAAAAGTCATAAGCAAGTCCCAGACGGAACTGAGGATCAACCTTATAGGTATCACCGGTAGCGGTATCAAATTCGGGAGTATTTAAGTTCTTACCTACCAAACCGATAGAAAGCCCCTTCACAAACCTTGGCTGATAAAGTATTCCTAAATCGACTCCCCAGGAGGTGTCTCTCTTATCGGCATCTTTAAGTTCACTACTTATGTCGCCTGATTCGGTGTCTACTTTTATTTGGCCGTCAAAAGTCACACCGGGCATGAGCTTTACCGCTCCTCCAAGGTAAACATCGCCTAATTGTGTCTTGATGTGATGGGCATAAGCTACTGGAATTTCAAAATAAGCCAGGCCGGTTAGCTTAAGGTAGGTGAGACCATTATCAATGGCATATTCAAGTGAGCTAGCCTGATATTGCTGTAAATCAGATAAAGAAAGTTGGTTTTGCTCTTCGTCATATTTAACATATATAGGTTGAGTAGTACCATTTACCGTTACTTCAGCTTTAACAATAATATCTAGGTGATCAGGATCAATTACCGCGTGAGCGGTACCTTCAGAAAGGCCAAAGACTCCAAAGCCAAAATTACCTATCTGCACTCCAGCCGAAGCAGTAGGCATCAACTGTAAGCCATTTTTGGTACCAATAGCTCTAAGTTCGCTGGTGATAGTTTTGAATTTATCTTGAAGTTCAGGGCTTAACCCAGTTCCTATTACCGCTAGCCCATTATCTTCTATATATTGAATAGCCTCATCAATAGTACTCTCTATTCCCACGTCAGCCAGTTTGTCTATATGGTCCACCAGATTGACTTCTCTAATCCCGACTCCTGCGGAAATAGAGATCTGGGTACCATAACGATGAATACCTAAAAGGGCAGGATTATAATAGGTAGCAAAACTTCCCCTGGCTGAAGCTACTCCGGCACCGCCCATAGAAAGCGGCTCAAAACCAATGGGCTGAAATTCCATACCCCAGGCAAGACACGGCCAGACCAACATTAAAAATACCAGAATTTTTACTTTTTTAAACATTTTTCCCCCCTCTGTAGTGTTTAAAAATCTTTTCGGAAGATTTTAGATAAACTTTAAATTTAAAAATAAATAAAAAAGAGACCTTTGCAAAATATCTTAATCAAGAGACTGCTTCGCCCATAAGGGCTCGCAGTGACACCGGGAGAGAGTCATTGCGAGGCTGCGTCCCGCAGCCGAAGCAATCCCTGTCGCGAAGCGCTAAGTGCTGTGGCGATCAATCTATATTTTCCTGATTTTTTGCAAAGATCTCTAAAAAAATTGGTTTTTTGATATTCAGAAAAATTTTGTTTTTGCAAATAAAAAAAATATTTATGATACCGATAATAGTTTATCTAAGCTCCGTTTTAGACTTTTTTAAAAGATTTTTCATAAAATTTTGGCCAATTAATGGGTTATATTAATCTGAGCGTTTTTTCATACGCCAAAGCGCCATCGAAAGGCGACGTAGTCACCGCGGCGAGGTAGCCATTTTTCTGTCAATGCGAGAAGCCGTAGTGAGATCCCTTCGCTGGCGCTCAGTAAAGGCGAAGCAGTCCCTGAGATTACTTCGTCGGCACTTCGTGCCTCCTCGTAATGACCCGGTTGGGCCACTTCGTCGGCACTTCTGGTATCCTCGCGTGTATAAGTAAGTGAGAAGTGAGAATTATTTACCATTAGCTATCAGCCATCTGCCATCTACTATACGGTCACTGCGAGCGGAGCGAAGCAGTCTCTTAAAAGATGTTTTGCAAAGGTCTCACTGCGAAAGAGCACTCTCAGTGCTTTGGCGGGCAAGACAATTCGTTTACGCGAGAATCTTGGGGAAGTTTTTTGTTGACTTGGTCTTTTCATAAGGGCAAAGTTTGGTAGAAATCTGTTAGGCCTAATAAAGGGAGGGTTTTTATGCTTGATATTCGTCTTATTAGAGAAAAGCCCGAATTCGTAAAAGAACGCCTGGCCTTAAGAGGTGGTGAGTACCCTATAGAAGAGATACTTGAGATTGATAAACGTAGGCGCGAGCTCATTCAAGAAGTGGAAAGCCTGCGTCATGCCCGCAAAGTAGCCTCTGAAGAAATAGGCGCCCTTAAAAGGCAAGGGAAAGATGCCTCAGCTAAAATGCAGGAGGTAAAAGAGCTCGGCGAAAAGCTTAAAGCCCTTGAAGCGGAACTCCGAGAAGTAGAAGCCCGTTTAAAAGCTCTGTTATTAGAGATACCCAATTTACCGCACGAGTCTGTTCCTCCAGGGGAAGACGAAAACGATAACCAAGTCGTCAAACGCTGGGGGGATCTCCCCTCTTTTGACTTTACCCCCAAGCCTCATTGGGAAATCGGAGAAGCCCTTGGTATTTTTGATTTTGCAAGAGCAGCCAAGATTACCGGGAGCCGTTTTGTGGTCTATCGGGGAGCTGGGGCCCGTTTGGAACGAGCCCTGATAAGCTTCATGCTTGACTTACACACCCGCGAACACCATTACCGTGAAGTGTTACCGCCCTTTATCGTCAACGAAGCTTCTATGATCGGCACCGGGCAACTACCCAAATTTAAAGAAGACCTTTTTAAATTAGAAGGCTGGAATTACTACTTGATTCCCACTGCGGAAGTCCCTGTTACTAATCTGCATCGCGATGAGATACTTGCCGAAGAAGACTTACCTCTTTATTACGTAGCCTATACTCCGTGTTTCAGGGCAGAAGCTGGCTCGCACGGCCGTGACGTAAAAGGCATTATCCGTCAGCACCAATTCAATAAAGTCGAATTAGTTAAGTTCGCCCACCCTGAAACTTCTTACGACGAACTGGAAAGCTTAACCCTTGATGCCGAAGAAGTCCTCCAAAAACTTGGCCTTCCTTATAGAGTGGTAATCCTTTGCACAGGGGACCTTGGCTTTGCCGCCGCTAAAACATACGATATAGAAGTTTGGTCTCCTGGCCAGGATAGATTCGTAGAAATTTCTTCCTGCAGTAATTTTGAAGACTATCAGGCTAGAAGGGCCAATATCCGCTTCCGTCCCAAAGAAGGCAAAAAACCTCAGCTTGTCCACACCTTAAACGGCTCAGGGCTTGCTGTTGGCCGCACCCTTATGGCCATCATTGAGAACTATCAGCAAAAAGATGGCTCGGTAGTTGTCCCTGAGGTGTTAAGGCCTTATCTTGGTGGCCAGGAAGTTATTGAACCCGAAAAGTAAGCAATGATAAAAGATTTAGGCCTCTTAGCAGCCGGTGTAGTGTTGCTTTACGCCGGAGGAGAAATAATGGTGCAAAGCGCCACCCGGCTGGCGCTTCTTCTCGGCATTTCCCCTTTAGTTATAGGGCTTACGCTGGTGGCCTTTGGCACTTCAGCCCCAGAGCTTGCCGCTACCCTGGTGGCTAGCTTCAAAGGCTTAGGTGATGTGGCTTTCGGAAATATCATTGGTTCAAACATCGCCAATATTGGACTGGTACTAGGCCTGGTAGCCCTGGTTAGCCCCCTAAAAACTACTTTTCGTTTCGTCACCCAGGAAATGCCTTTTATGCTTTTTGTTAGCGGCCTTCTTTTCGTTCTTGGCCGCGATGGATATTTGGGCCGTCTAGACGGCTTTATATTCTTATCTTTACTGGGACTTTTCCTCTTTTTTCTTTTTAAAAGGGACAAGACAATTGAAAGCCTGGCTGATAATGAACACAAAAATTCAAGATCTAAAATTTTTCTTTATGCCGTTGGCATTTTTGCCGGCATTGGTCTTTTATCTTTCGGGGCCAATGTTTTAGTAGAAGGAGCGGTAAACATTGCCAGGCACCTGGGGATTTCAGAAAGGGTTATTGGACTCACCATGGTAGCGGTAGGCACAAGCCTCCCTGAGTTAGTATCAACACTTGTAGCGGCTTATCGACGGGCTGGAGATATAATCCTAGGGAATATTATCGGCTCAAACATCATGAACATTTTAGCCATTTTAGGCTTAACCCCGGTAATTAAGCCTTTTTCTTTTTCCAAAGAGGGGGTAACCATTGATTTAAGCATTATGATTTTCTTTTCCCTCATGGCCTGGGCCATGCTTGCCCATAAAAAAACGGTTGGTCGTTTAAAGGGGGCAATTCTTTTAGGGGCTTATATCCTTTATGTGCTTTATCTTTATAAATAAGGCTTACAGGGCTTTTCTCCCTTTCTTTTAATCCAGAAAAGTAAAAGCCCTGCTATGACCATGAGCAAGCAAAATTGTTGACCCCTGGTCATCCAACCAAAAAGAAGGGGGACTCCCACATCGGGCTCTCGAAAAAATTCTATAAAAAAGCGGATAACCCCATAGGCTACTAAAAAAGTAGCAAATTTAAAACCACAGGGCCACTCCTTTTTGCGCAAAAACCACATAATCATAAAAAGAAAAAGCCCCTCGCCCAGGGCCTCGTAAAGCTGAGAAGGATGCCGAGGAATAGGCCCACCTTTAGGAAAAACCATAGCCCAGGGGACATCTGTAGGGCGACCGTAAAGCTCTCCGTTTATGAAATTACCAAGCCTCCCTAGACCTAAACCAATGGGAGCCGGCACTACAAAAAGGTCTGCCCAAAACCAGAAATTAAGTTGGTGTTTACGGGCGTAAATCAAGCCAGTGATAAGGACTCCTAAAAGCCCACCGTGAAAAGACATACCTCCATGCCAGATGGCAAATACCTCGAGTGGATGTTTCCAGTAATAGCCCGGAAAATAGAAAAGCACATGCCCTAAACGTGCGCCTATGATAAGCCCCAAGGCCCCCCAGAAAATGATATTATCAAGATGAGGTTCAAGGTCTCTATAGCCCTTTTCACGAAGCTGATAACGCACCAAAAAATAAGCCGCTAAAAAACCAAGGAGATACATCAAGCCGTACCAGCGAGGGGCCAGTGGACCAATCCGAAAAATAACCGGACTAATTTCAGGATAAGGAATCATAGGGCTTATTATAATAGCCCGAAAAAGAGTGGCTAGTAGTAATTATAAAATTTGCTTTTTGACGATACGCTTAACTTCTAATTCCTCAGGAGAGACTTCCAGCAAGGCCGCTACCACTTCTTGGGCCCGCACACCACCCTCTCTGGGCTCAAAAAGGATCAACAATAACCTGTTGCCCTGGGTTTTAAGGTTAAGCACAAAAGGCCTTAACTCTAGTTCTTTTATCTTTTTACCGCGACGCACCCTTAAAGTAACGCTTCGTTTAGCCATAAACGCATCTATTTTCTCTTGGGGCACAGGTTCAGGAAGAATTATTTCGTATAAGACCTCATCAGGGACTTCTAAGGCCTCCTTAGGTGAAGAAAAAGACACATCTAAAACTTTGATTTCTTCTGGTAACTCTTGATTTAAACGAAATTTTATTTCATCTGGCTCAAGTTGTTTAAGCAGTTCAATGGCCGCTATCTCGCCAAGGCTTTCAACACCTACAGGCAAGGCCTTGGCGAAAGATATACGAGGAAGAGGATGGAAACCCTCGCTAAAGGCCACAGGGAGCTTGGCCCTTCTTACCGCTCGGTGAAACTGGTTCATAAGTTCAATCTGGGATAGAAACCGAAGAAATCCTCTTTTCTGATAAATCAGACGGTAAGTAAAACGGCCTTCTTCTTCAATTTTGGGTGGCTCAACAGGAGGAAATTCACAATCTTTGGCCAGGACATTTTTTATAACTTTAAAGTCACAAACCCCACACTTAAGGCACTTTTTATAGCGGCAATCAGGTGAAATTTCCTGGGCCAAAGAATGTTCTCTTTCGGCCAATAGGAATTCTTTGGTAACACCGAGATCAAGGTGGTCCCAAGGAAGAGGCTCATCAAGCGCGCGGGGCCTTAAAAAGTCCTCAAGGTCAAGACCCAGGCTCTCAGCCGCCGAAAGCCACACATCAAAGTTGAACTCATCGCTCCAGCTATCAAGCCTTGCCCCCCTACGATAGGCCTCTAAAATTAGGGCTGAAAGGCGTCTGTCTCCCCTTGAAAATACCCCCTCAAGGAAACTCTGCTCAGGCTTGTGCCATTTGAACTTTAATTTGCGTCCTGAAAGGGCCTTTTTTAGCCAGGTAAGCTTCTCTCTGGTTTCAGCAAGGGTTATCTGGCGCTCCCATTGAAAGGCCGTATGCGGCTTAGGTACAAAGGTAGAGACAGAGACATTTACCTGTGGGCCTATTCTTCCTTTTATTCTGGTAAGTCTTTTTGAAAGACGCACTATGCCTTCAAGGTCTTTTTCTGTTTCCGTAGGAAGACCAATCATAAAATAAAGTTTTAAATGCCGCCAGCCCGCTTCAAAAGCTTTAAGGGCGGTGTCAAAAAGATCTTCTTCGCGTATGTCTTTGTTGATAACCCGCCGCAAACGCTCGGTGCCCGCTTCGGGAGCCAGGGTAAAACCGGTTTTGCGCACCTTTCTAATTTCAGAGATTATGGTCTCGTTTAAGCTTCCCACCCGCAGAGAAGGAAGGGAAATGGCTATTTTTTCTGGTAAAAAGCGTCGGTTAAAACCGACGATAAGCTCGGTGAGGCAGGTATAATCACCGGCTGAAAGGGAAAGAAAAGAAATTTCGTCCCAGCCGGTGGCGGCAAGCCCCTCTTCGGCCATTTCAAGAAGGCGCTTGGGGCTCCTTTCGCGCACCGGGCGGTAAAAACTGCTTGCCTGACAAAACCTACAACCGCGAGTACAACCACGAGAGATCTCAAGGGCCAGGCGATCATGAGCTATTTCCATCCAGGGAACAATGGGCCGCCAGTCATAGGGTACCACGTCTAAGTCTGGCACTACGCGGCGCTTTATCTTTTCGTAATCAGGTTTTAAAGGCTCAAGGGCCTTAAAGCGCCCCTTTTCGTAAACGGGTTTAAAAAAAGAAGGCACGTAAATACCAGGTATCTCCGATAAAGCATTGAGTATTTCTTTCCGAGAAGCGCGGGCTTCACGGGCTGAAGTCATAACATCGACTACCTCAAGAATAGCCTCTTCGCCTTCACCGATAATCAAGGCATCATAAAAATCAGCTACTGGTTCAGGGTTTGAGACTACCGAGCCTCCACCGAGGATAATAGGGTCATTTTCTCGGCGCTCTCGAGCTAAAAGAGGAATCCCCGAAAGTTCAAGGATATTGACCAGGTTAGTAGCACATAATTCATAGGGAAAGCTCATACCAATTAAATCAAAGTCTTTTAGAGGACGCCTGGCCGTGAGAGAAAGATAGGGAATTTTTTCTTTACGCAAAAGTTCTTCAAGGTCTCTGGCCGGAGCATAGGCCCTGTCAACAAAGATGTCCTCTCGCTGGCTCAAAATCAGATAAAGAATAAGGAGCCCTATATGAGACATGCCCACTTCATAAAGGTCAGGAAAGACCAGGCACACCCTTAGGCGCACTTCTTCAAAGGGACGAAAGACAGTATTTATTTCCCGGCCCAGATAACGTGAAGGCTTGCGCACCTTGGCCAGTATCTCTTCAAAACGGCTCGCCCAATTACTCATGGCCATGAGCTTAACACATGGAAGGACTATACGTTAGAGATACCTTTGCAAAATTAGAAATTGTAAGTTGAGATGACCATGGTGACTGCATCGCTTCGCGACAGGGATTGCTTCGGCACGAGATTGCTTCGCTCGCTGATCCCTTCGCTTTGCTCGGGACATACTCGCTCACATGACGAAAAGAGAACGTGACTAAAGATTATTAATTTTTTCTTTTAAAAATTGTTTGACCTTTTCTCCTATCTCTGGATGTTTTAGGGCAAAAGTTATAACTGCTTGCATAAAACCAAATTTATCTCCGGCATCGTAACGGGTGCCTTCAAATTCGTAAGCATAAACCGGGTAGTCGTCTTTTAAAGCTGAAAGGGCGTCGGTTAGCTGGATTTCGCCACCAACTCCGGGCTTGGTCCTGGCTAGGTAATCGTAAATCTCTGGAATCAAAATGTAGCGGCCGATAATAGCTAAGTCAGAATCAATTTCTCCTGGTTCGGGCTTTTCTTTCATCTCTCGCACTCTGATAATCCTATCTCCCACTTTTTCGCCAGCCACTATGCCGTAACGAAAAATTTCCTCTTTGGGAACCCGTTGCACGGCTATAACCGGGCCCTTAAATTCTCCAAAAATTTCTATCATCTGCTTAAGGCAGGGAATCTCTGAATCTACCAGGTCATCTCCCAAAAGCACGGCAAAGGGTTCACGCCCTACCACATGCCGGGTTACATAAATTGCATGCCCGAGACCTAGGGGCTTTTTCTGGCGTACCGAGATAATATCTTCTATTAAGTTGGTTACCCGTCTAACTTCTTCAAGGAGCTTTAGCTTACCTTTGGCCTCAAGGTAAGATTCTAGTTCATAGGAGTAGTCAAAGTGGTTTTCAATGGCCGATTTCCCAGAAGACGTTACTAAGATTACCTGTTTTACCCCGGAGTTAACGGCCTCTTCTACGATATATTGAATGGTAGGACGGTCAACCACGGTTAACATTTCTTTAGGAATGGCCTTAGTGGCCGGCAAAAAGCGCGTGCCAAGCCCTGCTACCGGAAGAACAGCCTTTCTAATAGTAGAATGAGACATAACCTACCTCCTCCCTCTTTAAAACTTTTCCTTGTCAATGCAAGCATACCATATTTGTCACCGCAAGCCCGTATGGGCTAAGCAGTCTCTACCGAAAATGAGAGAGATTTCTTCGGCCTCTAGCGAGGCCTCGCAATGACAGAGTTAAATTAAAACCTCGCAATGACAGGGTTAAATTAAAACCATACAATGACAATATAAAAAGTAACTCGCAAACTTTTTTAATGATAAATAAGATCTAACCAAGGAAAAAGCAAGTTAAATTTCTTTGGCAAGAGATTCTTCCACCTGCTTAAAAGGATAATAAAAGTCTCGCCAGATTTTTTGGCCCCGGTTAAGAATTTCAGAAAAGCGAGGGATATCACTGGTATTTACCACTATCTCTACACTAGCCAGAAAGGCCGGACGAGGGTCAAGAGTACGGGCCTTATCCGTTATCCAGACGACAAAGATCTGTCTCCTTTCAGGCATAGGTAATGAATTCAAAATATCGATATAAGGCCTTATTTTTTCTTCTTCTGCCGCCAAAACTACGAGAGCAGGTGTTTCAAAACGCAACCACTGGGTAAGAAGCGAAGGCTTTTTTAGAAGGCGCACTTCATAGCCAGTTTTTATCAGGTCTTTTAAAAGCTTCCCTTTTTCCTCAGCAATATCCCAGAACACGAGAGCTAGAGATTTATCTATAAGAAGAGCAGGCTCATCAACAGTGTCAACCAGGTCTTCTTTTTCGCTTTGTTTATTTTTTATAGGTTCAAGGGTTCCGCCACACTCCGGGCAAGGTAACGAAAGAAAATCATCTACCCGCGATTCTCCTTTAAGTTTAAAACGCTTACCACAGTTAAGACATTTTACTTCGCTCACCATTTCCTCCGGTTTTCTATTTCAATTTCAAGGGATTCTTCAAGGTCACTGGTTCTTTCCCCGCGCTTGGTCTTTATCAAATCAATACCTCGGCCTACTACATCCCTTCGCGCACAATAAGCCAGTGCCACTTCTTCGGTGATGATTCCTTTATCGTATAAGTAAAGTAGATGCTGATCAAAAGTTTGCATGGAATAAGGAGAGCCTTTAGTCATAATGTCGTAAAAGGTCCTGTTTTCGTCTTCACCTTTGATGATGGTTTCCTTGGCCCGAATATTGTTATAAAGGATGTCAAAGATAGCCACCCGGCCTCCTTCTTTTTTGGGAATAAGTTTTTGGCCCACTATCCAGCGCACAGTATCGGCCAGACGCATACGCACCTGTCTTTCTTCGTCTATATTGAAAAAGCCAAGAATACGGTTGATGGTATTCCCCGCGCCTACGGTGTGCATAGTGGAAAATACCAGGTGACCAGTCTCCGCCGCCGAAAGAGCCACTTCCATGGTGTCACGATCACGAATTTCTCCCACAAGGATTACGTGAGGGGCCTGACGCAAAGCCGCCCTTAAACCATTAGCAAAGGAATCAAAGTCTCTACCAAGCTCCCTCTGGTTAAAGGTAGATAAAGCCGGGGGATGAACGTATTCCACCGGATCTTCAAGGGTAATGATGTGTAGTGGTTCAGAATGGTTTATTTCTTCAAGAATAGCCGCAAGGGTTGTGGTTTTACCCTGGCCTGTGGCACCGGTTACCAGGACAATGCCTGCTTTTTCCTTGGCTATTTTGTAGCAGGCTTTGGGAAGGCCCAAGTCTTTGATACGCGGTGGCCTTGAGGCCAGCTTTCTCATCACAATGGAATAAGCCCCCTGTGAAGAAAAGACATTTACCCTGAAACGAGTACCATCAGGCAGGTGATAGGAAAAATCAGCCGAACCTGTGCGCAACAAATCTTTTAAAAGGCGCCTTTGTTTGCCTATGAGGCCAAAGGCCAGGACTTCGGTTTGAAAAGGAGTAAGTTTTTTTAAAGAAAACGAGGGAAGTTCTACGGGATAAAGTTTGCCGTCAGCGGCCACCTGTAGGGGCCGTCCGGGGGTGAATACCAAATCACTTATCCGTTCTCTGGTTTCGGCAAGGCGAGAAATGAGTTCTACTAATTCCGCCGGTCTTATCATGAGGGCACCTCGGTAAAATCGCTGAGTTCTTTATTATTCACCAAAGGCAGGAAGCGGGCTTTATCCACCGCCTTGTTAAGGGCCTCCTCAGGTGAAATATAACCCTTTTGCAACAACTCCATGATAGAATCATCAAGGCTTCTCATGCCGAACCTCTTTCCGGTCTGGATAACCGAAGGCAGCTGGTAGGTCTTGCCTTCGCGAATCAAGTTTCTAGCCGCTGGCGTGGCTATAAGGATCTCAAAGGCCACCACACGCCCGGGCTTATCTATGCGCTTAAACATGGTTTGTGAAACCACGGCTCGTAAAGCATCGGCCAGAGTTGAGCGAACTTGGGGTTGTTGTTCATGGGGAAAGATTTCAATGATACGGTCAACGGTTTTGGGAGCGTTCAAGGTATGAAGGGTGGCCAGCACCAAATGACCGGTCATAGCGGCTTCAATGGCGAGAGAAATAGTCTCAAGGTCTCGCATTTCACCCACCATGATGATGTCCGGGTCTTCACGTAAGGCAGAGCGCAAGGCCGCGGCAAAGCTTTTGGTATGCACTCCTACCTCTCGCTGGTTTACCAGACAGCCATAGGACTTGTGAACAAATTCTATCGGGTCTTCTATGGTTAAAATGTGGTCCTGACGATTTTTGTTGGCGTAATCAATGATAGCCGCAAGAGTTGTTGATTTACCTGAGCCGGTAGGCCCGGTCACCAGCACAAGCCCTTTAGGCAGCATGGCGAGCTTGGTAAGGATGGGCGGAAGCCCGAGTTCTTCGGCGGTCTTTACCTGAGAGGGAATAAGCCTGAAGACCGCGCCCACGCCGTTTTTTTGCTGGAACATATTTACACGAAAACGGGCCAGGCCTGGTAGCTCAAAACCAAAGTCAATATCGCCAGTTTCTTCAAAGACCTTGATACGATCTTCAGGGGTAATTTCGTAAAGCATGGCCTTTAACTCGTCGTTTTCAAGGACCTTGTATTTCACCCGCTGAAGATCACCGTGAATCCGCATAAGCGGGGGGTTACCCGAGGCCATGTGCAGGTCAGAGGCCCCACTTTCTACCATTAATTTTAAAAAGGCATCAATCTTGGCCATAGCTCCCTCCTTGATCAGATAAATCGGAGAGATGCCGATAAGTCTTAAATGAAAAGATTGCACTTAAAAAAAGGGTTGATATAATCGCGGCCAATGGAAGATATTTTGCGTCTAGAACGGGTATCTAAAGTCTATAAACCGAACATTCGGGCCCTTGATGACATCACTTTCAGCGTGGCCAAGGGAGAGTTTATTTTTATAACCGGGCCAAGCGGTTCAGGGAAAAGCACCCTTCTTAACTTGATTTTCCGGGCCGAAAAACCGACTTCCGGAGAAATCTTTTTTGAAGGAAGGCCCCTTTCAAGTTTCCCCCGTAAAGAAATTCCCTTTTTAAGGCGTAAAATTGGCTTTGTTTTTCAGGATTTCAAACTCCTTGAGAATCACACTGTTTTTGAAAATGTAGCCATCTCCCTTGAAATTCAGGATATTCCCGAAGGAGAAATTAGATACCGGGTGCTCAAAATCTTAAAACGCCTGGGATTAGCCGGCAAAGAAAATCAGCTGGTAAAACAACTCTCAGGAGGAGAAAAGCAAAGAGTAGCCCTGGCCCGGGCGGTCATAAACAGGCCAAGGCTTCTTCTTGCCGATGAACCCACTGGAAACCTTGACGCTCGCCGCACAGAAGAAGTCATGGAAATCTTTGAAGACTTAAACGCCGAAGGTACTACTATCATCTTGGCCACCCACGATCATTCTCTTTTTGTGGACAGTCACCGGCGGGTTTTACTCTTAGATGAGGGGAGGTTACTTAACCCTTGAGGCAGGTTTTTAGCCGAGCACTTAAAGAATTTCGCAGCACCCCTGGCACTTATGTGGCCGCTACTCTGGTTATTGCGCTGGGTTTGACGGTCTTTTCTTTTTTCGGGCTAATTTATTTCAATCTGATACATTTTACCGAACAAATTGCCAGGGAATTGGTGTTAAACGTTTATTTAGAACCTAAGACTGACTCTGTTATCGTCCAGAGATTAATCAACGAGATAGAAAAAAACCCGATGGTGGCTCAAGTTTCTTTTGTTCCCTCTGACAAAGTGTTAGAAGAGTTGAGTCGCCTTTTTGAGGATCAGGAACTGGTAAAAGATATAAAACCTGACTTTCTGCCCCCGGTTCTACTGGTTTCTTTTAAAGACCCTTTTCTGGCCCTAAACAAACTAAAAGACTTTTCGGAATACCTGTCACAAAAAAAGGCAGTATTAAAGGTCCAGTTTGCCCAGAGCTGGCTGGTAAGACTGGCCAATATTAAAAAATTTCTTGAAATTTTTTCTTTATCCGGCCTAATTCTTGTGGGCTTAGCCACGGTCTTTGTTATCAGCCTGGTCGTGCGTCTTTCCCTCGCGCAACGGGAAAAAGAGCTAGAAATTCTCTCTCTAGTAGGGGCAACTCCTGGATTTATTCAAAATCCCTTAATATTTCTGGCTGCCATTCAAGGTCTTTTGGCCTCAGCCATGTCTCTCGCCCTGGTTTATTTTTTAAAGACTTATCTTGACAGGGCCATAAAAGGCTTTTTCCCGGGTTTTACCGGAACTCTTATCTTCTGGGACAAATTACAGCTTTTCAGCTTAGCTTTAGGGGTGGTGTTACTTTGCGTAATAGCTTCTTATGGGGCCTCGCGGCGTTACTTGCGCTATTAGTTGGCCAGGTAACGGCGGTCGTGCCCCCTGAAAAAATAAAAGAAAAATCCGCTATCCTTGAAGAACTCTCCGTGAAAGAGAAAAAGATTCTCAAAGAACTAGAAGAGTTATCCCAAAAAATTAATAAAAAACAAAAAGAAATTGACCTTTTAGAAGACCAAATAGCCGAACGAGACCTTATAATCTTCAATCTTTCCCAAAAAATCAAAGAACGAGAAGCAAAAATTAAAGAACTTGAAAAGTTATTCAGAGAAAGGCTAAAAGTGCTGGCCACCATGGGGAAGGTAGGCTGGCTCAATTTGCTCTTTGCGCCAAGTGATATCTCTTCATTTTTGCGAAAACAGGAATACATAAACCTTGTTCTCTTGCACGATAAAGAATTGGCCAGCCAACTTAAAGAAGAAAAGGCTAAACTCGAACGGGAAAAAAAGATTGTTCTTACAGAAAAAGCTCGCCTGGAAGAGCTAAGGCAGCGATTTCAAGAGGAAAAACAGGTTCTAGAAAGGCTTAAACAGGAAAAGAAGGCCTTACTTGAAGAAGTAAGGCGAAACAAGAGGCTCTATGCCGAAACCCTTAAAATGTTAAAGGCTGCTTATGCCGCCATTGCCCAGATGGCCGAAGAACTCCAAAAGACAAGGCAGGAACTTGAAAGCACCAAAACCCAGATTGAAGAGATAAAAAAAGAAAAATCTCCCGAAGAAAGCCTCATCCCCGAAATAAAAAAGTCCCCGTCTCTTCTGGAAGTTAAGGGCCTTCTTCCCCCACCGGTTCCGGGCACAGTGATCAAAACTTACGGCACCGAAATAGACCCTATAACCGGTGAGAAAAAATTTAACAAAGGTATAACTATTGCTGCTCCAGCAGGCACCCCGGTGAAGACCCCTTACGCTGGAAAAATATTAAAAATTTCCTACATACAGGGCCAGGGTATAGTTATTTTCATTGATCACGGTTATTATTTCTTGTCGGTTATCGGTGGTTTGGGTAATGTAAGTAAGAGTTTAGGTGATATGGTTTCCACGGGTGAAGTTATTGGTGAGGTAGGCGAAGTGCCCTTTGGGAAACCCCATGTTTATTACGAATTACGCTACAAGGGCAAGCCCTTAAACCCTTTGGATTGGCTTGATATAAACCAACTTAAATTTAGGCCGTGAGGTGAACATGAAAAATCGTAAAGTTTTTTCGTCGGCAGTATTGGTAGTGGTTTTAGGTTTTTTCCTTTTGGGGACGTTTTTAGGGCATAATCTCCTCTCTGCTCCTACCAGAAAAGAAAACGATATTTACCAGCAGCTCAAGCTCTTCTCCCAGGTGCTTGACCTGGTGCAAAAAAGTTACGTAAAAGAAGTTGATCCTAAAGAGCTCATTTACGGTGCCATTCAGGGAATGTTAACTAACCTTGACCCGCATTCGTCTTTCCTGAAACCTGAAGATTTCAAAGAACTTGAAATAGAAACCAAGGGATCTTTTACCGGTATAGGTATAGAAATAACCATAAAAGACGGGGTTCTTACGGTGGTGGCTCCCATTGAAGGCACCCCTGCCTGGAAGGCCGGCCTTAAACCTGGAGACAAAATCATAAAAATAAACGGCAAGCCTACCAAGGGAATGAGTCTCCTTGATGCCGTAAAACTTTTAAGAGGGCCTAAAGGCACTAAAGTAACTATCCATATATACCGTGAGGGTTTTAACGAACTCAAAGAAATAACCCTGGTTCGTGACGTAATCCCTATAAAGAGTGTACGCTACTTCACCGTTGAGCCAGGTTACGGCTACATTCGTATTACCAACTTCCAGGAAAAGACACCCAAAGAATTAGTCAAAGCCTTAACGGCCCTTGAAAAAGAAAACAAACCCATGAAAGGGCTTATCATTGATTTAAGAAACAATCCTGGAGGGCTTTTGAGTTCTGCCGTAAAAGTAGCTGACGAGTTTATTGACAAAGGCCTCATAGTTTACACCAAAGGCCGCATCAAGCAGCAAAACATGCGCTTTGAAGCCACTCCAAACAAGAGAAAACACCCCTATCCCATAGTGGTTCTTGTGAACGAAGGCAGTGCTTCGGCTTCAGAAATTGTAGCCGGGGCCCTGCAAGACCATCATCGCGCTATTTTAGTTGGTAACACCACTTTTGGAAAAGGCTCTGTTCAGACTATCATTCCCTTACCTGATGGTTCAGCGGTAAGGCTTACTACGGCCCAGTATTACACTCCCAGCGGCCGTTCCATTCAGGCCAAAGGTATAGAACCGGACATAAAAGTTCCATTTCTTGACCCTGAATGCCTGAAAAAGGCCGAAAAGAAAACCCATGTCTTGAGGGAAAAAGATCTGGCCCATCATCTTGAAAACGGCAATCCCAAGTCAGAAAAAGAAAAGAATCAACCCGAAACCCAAAAAGTTAAAGAAAAAACTCCAAAAGACGTTTACAAGTGGGAAGAGCGTCTTAAGTATGACAACCAGTTTCAAGAGGCTTTAAGAATCCTTAAAAGCTGGCACATTATTACTTCTGTAAAAATCAAGTAAATGCCCCGCCGTAAAAAGCCAAAAAGGCCTGCTCCATCGCGTCTGGGGTGGGCCTTTTTGTTTTTATTACTGCTTGTCTCAATACTTGCAGCCCTTTGGGTTTTAAGGCCCATGGTAGAAAAGCCAAGAGAGCTTCCTCAGGTAGCTGGCTATCCTAAAAAACCGTTACCAGAGCCTAAAGTCTCAAAACCTTTAGCTCCCAGAAAGCCTGTTCCTCAACCCCAAAGGGCACTTACCCCTTCTACCCCAAAAGAAAAACTTCCGGTAGCCTGCATAATCATCGATGATATGGGGCAAAATCCTTCTCTTGAAAGGAAGTTTTTCAAGCTCGGCTTAAGGTTAAATTTTTCTTTTTTACCAGAGGCCCCTTTCACCAAAAGGCTTGCCACTGAAGCCCACGCCCGCGGCTTTGAAGTACTGGTGCACTTACCCCTTGAGGCCCATCAGGTTTATGACCACAGTCACATTCTTCGCTTGAACTTAAACCAGGATGAGTTAAAAAAACAGGTGCGCTTTTTGGTAAAAAAAGTACCTTACGCCATAGGAGTTAATCATCACATGGGCTCGGCTTTTACCGAAGATGAAACACATGTTTACTGGCTGCTTTCAGAAATTAAGGCCATGGGGCTTTTTTATGTTGATAGCCGCACCACTCCTTATACTAAAATTCCCGAAGTAGCCAAAAAATTAGGGCTTCCTTTTGCCGAAAGAAATATATTTCTGGATGATAGCACAGACTTTAAAAGTATTTGCCGTTATCTGGACAAACTTATAAAGGAAGCCCAAAAAAGGCCGGTGGTGGCCATTGGGCATCCACATCCCAACACCCTTAAAGCCCTAGAGGCTTACGAAAACAGACTAAAAACCCAGGTCAATCTGGTGCCAATAAGTGAATTTTTGAGGGAAAAATATGATAAAGCCGTACTTGAAAGATTTTAAACCCTATCCGCCAGGTAAACCCATTGAAGAACTCAGACGAGAGCTGGGAATAGAAGGCCCTATTGTTAAACTGGCCTCAAATGAAAATCCCTTTGGCCCTTCGCCCAAAGCCATAGAGGCCATAAAGGAGGCCGCTAAAGACGTTCACCGTTACCCAGATCCTTCTGGCTATGAACTAAAAAAGGCTCTGGCGCAAAAACTTGGCGTCAAACCTGAAGAAATAGTCCTGGGAAACGGCTCAAACGAAGTTATCGACCTTCTGGTAAAGGCCTTGCTCGCGCCAGGGGATACAGCCCTTATGAGTGAGCCTTCATTTTTGATGTATGAAAAATTCGTCCAGGCCGCTGGCGGAAACATCAAAAAGATTCCCCTGAAAAACTTAAGGCATGATCTCTTTGCTTTAGCCGGAGCCATAGATGAAAAAACGCGGCTTTTATTTCTTGATAATCCTCACAACCCCACAGGAAGTATTATCAAACACCATGAATTTGAAAGCTGGATTAAAGACTTACCAAAAAATATTCTGATTGTGCTTGACGAGGCTTATATCGAATTCAATGAAGACCCTGAAATAATAAATGGCCTTAAATTTAAGGACCATAAACCTCCTGTGGCCATTCTCAGGACCTTTTCAAAGGCTTACGGTCTTGCTGGTTTAAGGATTGGCTACGGAATAATGAATCAGGCGCTGGCTGATGTTTTAAACGCCATAAGACAGCCTTTCAACGTAAATAGCCTGGCCTTAACCGCAGCTAAAGTGGCCCTTGAAGACGAAAAATACTTTAAGCAAGTTTTGAATACCTTTCTTGAAGAAAGAAAGCGGCTGACCGAAGCCCTTAAGCGTTTTGGCTTGAAGCCCTACCCTTCACAGGCCAATTTCATTTTAGTAGAAGTTGGGCAAAGTGGTCAAAAGCTCTATCAGGCCCTTTTGCGAAAGGGAGTAATCATCAGAAACACTGAAGCCTACGGTTTCTCCACCTGTGTGCGCATAAGCATTGGCACACCAGAAGAAAACGACTTTTTCCTGGCCAAACTGAAGGAGGTCTTAAATGAGGCCTAGAGGCCTTCTTATTACCATAGACGGGCCTGCGGGGGCGGGGAAAAGTACCGTAGCCAAAAAGCTGGCCAAAAAACTTGGTTATCTCTATTTAGATACCGGGGCCATGTATCGGGTAGTGGCCCTGGCTGCCCAAAGATTGGGCCTTGACTTCCAGGACAAAGAAAAACTTGGAGAGCTTGCCCGAACCCTTGACTTTAAGCTGGTGCCTGCTGAAAACGGAGTAAAAGTATTTTTAGGCCACGAAGACGTTAGCGAGGCCATTCGTACGCCAGAAATAGACAGACTTTCTTCAGTAGTAGCCAGAATTCCCAGTGTACGCGAGGCTCTAAAGATAAGGCAACAGGCTATGGGAAAAGATGGCGGCGTTATAGCTGAAGGAAGAGATATGGGAAGCGTAGTCTTTCCCGATGCGGAAATTAAGTTTTTTATCACCGCAAGTTTAGAGGCCCGCGCCAAAAGACGCTATGAGGAACAAAAGCAAAGGGGCCTTAAAGTTTCTTTTGAGGAAGTGCTTTCAAATCTTCGCGAACGAGACGAAAGAGACAGCAAGCGCGAAGTGGCTCCTCTGGTTGTTCCCGAAGGGGCCCTTGTGATTGATACTTCAGGTCTCACTCCAGATCAGGTGCTAGAGATAGTCCTTAAAGAAATAGAAAAGGTGAAAAAGAATGGAAAAAGCTGATGCCCCTTATCTCTCAATCGTTATCCCGGTGTTTAACGAAGAAGAAAACATACCCCTTCTGTTGGAAAACATAGAAAAGGCCTTAAAAAACTTTAAAAAAGCTTTTGAAGTAATCATCGTTGACGATGGCTCAACGGATAATTCTTTAAAAATACTAAAAGAACTTAAACCTAAGTACCCTTGGCTAAAAATTGTGGCTTTAAGGCGTAATTTCGGTCAAAGTGCGGCCTTTACCGCGGGCATTGACCACGCCAAAGGCAAAGTCATCGTCACCATGGATGGAGACCTGCAAAATGACCCTCGCGATATCCCCAAGCTTTTAGAAAAAATAGAAGAAGGATACGACGTAGTCTCTGGCTGGCGTAAAGACCGCAAGGATCCTTTTATATCAAGACGCCTGCCTTCTATGATGGCCAACGCCCTTATTTCCCGTTTCACCCATGTAAAGCTCCATGATTATGGCTGTTCCCTTAAAGCCTATCGCGCCGAAGTAATCAAAGGGGTAACCATTTACGGCGAACTTCATCGCTTTATACCGGCTCTGGTAGGGCTATCAGGGGCCCGAGTGGCCGAAGTTGAAGTAACGCATCATCCCAGGCGTTATGGCCGTAGTAAATACGGCATTTCCCGTACTTATAGGGTTATTCTTGACCTTTTATTGATGATCTTTTTTAGAAAATTTGCCACTAAACCTTTACATATATTTGGTTTAACTGGTGGTACCCTCTTTTTACTTGGCCTGGGCATAGAACTTTATTTAAGCTTTTTGAAAATTTTTATGGGGCAAGATATTGGCCAGAGGCCCCTTTTAATTTTGGGTGTTCTTTTGATTCTTACAGGCATTAATCTTTTGGGAACCGGACTTTTGGCTGAGTTGGTAATAAGAACCTATTACGAATCATCTGGTAAAAGGATCTATAGCGTGCGTGAGGTAATTGAGTGAAAAAATATCTTTCTTTTTTTCTCAAACTGGCCGTAAGCGCAACCCTTCTCTTTTATCTTTTTAGACAGACTAATTTTGATCTCTTATTCCAGACATTTAAACAAGTCTCTCCAGAATGGCTTACTGCGTCAATAATGGTCTTTTTTGTGTTTCAGTTAGTAAGTGCTTTTAGGTGGTATGAAATTCTTAAAGTGCTTGGGTTCAAAAAGAATGTATCTTTTATTTGCCGTGTTTATTTCATAGGCATGTTTTTCAACGCCTTCTTGCCCGGCATATTTGGAGGTGACCTGGTCCGCATCTTTTATCTGGTAAAAGAAGGAAGCAGTAAAACTGTAGCCAGTTTCAGTGTGGTATATGATCGGGCCTTTGGCTTTTTAGGGGCCCTCTTTTTGTTGTTAATTTTTGTACCTTTAGAAGGAAATTTTATACCTGCTCACACCCGTCACAGTATCTTTTATTTTTCGGTGACGGTCTTAGCTCTTACCTTCGTGATAGTCCTTTTTTCCAAGTTCTGGCAGGAACGCCTGGGAAACAATTTAGCACACACTTTAACCCTAGTTCTTAAAATAAAAAATTTTCTTAAACTCTTTTATTTAGGACTAGCGGTTCAAGTTCTATACAATATCCATGTAGCTTTGTTAGGCAAAAGTCTAGGCATATCTATTCCCTGGCTCAAATACTTTTTGATTATCCCGCTTATGGGGATTCTCGCAAGCCTTCCTATAAGCCTAGGAGGCTTTGGCGTCCGCGAAGGAACCCTGGCTTATTTTCTAAACCTTTTAGGAGAACCCAAAGAAATGGGAATTGCCCTTGGTTTTTTAACTTACGGCGTGGCCCTTATCGGCGGGGCCGTAGGCGGGTACTTCTATTTACGCGGAGACAGAGCTAAAGATAACAATTAAGACCTTTACAAAACGTTTTTACTTGAGAGACTGCTTCGTCGCCTACAGCTCCTCACAGTGACTAAATGGCTAAAGGCTAAGGGCTCTCACTTTCCACTTCTTACTTATACTCACGATGAGCCCTGCAGGGCCGACAAAGTGGCCCAGGAGGGTCATTGGAAGCCATTTTCTTACACCGTCATTGTATGGGGGGTAAAAACCCCCTGGCCGCCTTGTTATCCCTCCTACCTATACAAAGGTGGTTGTAGGGTTAAGCGGGAACATTAGTTCCGCCCCGCCTTTAAAAGTTTTTGATAACCTCTGGCCTAGATGTTAGGCTTACGGATTCATGAATACCTACAAAGCTGACTTTTTACTTCTTCTGGCGGCTATCATCTGGGGTGGGGCCTTTGTTGTCCAGCGTATGGGCATGGATCACATTGGTCCTTTGTGGTTCAACGGTATAAGATTTGGCCTGGGGTGTTTAAGCCTATTGCCTCTTATATGGTACCGAAGAAAAAAGGGAATAACTCAGCCTTTTCTTTATCCAACTAATAGAAATACTTTTTTAAAAGCAGGATTTCTGGTTGGTACGCTTTTGTTTCTGGCCAGTATTCTTCAGCAGGTTGGCATAGTCTATACCACCGCTGGTAAGGCAGGCTTCATTACCGGTCTCTATGTGGTTATGGTGCCTCTTTTAGGGCTTTTCTGGAAACAAAGGCCCGGACTTGGAGTCTGGATAGGTGTTATTCTGGCGGCAACAGGTCTTTATTTCTTGTCTATCACCGAGGAATTCACCATCGCCTACGGAGATTTTTTAGTATTTCTCTGTGCCATGGTCTTTTCATTACATGTTTTAGCTATTGGCTGGTTCGCCCCTAGGGTAGATTGCATTGAACTGGCTTCTTTTCAGTTTGGGCTAACATCTATTTTGAGTTTATGGGCAGCCCTTTTTTTAGAGGATATTTCCTGGCAAGCTTTAAAGGGAGCAGTTATCCCTATTCTTTACAGTGGTTTTATGTCTGCAGGGATCGCTTTTACCTTACAGATCGTGGCCCAAAGAGATGCCCCTCCAGCGCATGCGGCTATTATCATGAGTCTTGAATCAGTATTTGCCGCCCTTGCCGGTTGGTTTATTTTGGGAGAGACTCTTAACGTACGAGAGATTTTTGGATGCATTCTTATGTTTGCCGGAATGCTTACAGCTCAACTATGGCCATTGCTTCGTAACCACCGAGCCGAAATAAGTGCTTAAAGGAGACCCTCATGAAAGATAAATTGCGTATCATTTTTATGGGAACACCGACCTTTGCTGTGCCGATACTTAAGGCCCTGCTTACCCGTGAAGACGAAGTAGTAGCTGTTGTTACCCAGCCTGATAAACCGGCTGGCCGCGGGAAGAGGCTTACCCCTCCCCCGGTAAAGCTTGTAGCTCAGGAGAAAGGAGTGCCTGTGTTTCAACCAGCCAAAATAAAAGACCAGGAATTTCTTGAAACCTTAAAAAAGCTTTTGCCAGATGTGATAGTGGTAGCTGCATACGGAAAAATCTTGCCTAAAGAAGTCTTAGAGATTCCCCGTTTTGGTTGTATAAACGTGCACGCCTCGCTTCTTCCCAAGTTTCGCGGAGCCGCTCCCATTAACTGGGCCATCATCGCCGGAGAAAAAGAAACCGGTATCACCATTATGCAGATGGACGAAGGTATGGACACAGGAGATATCCTTCTCATGGAAAAAATTCCTATCCTTCCTGAGGATACTGCGGGAACTTTGCATGACAAGCTAGCTCAACTTGGGGCTAAGCTTATAAACGAGGCCTTAGATAGGCTCAAAGAAGGAAAGCTCTTTCCTCAAAAGCAACCTGATGAAGGCGTGAGTTACGCCCCTATGCTTCGCAAAGAAGATGGGTTAATAGATTTTAACAAGCCTGCCAGAGAGCTTGCCAATCTTATAAGAGGCCTTGATCCCTGGCCCACAGCTTATGCCTATTTTCGCGGAAAGCTGGTCAAATTTTTTAGTCCTGAGTTCGATGAAAGAGATTATGGCCCACCAGGAGAAATTCTCGGTTTATCTCAGGGAAAACTTTTAGTAGGGACAGGCAAAGGCCTTTTAAAGATCGGAGAGCTTCAGCTTGAAGGTAAAAAAAGGATAACAGCTCAAGAGTTTTGGCGGGGTTATCGCCCTAAACCAGGCGAAAGATTTGAGGCCCAAAAGAGTTAGATATTAGAGACCTTTGCTAGCACTAGGGACAGGGATTGCTTCGCCACTTCGTGGCTCGCAATGACGGTGTAAGAAAATGGTTCGCAATGACATCACCTCTGTCACTGCGAGGAGGCCCATAGGGCCACGAAGCAGTCCCTGGGATTGCTTCGGCCTCTAGCGAGGCCTCGCAATGACAGGGTTAAATTAAAACCATACAATGACGGGATAAAGGGTCGAGGCTCCCAATGACCCTGCTGGGCCACTTTGTCGGCCCTGCGGGGGCTTCTCGTAAATATAAGTGAGAAGTGAGAGCCATCTACCATCAGCCATCTGCCATCTACCATTTAGTTACTGCGAGCCCGGATGGGCGAAGCAGTCTCTCAAGTAAAAACGTCTTGCAAAGGTCTCATGGAAATATATGCTTTGTTAACTTCCTATGATATCTTTTTGAGACATAACAAACTAAAAATAAAAGCGAGGTAAATATGAAAAAGGCTGAAATAGTAATTGTTGGAGGAGGTCCCGCAGGTATTACCGCGGCGGTTACAGCTAGAAGGCACTATCCGGATAAAAAAGTCCTTTTAATAAGAAATGCGGAAAAGTCTATTGTTCCCTGTGGCATTCCTTATATGTTTGGTACTCTTAAAGATCCCACTCAAAACATAAATCCTGACTCTATGCTTCTTAGCCGGGGGATTGATCTGATTATTGACCAGGTGAATTCTGTTGACCGGAAAGCCAAAAAAGTATTTCTGGAAAAGGGCGAAGAAATCACTTACGAAAAGCTTATCTTAGCCACTGGTTCTATTCCGAAACCGCCAGAAATTCCGGGAATTAATCTCGATAATGTTTATCTTGTAAAAAAAGAATGGAAGTATCTTTTAAACCTTCGTCGCGCTATTGAAACATCTGAAAAAATTGTAATTATTGGGGGAGGCTTTGTAGGGGTTGAAATAGCTGAGGAAATCAAAATCCACCACCGAAAAGACGTCTCTATTGTAGAAGTTCTTCCCTACCCTCTTTATAACTCTTTTGATGAAACTTTTTGTTTTGAAGCAGCACAAGAACTCGAAGCCATGGGTATTAAATTTTATACCGATGTAAAAGTTGAAAGAATCATCGGTACAAATGGAAAAGTAAAAGAAGTTGAGCTTTCCGATGGTACGGTCCTTCCTGCCGATCTGGTAATAGTTTCTATTGGGGTGGCTCCCTTGGTTGATCTTGCTAAAAGCATAGGCTTAGAAATAGGCCCACTAGGCGGTATTCTTGCTGACCGCACTATGACCACTTCTGACCCTGACATTTTTGTTTGTGGTGATTGTGCCGAAAAGTTTTCTTTCTTCAATGGTCGGCCTGTACCGGTAAAATTGGCTTCGGTGGCAGCTACCGAAGCTAGAATTGCGGGGGCTAACCTTTATTCCAAACGAAGAGCTATTCTCGGAACAATCGGTGTCTTTTCCACCAAAATAGGAAAAAAAGTTTTTGCGGTCGCAGGTCTTACCGAACGTCATGCCGAAGAAGAAGGATTTGAAGTCATTGTGGGAGAAACTTCTGCTCCTAATCGGCACCCATCTGTTCTTCCTGGGGTGCAAGATGTCCATGTCATACTCATTTTTGATAAACACACAGAAACACTCTTAGGCGGAGAAGTAAGCGGTGGTGAAAGCGTAGCCGAACTCATTAATTTAATAAGCGCCTGTCTCCTACACCGAATGACAGCAACCAATATGGCTGCTTTTCAAATGGGAACTCATCCTATGCTAACCTCCTCACCTGGTGGTTATCCTTTGGTAGTAGCGGCTGAACTAGCGGTGGTTCAAAAGTATTCTTAAGAGACTGGGGGAGAAGGGCTAATTTTGAGGAATTCTTTCAGGGCATAGGCGGTATGAGTATTTCCTTTTAGGAGATCTTTTACCGGCCCTGAAAAAAGAAGCCTTCCTCCCCTTGGGCCACCCTCTGGGCCGAGATCAATGACCCAGTCGGCCTCTTTTATAATTTCCAGGTTGTGTTCAATTACTAGCACAGTGTGCCCCTTTTCAATAAGCCCGTGGAAAAGATTCAAAAGCTTTTTAACATCAGCAGGGTGTAGCCCGGTGCTCGGTTCATCAAGGATAAAAAGAGTACCGCCGCGTTTACCTTTGATAAACTCGCTAGCCAGCTTTAGGCGCTGGGCCTCCCCTCCAGAAAGAGACGGGCTTGGCTGACCAAGAGTCAAATAATCAAGGCCGAGATCACAAAGGGTTTTAAGCGGCTCTGCCAAGTTAGGCACGGCCTTGAAAAACTCATAGGCCTCGGCCATAGTCATAGAGAGCACCTCGGCAATGTTTTTACCCTTGTAACGCACTGTCAACGTCTCTTCGTTGTATCTAGCGCCACGACAGACACTACAGGGTATATAAACTTCAGGTAAAAACTTCATCTCTACCTTGAGTTGCCCTTGGCCTTTACAGTGTGGGCATCGGCCTTCGGAAAGATTGAAAGAAAAGCGGCTGGCGTCAAAGCCTTTGGCTCTGGCTCGAGGAGTAGCAGCAAAAAGTTTTCTTATATGATCCATGATCCCCACGTAGGTTGCCGGAGTAGAGCGCGGAGTGCGGCCAATAGGAGTATGGTCCACCACTACGGTGCGCCGCAAGTTTTTAGTCCCTTTTAATTCGCGAAGATGAAGCAGGGGCAAACCCTTTTCTAAGCGCTTTAAGTTCTCAAAGAGAACCTCCATCACTAGAGAAGATTTCCCTGCCCCTGAAACCCCGGTAACCACTACTAGAGCTCCTAAAGGAATATCCACATCTATGTTTTTAAGATTGCGGGCTGAAGCTCCCTTAAGATGCAAAAATAGTGATGGTTTCCTTTCCCGGCTGGTCAGGCGATATCTTTCGGGATCTTTAAGGGCTTTGGCTGTGAGAGACCCTTCAACTTTAAAAATTTCAGGAAAAGGCCCAGCAAAAAGCACCTGCCCTCCCCTTTTCCCTCCTCCAGGGCCCAAGTCTATTATCCAGTCCGCCGCTCTCATGGTTTCTTCGTCATGTTCTACCACAATGACGGTATTTCCTTTTTCCTTTAGCCGGTAAAGGGCTTTCACCAGCAGAGCATTATCCCGTGGATGGAGCCCGATGGTAGGTTCATCAAGTACGTAACAAACGCCGGTAAGGTTTGAACCCAGTTGGGCGGCCAGACGCACCCGCTGGGCTTCACCTCCTGAAAGGGTATCACCGCTCCGGTTTAGGCTCAGATAAGAAAGGCCAACTTCAGCTAGAAAACCGAGTTTGGCCACAATTTCTCTGACAATGGGACGGGCTATCATTTCCTTTTTGCCGGAAAATTTAAGCCCTTCTAAAAAGGCTATGGCTTCTTTTATGGAAAGTTCGCCAAGGCTTCCCAGATCAAGGCCATGCAAACGAAAGGCCCTGGCTGTTTTATTTAAACGAGTGCCCTGACAAAAAGGGCAAGTTTCTTCGTCTATTTTGCCTAACCCTCCGCAATGGGGACAAGCACCGGCCTTAGTGTTAAAGGAAAAAAGTAACGGATCAGGTTCAGGGAGGCTTAAGCGACATCTTTCGCAAAAAGCCTTCTCATTTAAAATGATCTCTTCGTCTTCTACAAGCAACACCGCTTCGCCTTGGCCTTCGCTAAAGGCCTCTTTTAGCAAAACTTCCAATTGGCCTTTAGCTGTTTTAGAAATAACTACTTCCCCTATTACTACTTCAATGGTGTGTTCCCTGTAGCGAGAAAGGTCTGGAACCGGAGGGATTTCTCGCAGGTGGCCATCTATCCGCACCAGCGCCTTCCCGGCTTTTAAGGCCCTTTCAATTACCGGCCGGTGAAAGCCTTTTCTTCTCCTCACTTTTGGAGCTAAGACCAGAGCTTGTTTTCCGGTATAGCGTTCAAGTAATTTAGCTAAAATGGTTTCAAGGTGAGCAAAACCCAGTTTTTCTCCACACTCTGGACAAAAAGGTTCACTTGCTCGGGCATAAAGCAAACGTAGGTAGTGGAAAATCTCAGTAAGAGTTCCTACTGTGGTGCGCGGGCCGGCCTGGCTGGTTCGCTGCTCAATGGCCACTGTAGGCGGAAGGCCCGCCACCAAATCAACTTCGGGCTGTTCGTAAAGTTTAAGAAACTGGCGAATGTAAGACGGAAGGCTCTCCAGATAACGTCTTTGACCTTCTACAAAAATTATATCAAAGGCAAGGGTTGATTTGCCCGAGCCTGAAACACCAGTAATTACGGTAAAAGACCGTCGCGGTATTTTGACGGTAATATTTTTCAAATTGTGGTGCCTGGCTCCGATGACTTCAATGTAAGTGCTCATTAAAAAAGAAAAGATTCCACAATTTGGACGTGTTAACAATAGAATTGTTTAGGATTACTTATCTTATTTTGTAATAAAAGGCGTTCCTTCCCAGTTAATAGGTATATTAATGCCAAAATAATTTAAAATTGTTGGAGCAATATCAATAATACCTACTTTTTTATTAAATTCTATATTATTGGAATTTCGAGAAATGAAAAGTAGCGGAACAGTCATAATTTCTTTCATTAAAACATAATGTCCATACTCATAGCCACCGTGGTCACTGTGTATGATGAAATCGTATGTTTCACCTAAGCTTTCAATCAAAATTTTTACAAGTTTGTCAACGGTTTTGGCTGTTTCAATGTACTCTTTTGACATCCATTTATATTTATGTCCAACTTCATCAAGGGCTCCCAGGTATAGGAAAATAAAGTCTGGTAAGTGACTTTTTATATTTTCTAAAAGAAGAGAAACCATCTTTATGTCGCCGTTGATTGTTAAATCATCTATAAAATATTTGACAAGATTATTGTTGTGTCCAAAAGCTTTTTCAAGAGTTTTCCAGTTAAAATAGGCAGAACAGGAAAAATTATTTTTTGAAAGTATTTCAAATAAATTTGGTGAGTTAACTTTGTAGTCGTCGTGGATAATATTGTAAAAAACTCCGTGAGTTAGTGGATTGACACCAAAGAATATAGAATAAAAGCAAGGTAAGGTTATTGGAGGGATAACAGATTGTACATTATTTGAATAGTAGCTATTTTTAGATAAGCTGTGTAAAAATTGGCAGTATTTTTTATCTATAAGTTCCGGTCTGAAACCGTCTATACTTATTAAAATTAACTTTTTCACTATTTTCTCCTGAAACCAAGATTTATAAGAGAAAGCACTGTAATCGTGATAATAATAAGAAAAGAAACTGCATTTACAATAGGGGTAAGGTTGTATTTAACTTGAGAGTAAAGATAGATTGGTAAAGTTGGATCTGAACCGACTAAAAATACGGTTGTATTGAAGTTTGAGAAGCTTATCAGAAATCCAGCTAAAAAAGCTTTTATAAGTGATGGTCGTAAAAAGGGTATTATTATGTATCTTAGTACATCAAAACGTGAAGCTTTTAGACTCAAAGCTGCTTCTTCAAAAGTTTTATCAAATTTTTTCATCTGTGCTTGAATTATAAGCATACTGTATGAAGTAACAAAGGATATTTGTCCTATTACTACCAACCAGAATCCTGGTGATAGGTAGTTTTCTAAATTGATGGAAGTATGGTCTTCTAAAAAGTAAAGTATTGTAGTGGCAAATGTGAGAATTGCTATTCCAAGAATTACTCCTGGGATAATTAAAGGAGAGATTGAAAGGTAATAAAGGATATTTTTTGCTTTAGATTTTGATTTTTCAAAATATAGTGATGCGGCAAGGGCAATTATCAGAGAAATCAGGGAAACAATAAAAGCTGTCTTTAAACTAACAAAAAGAGCGTGCAAAAGGTCTTGATTGTGAAAAACTCCTATTCTTTGTCCATTACCTACAAACCAATCTAAAGTAAAACCTTTAAAAGGAAAGCCTATGTAATCTGCATTATTAAAAGCTAAAATAGAAATTACAACAAGGGGGACAGTCCAGAAAATAAAGAAAAGACATATATATATCCAGACAAAGAAGTTATAACTTTTAGATGTTTTGATTGACCTAATCATTTTACTACCTTCCTATAGCTTTGACCGGTGAGTTTTATAAGTGTCCATATAGACAGAACAGCTCCTGTTAAAAGCAAAAATCCAAAAGCTGAGCCTAAATTCCAATTCATTGTTGTTAAAAAGTTGTCATAAATAATTTCTGTAAACCATAAGGCACTTTTTCCACCTAAAATGTTTGGAACCAAGAAATCGCCGATTACAAGTGTGAAAACCATTATGGCACCAGATACAATTCCCGGCATTGCAAAAGGAATAATAATCTCTTTAAAGATGCTGAATTTAGAAGCTCCTAAATCCAGGGCTGCTTCTATAAGAGAGTCATCCATATTTTCAATCGCCTGCATAATAGGAAGCAAGATAAAAACAAAAGAGACATATAAAAATCCTAAAGTCATACTAAAATGCGTATTAAGGAGCCTTGGGAAATTATGTATTCCAATAGAATTTAAAATGTACTTAATGAGTCCAGTATCTGAAAGAGTTACCATCCATCCATAAACGACTATGAGTTCACCAACACCTAAAGGAATAAGAATTATTGTTATTAAGAAATCTGACAATTTTTTTGGTAAATTCTTAACTAAGAAGAAAGCTAAAGGTGTTGCGAATAAAAAGGATAAGAAGGCAATGAAAAAGCCGTTTAAAAAAGTAAAAATGAAAGTTTTATAGTATATCTGTTGTTTAAAGAATTTTAGATAATTTTGAAAAGTGAATTTTCCTTCTTCTGTTGTAAATGAAGAATAGATAAGCCCTATATGTGGAAGGATAATTAAAACAAACACCCAGAGAAAAACAATAACAGCGTAATATTTAACAAGTTTGTCTTTAGAAAACTCTGACTTCATCTAATTTTATCCCTAATTTTATTTTTTCTCCTGCTTTTGGAATTTGAGATCTTTCTTTTACAGTTATAAGCAAATCATCGTTGTATTCACTTTTTACAAGTAATTTTGTTTGAGGGCCGTCAAATAGAACTGTTTCAACTATTCCAGTAAAAGTAAATTCATTCTTGTCAGGATTTAAGATAAAACTTTCAGGACGTATAAATATTTCTTTTATATTCTCATTTTTAATTGAATTGACTGGAATTTTCATACCACTTTCAGTTATAAGAGTTCCATTATTAAAAGCTTTTACCTTAAATCTGTTATTTTCACCTATAAAAGAAGCTACAAAATGAGTTTTCGGATAGTTATATAGGTTGAAAGGCTTATCTATCTGCTCAATTTTTCCTTCATTTATTACGGCAATTCTGTCGCTCATAACCATTGCTTCACTTTGGTCGTGTGTAATGTAGATAAATGTTGTCTTAAACTCCTTTTGTAAAAGTTTTAGTTCTATCATCATATGTTCTTTAAGTTTTTTGTCTAGTGCACTTAATGGTTCATCAAGTAAAAGAATTTTTGGTTTCATAATTAGACTTCTTGCTATTGCAACTCGTTGCTTTTGTCCGCCGCTTAGCTCGCTTATCTTTCTATTTTCAAATCCCTTAAGGCCAACTTTTTCAAGCATTTTTAAAACTTTTTCTCTTATCTCTTTTTTGGGGAGCTTTTTCATTTTTAGTCCAAAGGCTACATTTTCATAAACGTTCATCATTGGAAATAAAGCTAAGCTTTGAAAAACTATATTTACTTCTCTTTTCTCTGGCGGAAGGTTATTGATAATTTTGTTGTTTATTTTTATTGTGCCTTCATTAGGTATAAGAAAACCAGCTATTAATCTTAAGATTGTTGTTTTACCAGAACCAGAAGGGCCAAGTATAGAAAAAAATTCTCCTTCTTTAATAGAAATATTGATATCCTCTAAAACTTTTACTTCACCAAAACTTTTTGAAACGTTTTCTATCCTAAGGATGTTCATTAGTTATTACCTCTAAGGAAGTGACTGTGGCAGGAAATTTCCTGCCACAGTATTTTTATTTGCTTGCTGCTGCTTTAATTCTTTCAAGAGCTTCAGACTCAATTTTTTCACATGCTGCAGGCAGTGCTGGATACCATTTTATGTTTTCAAGATTTTTCTTATCAAATGTTCTCTGCCAATCTTCTTTAATCTCTTTTTTGACGTATTTTTCTACTCCATTGGATGCACTTTGGTATCTTTCATGATTTACAAAGACAGCTGCATTTTCAGGTTTAAGCATAAAGTTAATAAACTTGTAAGCTCCTTCTACGTTTCTACTTCTTCTTGGAATAGCAAATGTATCAATCCAACCAAGAGCACCACTTTTAGGAGCTATAAAGTCAATATCAGGATTTTCTTTGTGAAGGTTCCAGCCGATACCGTCCCAGCCTGTTTCAACCCATACCTTTCCGCTTCTTGCAAATTCTCTCTGCTGATCGCCACTGTTCCAGTAAGCATAAACGTAGCTTTTTGTCTCTATAAGCTTTTGTGCTACTTTATCTATCATTTTCTTATATTCTGGAATATTATGGTAAAGTTTGAAAGGATTGTATCCCATACTAAACGCAACACCTATAAGAAGAGGTCTTTTAAGTCTGTATGCAATGTGTCCTTTATATTTAGGGTTGTAAAGATCACTCCAGTCATTTGCATCTGGTGCATACTTTTTGTTTATAATAAGTCCTGTTGTTCCGAAACAGTAAGGAACTGCATAGCCACCAGAAATTTCTTTTGTGGCTTTTAAAAGTGTAGGTTTTATGTTTTTTGTTTCTATTTTTGAGTAGTCAAGAGGCTGATAGATTTTATATTTTTTGGCGGCAAATAGGATTCTGTCTGCTGAAGGCTGAGCAAGGTCAAATCCGCCACCCCTTGTTGCTCTTAGCTTTGCGAGCATTTCTTCGTTGTTTGAGTAGGTGATTTTAAGTTTGATTCCTGTTTCTTTTTCAAATTTTTCCTGCAACTCTTTCGGAATGTAGCCTTTCCATGTAATGATTCTTAAAACTTCTTGAGCATTAACCGAACTTACTAAAATTGTTAAAAAAAAGCCTACCAATAAAAAGTTGAAAAATTTCTTCATTTTTTACCTCCCTAATTATTTGTATTTGTAGGCGAAAAGTTAATGATAGTTTTTGACGATATGGTTACAAAATTAAGTAGATTTTTAGAATATATAACCAATTTTTATAAATTTTTTTAATAGTAATGCTAACTAAAACAAAAAAATATCATAAAAGAGGACGTCTAGCCGCTTTAACCAGACGAGCATCAATGATTTTGCCAGAACGAAATTCAAAACCCTCTTGAGCGGGCTGCCGTTTAAGTTCTTCAAAGCACCTACGATAAAGGTTCAATTGAGATCAGAACGGAAACGAGATATAGTAGAGTAGTCAGTAAAGGGGTCAATAGCAGAGAGGCAAGGAAACAACGGTAGAAGAGATTAGCTTTGAGCATGAGTTCCATTTCCGGGTCAGAGTGGCCGTAGATTTATTATCAACAAGAAATTAAGATAAAAATGCCAATTATCCTTTTAACAGATTTCGGCTTAAAGGATCATTATGTAGGTGTAATGAAAGGGGTAATTAAAACCATTGCCCCTCAAGAAGATATTATTGACTTAACCCATGAAGTCCCGCCGCAGGACATAAAAGCCGGAGCGTTTCTTCTAGGTGTTTCTTATCGTTATTTTCCTGATGGAAGCATCTTTGTGGCCGTGGTTGACCCGGGTGTGGGTACTGAAAGAAAAGGCATTCTTGTTTCTACTGGAAAATACTTCTTCGTAGGCCCTGATAACGGCCTTTTTTCTTTTGTCCTTGAACAAGAAAAGACTTTTTTCGCCTGGGAGTTAAAAAACAACTTTTACTTCCGCCGGGAGATAAGTATCACTTTTCACGGAAGAGATATCTTTGCACCTGTAGCCGCCCATTTAGCCAGAGGCGTCTCTCCTAAAGAGTTCGGCCCGTCTTTAAAAGAAATTAAAAGGCTTCCCTGGCCAAAAGTTATAAAAGATAATAACTCGCTAAAAGGGGCCGTAATTTATGTGGACCGCTTTGGCAACTTAATAACCAATATTCACATAAGAGACATTACTGGAGAAATAAAAAAAGTAACTTACCAGGGCCTTGAAATCCCTTTTCTTAAAACCTACGGGCTAGCTCCACCGGGAAACCTTCTCGCTCTCATCGGTAGTGAAGGTTATCTTGAAATTGCCGCCTCCCAGGGAAGTGCCGCTCAAAAACTTGGCTCTCAAGGCGAAGTCCATGTGGAACTTGCCTGAACACACCACTGAACACTTGCTTGACGGCTCTCTAAAGGTCTTTCAACCCCGCACAGGCTATCGGTTTTCCCTTGAAGTCTTTTTACTAGCAGGTTTTATATCACCGCGGCCCCAAGAAAAGCTCCTTGAACTAGGGGCTGGCTGTGGCGTAATTTCCCTCATAGTCGCTTTCAGGTATAAGTTTAAATTTCTGGTTGGCCTTGAAATACAAAAAGAACTGCTCAAATTTTTCGCCCACAACATAAAAATCAGTAAATTTTCCGAAAAAGTTTATCCCTTACTGGGTGATGTAAAGAAGCCACCTTTTAAGGCCGGCTCTTTTGAAGTGGTATTTACCAACCCGCCATACTATCCCGTTGGCAGCGGACGGCTTTCACCTGACCTTCAGGAAAGGCTTGCCCGGCACGAAATTCTTGCTTCATTACAAGATTTTATAAGCTGCGCCGCCTGCACTCTCAAAAACAAAGGGCGGTTTTACCTGGTGCATTCGGCCAGACGCCTTCCAGAAATTATAAATACCTGTCTCAAAAAACGGCTTATGCCCAAAACCTTGCGCCTAGTTTATTCCTATCCAGGCTCTGAAGGAAAGCTTGTACTTTTGGAAGCAGTTAAAAACGGCGGTGCCGAACTTAAGGTGCTCCCTCCGCTTTTTGTTTACGAAAATCGCGGGGGAGATTACAGCGAAGAGATGAAACGCCTCTTTGCCCTGTGAGAATGCCTTTTGGCCAGTAATGTAAGCCGCAATTTAAGAAAGGCCTTTCTTATTTCTTCGTCTTCAATTAGGGCTAATTCTTTTTCCAGGCGAGTTATTAAGGCCTTTGAGGGGGAAACTTTTTGTAACCTTCGTTTAGGTTTGTCTTTCTTGAAATAATTTTGTTTTAAAACCAGGCGAATTTTTTTAAAAACTGCTTCCCCTGCCCTTTCGTTTAAACGGGCAAGTAGCCGTTTTTCTTCAAAACGCAGGCGCTGGAGCCAGATGTTATCACTCACTTCAAGGGTAAGCACTCCTCGGGCAAAACCTAAAGGCCTAACCGCGCTGGCTATCTGCGGCCCTACTATATCTTCCCAGGTGTCAAGCACCTGGGCGGCGACAAGGCTCTTACTCCAGGCCGGCGCCGCCCATAAATTTTTTAAAACCCGATCAATTTTTTCCATTAAACTTCTTGCTTTACCTGCTCAAGCCTTTCTTCAATGAAGCGCCTGATTTCTTCAAGTCGTTTTTCATCTTTGGCCTCAAAACGAAGCACTAACACCGGCTGGGTATTTGAAGCTCGCACAAGCCCCCAGCCGTCTTCAAAAATCACCCTGGCACCGTCAATATCAATAACATTTAGGCCTTCGGCCTTAAGTTTTTCCGTTAAACGACGCACAATCTCAAACTTTTTATCATCAGGGCATTCAACCCTTATTTCAGGGGTAGAAACCATCTTGGGAAGGTCCTTTAGCATCTCTGAGAGAGGAACATCTGATTTGGCTACAATCTCAGCCAGCCGTAAAGAGGCGTAAACTGCATCATCAAAACCGAAGAACCTGTCAGCAAAAAAGAGATGCCCACTCATTTCACCAGCCAAAACGGCTTTTTCTTCTTTCATTTTGCCTTTAATAAGCGAATGGCCGGTTTTCCACATAATAGGTTTCCCGCCAAGGCGAGCTATTTCGTCATACATAACCTGTGAACACTTGACCTCGCCAATGATGGTGGCTCCGGGCCTTTCTTTCAAAATCTCACGGGCAAAGATTATGAGAAGCTGGTCTCCCCAGAGGATCTTTCCTTTATCATCAACCACGCCAATGCGGTCCCCATCACCATCGTAGCCCACACCGAAATCAGCACCAATTTCAAGCACCTTCTCACGCAAGTCTTTGATGTTTTCTTCAACCGTAGGATCAGGAAAGTGATTAGGAAAAGTGCCATCTACTTCACAATAAAGAGAAGTAACTTCACAACCCTGATCCCGAAAGGCATACGGCGCCGTAAGGGCTGTTACCCCGTTGCCGCAATCAAGCACCACTTTAAGAGAGCGGGAAACTTTAATGTTTTCCTTTAAGTATTTAAGATAACTAGGTAAAATATCGTACTCTTCTAAATTTCCAGTTCCGGTTTCGAAGTCTTCTTTTTCTATTAATTTTCTAATTTTCTGAATTTTAGGGCCATAAAGGGTTTCTTTACCGAGGCAGATTTTAAAACCGTTAAACTCTGGTGGGTTGTGAGAGCCGGTTACCTGAATACCTCCGTCTATCCCTTCAAGCGTAAAAAGCGAAAAATACATAACCGGTGTGGGAGTTACACCGATGTTGACTACATTTATACCGGTGGAAAGGATACCGCGGATAAGGGCCTCCTGGAGTTTTGGGCCAGAAAGACGACCGTCACGGCCAGAGACGACCTTTTTGCCGCCAGCGCGTTTTACCATAGTGCCGTAGGCCTTGCCAATGGCTTCAGCCACTTCTACGGTTAAGTCTTCATCAACCCGGCCGCGTATGTCATATTCCCTAAACATGAGCGGATTTACCTTCATGCCCCCCTCCTCTTTTTGAAGATAGCTATTTTTTAGCACAAATTTATTTTAAACCAAAATTTATTTTTGATTTTCTTAATCCCAGTTTTTAGGTAACAATTATCATCGCTAACATAATCGCTAAAGCGAAGTAACCCTTGCCGTCACTGCTTCGCTCATGGTGACAATTGGATGGGCATTGCGAGTCCTCGCGAGCCCCATCGAGGGAGAAGCGATCCCAAAAAATCCCTTCGCTCGCAACGGCAGTAATTTGTCATTTATTTAATGAGCCCATAAGTGTTTATTTTCAAAAATTGGAAGAGTTGAAGAGTGGAAAGGATTTATTGGAGAGGAGGACACACACAATTGGTCCTCCTCTTTTGATAATTTAAACTTTAAACTTTGAAGCTAGTTCTTTAAGACGGCCGGCAAGAGTTATCATTTCTTCCGATAGCGCCTTGCTCTTAAGGCCTTTTTCCGCGGTCTCTTGAATGGCTACAGACATTTTTTCAACTTTTTCTTTGATTTGATCAGCACTTTCAGCAGACATGTTAGCTGCCTGGCTTATTTCGCCCATCATGGCCGTCTGTTCTTCTACGGCGCTAGCAATCATATTAGAAATATCATTTATGCGGCTGATGATTTCGGTAATCTCTTCAATAGCTTTAACCGAAGCCCGGGCATCTGTCTGGATGGCCTGAATCTTTCGCGTAATCTTTTCGGTAGCCTGGGTGGTCTGGCGGGAAAGCTCTTTTACTTCTCCGGCCACTACGGCAAAACCTTTGCCAGCCTCTCCTGCACGAGCCGCTTCAATGGTAGCGTTTAAAGCCAACAAATTAGTTTGTTCCGCAATACTTTGAATGAGATTTACCACCTCACCGATTTCTTCTGAAGAAATACTAAGTTTATTTACGATTTCATTTGTTTCCTGAGCTTTTATGACGGCATCGTTAGCAATGTGGGCTGCTTCGGAGGTATTTTTAGATATTTCGGTAATAGCTTCTACCATCTGATCTGAAGCTGCCGAAACAGCTTTAATGTTTTTATTAATTACTTCTTCGGCCTCTTTTACTGCCTTTCCTTCTTGGGCAAGATTTTGGGTGTGTTCTGCTACTTCCTCCCCTGCTCTATAAATTTCTTGAGAGGCGTTATATACTCTGTCAGAAGATTCTATTACGCTGCCAATGGTAACTCTTAAACGATCCGTCATTCCTTTAAGAGATGATAAGAGGCGTCCAATTTCATCGTTAGTTAGCTTTGGAAACTTAACGGTAAAGTCTCCTTCTGAAATCCGTGTTACCAAGGCTACGGCCTGCTCAATAGGAGTGATTATCTTAGTTTTAGCCAGCCACCATATAATCATAAGCATAACTATACTGATTCCAGAAATGATTATCTGATAAACGCGAAGTCTTTTAAGCCCAGCCACTGCCCTTTCTTCTAATTTATTAGTCAAGTCGTTAGCCAAAGAAAGGATTTCAAGATTATGGTCCATAATATATTTAAGGGCATTTGGATCTTTAGTTTTTAAGTAAAGATCAAGCGAGCTTTTAAATTTTTGCCAAGCCTGGTTTAGCTTTTCCCAGCTGGCCAAAACTTTAGGATCTTCCATAGGAGCAAGGCCAAAATCTGGATCTCCATTTTTGATAGCCTTGAGATGCTTGTCAAACGAATCAGCCTTTTTTTTAGCACCAATAAAATCCTGACTTAATAAATCTTTGACTATCTGTTGACAGAGGGTTCTCTGGAAACCGGATACGTTTACGTAAAGTGCGTCACTATGGTTTTTTTGAATGACTACGAAAACCACCAGTGCGTTCAAAATACTTAAAACGAACATAATTACAATAATGGCTTGCACCCGTGCCTTAATGGTATTTAACTTCATGTTATCCCTCCACAGCTTTAATTAAATGTCTATCTTTTTTTTCGGTAAAGAAAAAAAATACTTAAATTTTTCAGCAAAGAAAAATACTCTCAAAAAATTTATTATTATATAAAAGTTTTTATAATTTATGTTAAGGAATGTAAATTGATAAGGATAGGTAGATGCTTGAGTAATTCCTGTACCTTCTCTTGTTCTTCTCTATCAAAACGAAGAATTATACGGCCACCGGGTTTGATAGTCATGAAAGCCAGATGTCCAGAGGCTTCAATTACAAACTTAACAAAATAGACCTTCTCTTTAGGGACCTCTATCAATAAACACATCTCTTTTCTTGACAGCTCATTATTTAGCCCGTTACTTTTCTTGTCCATGAAAAAAGACCCCTTCTGGGTGGTAGCTCCACTTAATCGAGAACTCACTTTAAAATTGGCCAGCGAACTCGAGTTACCCCCCCTTTTAATTCATATCCTGCTAACACGCGGATTAAATGACCCGCATGAAATTTATCGTCATTTAAATCCCAAACTTTCAGACTTTCCAGATCCTTTCCTTCTAGAGGACATGGAAATAGCGGTAAAAAGATTAATCAAGGCTATCCAAACCCGGGAAAACATTGCTATTTACGGTGACTATGATGTAGACGGCACTACTGGTGCTGCCATTGTTTATCTTTTTTTGAAAGAACTTGGACTTGAGCCGCAGGTCATTTTCCCTCATCGCGAAAGAGATGGTTATGGACTCCACCCTCACCTGGTAGCTTCCCTCAAAGAAAAAGGTATAACCCTTTTAATCTCAGTTGATTGTGGCATCAGTGCCTACGAAGCCTGTCAGGTTGCCCGGGAAAAAGGGCTTGATGTTATTATTACCGACCACCACGAAGTTCCAGAAAAACTGCCAGAAGCCTTAGCGGTTATTAACCCCAAAAGAAGAGAAAATCGCTATCCCTTTAAAGAGCTTGCCGGAGTAGGCGTGGCCTTTGCCCTTTTACGGGCCCTTAGACAAAGGCTCTACGAAGAGGGATTTTTCTCCAAGAGCCCACCGAAGCTTAAAAGTTATCTTGACCTGGTAGCTTTGGGTACTGTCGCCGATATCGTACCCTTGTTTGGTGAAAATCGTCTAATTGCCTGGTTTGGACTGGAAGAACTAAAACAAAGCAAACGACCGGGGATTAAAGCCCTTAAAAAACTAACGGGCCTTGAAAACGGCCGCTTAGATACCAACAGCATTATGTTTCGCCTGGCCCCGCGAATAAACGCTGCTGGTCGTTTAAAAGAGGCTATGCTTGCTTTTAAACTTTTTATTACGGAGGATGAAGAAGAGGCCCAAAATATTGCTGAAGAACTCCACCAATTGAACACCAAAAGACAGCAAATAGAAGATCGCATTTTAAAAGAGGCCCTTTCCCAAATAGAAAAAAATCTCGGTTTTGACCGCTTATCTTATGTGCTTGCCAGTGAAGACTGGCCACCCGGCGTAATTGGTATTGTGGCTTCAAGGCTTCAGGAAACTTTCTATCGACCAGTAATTTTGCTTTCATTGAAAGACGGACTTGCCCGAGGTTCTGGCCGAAGTATACCAGAAATAAACCTTTATCAGTGCTTGGCAGACTGCTGTCAGCATTTAAAAGCCTTTGGCGGGCATCCCGCAGCCGCTGGCCTTAAAATACTTGAAAAAGACATAGAAGCCTTTGCCAAAGAGTTTGAAGAAATAGTCAAAGCGAGACTTGATGGAAAAATTCCCAAACCCCGTCTCCAATTGGACGCTTGGGTCAGAGTAAAACATATTCTTGATCCCTGTTTTTTAGAAAATTTTATGAAGCTCGAACCTTTTGGTCCGGGATACCCTGAACCTCTATTCGGTTTGAGAAACTTTCAAGTAAGGAATATATCCCTTGTCAAAGAAAAACACTTAAAATTTTTTATATGGCAGGAAGGCGTTGGCCTTGAAGCAGTAGCTTTTCGTTTTGGGAATTCCATCCCTGAAACCATAAAAGCCCTTGCGGGAAACCTTGAAATTACAAGCTTTCAAGGGAGAAATTATTTGCAATTAAGGATTAAAGACCTGAAAAATTAATACTTTTGGCGACAGTTTTTCTTACTTATAGAAATCTAGGTTAGTTTAATTCTTTTAAAAATTTGGCCGAGGCTTTGAAAACAATTCTTTTTTTAGGAAGGCTTTTTTTAGTTCCGCCAGAAGAAAAATCTCGTACCAGCTTAGACTTACCTTTTTTTATCTCAAAAGTGCCAAAGCCAGAAATTTTTATATTTTCTTCCTCTAAAAAGGCTTCTTCCAATATAGCCAAAATTGCTTCTACCGCCTCTCTTGTTTGAAAGCGAGAGGGCCGTAAACGTTTATATCGCTTACCAGCCCTCTCGTAAACACGCTCTAAAAATTCTTTTCGTCCGCGGCTCATCTAAAATGCCCGTGGCCCGGCGAATTCCGCCGCTCCCCCAAGGTCATCTTCGATACGCAAAAGCTGGTTGTACTTAGCCACGCGTTCACTGCGGCAGGGAGCTCCGGTTTTGATCTGACCGCTGTTCACCGCTACGGCAAGGTCAGCAATAAAAGTGTCTTCGGTTTCTCCAGAACGATGAGAGACTACTGTGCGCCAGCCAGAAGTCTGGGCCAACCTGATGGCATCAAGGGTTTCTGAAACCGTACCAATTTGGTTCAGCTTTATCAAAATAGCGTTGGCTACATTTTCAGAGATCCCTCGAGAAAGGCGTTTTATGTTAGTGACAAAGATGTCATCTCCTACCAGTTGTACACGGTGGCCAAGGCGTTCGTTGAGAAGTTTCCATCCGTCCCAGTCATCTTCAGCAAAGCCATCTTCAATAGAAACAATAGGAAATTCTTTAACCAGTTCTTCGTAAAAAGCTACCAGCTCATCCGCGTTGAGTTCTTTCCCTTCCAGGTGATACTTTCCGTCTTTAAAAAATTCACTAGCTGCCGCATCAAGGGCTAACGCTATATCTTTCCCAGGACGATAACCAGCTTTTTCAATAGCGGTAACTAATATTTCCAGGGCTTCTTTGGTACTATTTATTTCTGGGGCAAAACCACCTTCATCACCTACAGAAGTTCTATATCCCTTTTCTTTGAGTAATTTTTTGAGAACATGATAAGTCTCGGCACCGTAACGCAAGGCCTCAGCAAAACTTGGTGCTCCCAAAGGCACTATCATAAATTCCTGTATATCAAGGGCGTTATCCGCATGGACTCCGCCATTTATCACGTTCATAAGAGGAACAGGAAGGATCTTGGCCCCTACCCCTCCAAGGTAGGCATAAAGAGGAAGGCCTACCTCTTGAGCTGAGGCCTGAGCTATGGCCATGGAAACCCCAAGAATAGCGTTGGCCCCAAGGCGTCTTTTGTTTTCTGTGCCATCAAGTTCGATAAGATACTGGTCTATTTCAGCCTGGGCCGTAGATTCCATGCCTACAAGCTCTGGAGCAATAACGTTATTTACATTGTCAACCGCCCTCAAAACACCTTTGCCAAAGTAACGGCTATCGTCTTTATCGCGAAGTTCAAGGGCCTCGTAAGTGCCTGTGGAAGCCCCTGAAGGTACCGCGGCCCGGCCATAAGCACCACCTTCAAGCCATACTTCTACTTCTATGGTGGGGTTTCCGCGTGAATCTAAAATTTCTCGGGCTGATATTTGAACGATTTCTCCCATAATTCCTCCTCAAGTCTTTTTTTATTATGATGGCGGAAATAGACAAAAATTACAACCAAAATTATTTTAAGTAGGGTAGCATGGCCTTAAATTGAGGAGTGCCGGCCTTTTCAAGGAATTCGTAAATAATCATCTCGGTAGACATTATCTGAGCGCCAATGTCTCTTAAAAAGGCAAGACCGTATTCCATGTTAGCAGCGGTACGGGAAGAAGTAGCGTCAGCGGCCACTACTACTTCAAGACCCTCAAGAAGAGCTGAAAGAGCTGTCTGATAAACACATATATGCGTTTCTACCCCACAGAGAATAATAGTGTCACGTGTTGGCCTGAGGTTATCTACCGCTGCATGTATATCTTTGTTTTTCAAGGCGCTAAATTCGGTTTTGTCATAAAAATTCATTCCTTCAAAAAGAGGAGCCAAATCTGATACATAAGGCCCCAAGCCTTTAGCGTATTGAGTGGCTGGAATAATTGGCATTTCAAATGTTTTGGCCAAGTGGACCAATAGCGAGATGTTCTTAACTACACGGTCAGCCTCGTTGATAACGGCCATAAGTTTTTCTTGAGGATCTATGACCATGAGAAAAGTGCTTTCTGGTTTTAAAAATTTCTTCTCCATAAAGACCTCCTTAATTGTTGTGATGAAAATTAAAAAACAAAAACCCCTTATACAAGGCTTTAGAGGCTATTAACTCATAAGTTAAAGGAATTAGGTCTTTTTATTTTTTAAAAGTTGTTGGATTTGGTCAATAAATTCGTTAACATCCTGGAACTGACGGTAAACAGAAGCAAAGCGCACGTACGCAACTTCATCCCATTCGTGGAGTTTGGCCATTACTTTCTCACCAATGAAAGTAGAAGGAATCTCTTTTTCTCCTGATTCTAAAAGTTCTCTTTCAAGTTCGTTTACAAAGCTTTCTATCTCTTCCATACTGATGGGCCTTTTTTGACAGGCCTTTTTGATACCTTCAATAACTTTTTCTCTGACAAATGGCTCTCGACGGCCATCACGCTTGATTATCATAGGAAGTTGCATTTCCACTCGCTCATAGGTGGTGAAACGATACCCACAAGCAAGACATTCTCTTCTCCGTCTTATGGTAGCTCCGTCTTTACTCATGCGGCTATCAATTACTTTTGTTTCCATATGTTCACAGGAAGGACATTTCATAAACTCAAATTTAATTCTAAAAAAAACTAAGGTAAAGAAATTATTTTTTTGATTTACCTTACAAAGCATATAAAACAAATATTCAGCGTGTTAAAAATTTGAATTAAAAATTATTCTTGACTAAGAAATTATATTTTTTTAAATTAATTATCAAATAAAAATAGGAGGGTGGCCATGAGCAATAACATATATGAAGGAGCTTATATTTGTTCTACTACTAATTGTGGATACATATATGTTCCCTCAAAAGGCGACCGTAAAGGGAAAATCCCACCAGGAACCCCTTTTGAAGAACTCCCTGAAGACTGGAAGTGCCCTGTTTGTGGGGCTTCAAAAAAAGCGTTTAAGCCCATGCAAGAAGTTGAATCCTCAAAATAAGGAGGCTACATGCAGATAGAAATAGAAAAACAAGTTGTCAAATTTATTCCTGAAAATGAGCAGGAAGCCCAGGAGCTCAACAAGCTCTGGCAGTATATTGTAGCCTGTGAGGGTGAAAGCTTTAAGCTTGTGCCTATCGGCATGTTCGTTCCCGCCACGTCTAAAGAGGCCATGTTCCAGGTTGAGGGTGTAAAAGTAGAAACAGTTCAGGCTACGGTTCACAAGAAGAAAGTACGTTACGTCTGTATGGAATGCAACCGCATGGAAGAATTTCCTGAAGGGGAAGCACCTATTTGCTGTGGTCAACCCATGCACGCTATGGATTAAAAAATGAGGTAGATCGCCACGGGGCCACCGGCCCCTCACGACAGAGATTGCTTCGGCTGCTGGCGCACCCTCGCAAGATACTGTGGTTTTTGTCAAGCACTTTGAGCTTCCATTTGCCATTTTTTGTAATTATAGAAAGCAAATATCAATAATTTTCTGGCACAGGCTATTATGGCCACTTTCTTCGGTTTTCCTCTCTTTATCAAACTTTCGTAATACTCTTTTAGTCCCCCTTCTTTACATCTTATGGCACTAAGCGCCCCCATAAAAAGCAAACTCCTTAACCTATTATCCCCTTTCTTGCTTATCCTGGTTACCAGCTTCCTCTTACCAGATTCCTTTACTTCCGGGTCCAATCCTGCTAGAGCTACTACCTCCCGCCGGTTTCTTATCCGCCTCTTCCGAAAAAAGATGTAACAATATGTCGCTATCATCTTCCCTATACCTTTAACTTTCTCTATCTCTCTAACCCCTCTGTTTATGTCGTCATCTTTATTTACTAATTCCTCCATCTCTTTCTTTATCTTCTGAAGCCTCTGCCTTGTTTCTTCTAAGTTTTTCTGTATGTATTTTTTGCTTTCTTTACTATCTACTGGTACTCTATCTAAATACTCTAGAAAATTAGATAACTTGTTTTCTATATTTTGAAGTAATTGATACTCACTTAACAATAAAGATAATTTCTCTAAATTTTCGTTATATTCTATTTCTTTGATCTCTTCTTCGCTAACTATCTTGTGATATTCGTATAACAGTTTCGCATCAAGATTATCTGTTTTTGCTCTATGACCTAATACTTCTCTTAAACGGGGGACTTTTCTGGGGTTAAGGGATACTACTTTTATCATATTCGTAGCACAGAACTCCTCCAGAAATGCCGAATATGGCCCTGTGGGCTCGTATATCACCACCCTTTTCTTCCTGTCTTCTTTCTTCTTAAAAAACTTCCTCTTAAATTTCTTTAAACCCCTTTCATTTTGAAACTCGTAAACCTTCTGGCCATCAAAAATAACCAATGTATCCTTGGCCACATCCACCCCAAGAAAAGATAAATTTTTCATAGGTCTTCAATTCTCCTTTCTTTGAGATAAAATAAAGATTGTTGGTAGGGAGGTCCTTCCAGGTTTAGCCTTGTATACGGACAGTTTCCGTAATTGGAAACGTCCCGGATACTGTTCAAACACAGGGAAGGACGGCTAATCTTGCGATCGAACAGTTTGCTAAAAAGCAAACGTTCCATGACTCAACAGCCTGTCCCTCCCTACCAACTTTTTTTACTTTAATGCTTTTGCCCTTTACTTAAAACCATACAATGACATCACATCTGTCACTGCGAGGAGGCCCGTAGGGAGATCCCTTCGCTGGCGCTCGGGACAGGCGAAGCAGTCCCTGAGATTGCTTCGGCCTCTAGCGAGGCCTCGCAATGACAGGGTTAAATTAAAACCATACAATGACGGGATAAAAGGTCTGGGCTCCCAGTGGCCCTGCTGGGCCACTTCGTCGTCCCTGTGGGGCTTCTCGTAAATATAAGTGGAAAGTGAGAGCCATCTACCATCAGCCATCTGTCCTCTACTATTTAGTCACTGCGAGCCCGTAGGGCGAAGCAGTCTCTTTAATAAGATTTTTCAAAGGTCCAGGTATAACTCTCTGTACCTTCTTTTTAGACTATCTTTTCAATTCTAGCGCTGGCGACCTTATACTCCGGTGTATGAACTTCTGTATCTATCCCAGCACTGGTTATAATGTTGGTTAGCGGTTCTTCAAAGTGAAAATCCATAAAAATAGTGCCAGGACGCACTCTGGTGGTAACATGGGCTCTGGCTAGTACTTCTCCGCGAGGGGTAATCACTTTAACGGGATCTCGTTCTCTAATCCGTAGCTTGCGGGCGTCTTTAGGGTTAATTTCAACGAGTTCTTCAGGTAATGCTTCCCATAAAGCTTCCACTCGTCTGGTCATGGAACCACAATTGTAATGATAAAGGCGGCGGCCTGTTATTAGGATTAAAGGATATTCGGCTTCGGTTTTATCTGAGGAACCGTAGTATTTAGGCAAGGCAAAAAAGGCCTTACCTGATGGTCTGGCAAATTTTTCCTGGAACATCAATTCTGTACCGGGATGATCTTCTGTAGGTACAGGCCAACAAAGGGTTTCTCTTTCTAAGCGCTCGTAAGTAATGCCCGCAAACGAAGGCATTATTCGGCGCATTTCGTTAAAAATATCTTCGGCGGACTCATAACCCATCTCATAACCTAATCTTTTGGAGACCTCGGCAATAATCTTCCAGTCAGGCCAGGATTCCCCGGGTGGTTCTATAAGCTTTCTAACCCGCTGAACGCGGCGTTCACCATTATCAATGGTGCCATCTTTTTCAAAAAGACAGGCCGCTGGTAATACCACGTGGGCAAAGTCAGCGGTTTTAGGCCAGAAAATGTCTTGCACCACCAGAAGATCCACTGCAGACAAAGCCTCATGAACCCGCTTGAGATTTCCGTGGGTCATGGCTACGTCATAACCCACCACGTAAAAAGCCTTGATTCGGCCTTTTATAGCCTCCCGATACATCATGGTTTCGGTAAGGCCGGGCTTTTCTGGTAAAGGAACACCCCAAATGTCTTGAAACTTTTTGCGGGTAAGGGGATCGTTTATTTTTTGATACGCTGGCAATACATAAGGCAAGGCCCCCATATCACAAGCACCCTGAACATTGTTCTGGCCACGAAGAGGCATGGCCCCGGTTCCCGGCCTGCCCACATGGCCGCACAACATAGCCAAGTCGGCTAAGGCCATAGTGCCCTGGCTTCCGCTCCGGTGCTCACTTACACCTAGCCCCCAGAAAATAAGGGCTTTTTCTGTAGTTGCGTAAAGTCTGGCAAGCTGAATAACTTGTTCTCTCCGTATACCTGTTAAACGCTCTACTTTTTCAAGGGGCCACTCGGCGAGAATATAATTTTTGTAAGCCTCAAAGTTTTCCGTTCTTTTTTCAATAAAATTTTTATTGTAAAGCCCTTCTTTGATAATCACATAAGCCAGCCCGTTAGCTAAAGGAACATTGCTTCCAGGCCTTAGTGGCAACCATAGATAGGCCTTTTCCGCTAATTCGGTTTTTCTAGGATCAATTACTACAAGCTTAAGCCCCTGTTGCAGGGCCTTAAGGATTCGGCCCCCTATTACGGGATGGGCCTCGGTAGTGTTAGCACCCCAGAGCAAAAGAAGGTCTGTTCTTTCTAGCTCGTCGAAAGGCCCAGTAGCTGCTCCTGAACCAAAGGTGGCCGCAAGCCCTGCGACCGAAGGCGCGTGTCAGACCCGAGCCGGATTGTCAACGTTATGTGTGCCAATTACTGCTCTAGCAAATTTTTGAGCTACGTAAGTGTCTTCATTGGTAGTCCGTGCCGAACAAAGAACACCTATAGAATCAGGGCCGTATTTTTCTTTAATTTCCTTTAACTTTTCAGCAACAAAATCAAGGGCCTCATCCCAGGAAACCTCTCTGAAAGGCTCATCCCGAGATAGCCGCATTAGAGGTTTTTTGAGTCTTTCTGGATGGCGGTAAAACTGGTAGCCAAAACGGCCCTTTACACAAAGTTCTCCATAATTAGGTGGCCCTTTAGCGGCGTTCACTTCCAGTATGCTATCATTTTTCACCTGCGCCAGTAGATTACAACCTGTTCCGCAATACGGACAAACCGTGCGAATTTCTTTAGCTTCTTTTTTGGTGTAAGGAACCGTAGAATCTTTACGCGAAAGAGCTCCAGTGGGACAAACATCTACACAGGAACCACAGGACACACATTCTTCCGTAAAGGTAAAGTGTATTTCTTCGTCAGGGGTCCCCTGGGCATAAATAGTTAATTCTATTCCGCCGTAGTTACAAACTCTAACACAACGATAACAGCCCACGCATTTATTAGAATCAACGTCTATGAAGAAGTGGTCTGTTTCAAGTTTATATTTAGACCTCTGGCGACCTTTAGCCGGCACACCTTCTGAGATAAGAAGATCCCTAAACGTGCATTTATGAAAGCCAAGACATCCACACTTAAGACACCGGTTAGCTTCATCTCTGGCCTGTTCTTCCGTAAAAGAATTGTATACTTCCTTAAAAGTGTGCTTGCGTTCTTCTAAGGGGAGCTCTTCGGGTTTTTCTCTGGGAATCATGGGAAAATCTTCGTAAAAATCTAGATCCATTTCTTCAAGACGCCGCCCCCGATTAAAGTCATACCTAACAGTAAGAGACGTTTTTTCTTTCTTTAAGCCGGCCAAATATTGGTGGATACTTTCTGCGGCCTTTCTCCCAGAGGCCACGGCCTGAATAACTGTTTTGGGACCAGTAACAAAATCTCCTCCTGCCCAAACCCCAGGGACACTGGTAGAAAAATCTTTTCCGACTTTGATTATTCCTTTCGGGTTTACGGCCAGTTTTTCTTCTATTTCGCCATAATTTTTAAAAGAAACATCTGGCTCCTCGCCCCAAGCCCTTATTACTAAATCAAATTCATACCATTTCTCCGTACCTTCAACAGGAACAACTTTACGAGATTTATCCTTCCCAGGAGAAGTGAGTTTAGTTCTAGCAATAAGAAGCTCGTAAATTTGCCCCCTTTTAATAAGCTTTAGCGGCTGGGCCATAAGTAAAAAGTTTACTCCTTCTTTTTCCGCCTCAATTATTTGCCTCTGATGGGCCGGCATTTCCATACGTGAGCGCGGGTAAACCACCGTGACATCTGTTCCTAAACGTAAAAGACTTCGCGCCACATCTATGGCCGTGTAGCCTCCGCCTAAAACCAATGCTTTCTGGCCAACTTTGGGTATGTCGCCACTATTCAATTGGTAAAGAAAAGAAAGGCCAGTTACCGTATGTTCTTCTCCAGGGAAATTAGTACTACGGCACTTATAAGAACCAATAGCCAGAAAAACTGCATCATAACCTTCATCTAATAAATCTTTGATAGAGAAGTCATAACCCCACCGCTTACCTGTTTTAAGATCTATTCCCAGCTCTAAAATCTGATCTATCTCTTCGCGTAAAATATCTTTGGAAATTTTAAAACCCGGATAAGCCCAACGAGGCATACCGCCTGGCTCATCCCGAGCTTCAAAAATGGTTACTTCGTGCCCTTTTAAACGTAAAAAATAAGCCGCTGAAAGCCCAGCGGGCCCAGAACCGACAATAGCTACTTTCTTACCAGTAGAAGGAAGAAATTCCGGTTTAAAAGCTTTTGTTTTTAGACCCCAATCAGCCACAAATCGTTTCAAATTATTTATAGCCACCGGTACATCTACCAGCGCACGGCGACAACGTGGCTCACAAAAACGCGGGCAAACCCGCCCTACAAGGGCAGGTAAAGGCAGCTTTTCTTTGATAAGACTTAGAGCCGAGGCGTATTCCCCTCTGGCAATAAAGGCAATGTAGCCCTGAATATTAAGCCCGCCAGGACAAGGGCCGTGACACGGAGCTTTACAATCTCCAAAGTGATTGGCTACCAGAGATTCAAGTTTTTGCTTGCGCGCTTTTTTGATTTCTTCAGTATCAGTGCGGATTTTGAGCCCTTCTTCAGGTTCGGTGACGCAGGATCTAACTAGACCCTTACCTTCTATTTCAACTAAACACAGGCCACAGGGAAATGGAGGTTCAGAAACTCCAGGCAAATGACAAAGGCTTGGTATTTCAAAACCCGCCTCTTTCAAGGTAGTTAGTAAATTATCAGCTGGTTTGACCACCACCTCCTGGCCATTCACCCAAAGTTTCATCTATTATTACCTCCGGGCTTTTTATATTGCCGATTCAAGCGGCTTTTTTGGCAGCTTTTATTTCCCTCACCGCTTGATATAACTTTTCAAGAACCTCTGGAGTTACATCTCTAAGGGTAATAATGGCGTCTTTGTGGCCAGCATGCGCACAAAGGGCAATGGTGTAACAATCTGTTTCTTCCCTTAAAATTTTGAGACCTACATCAGCATAAGGACAGGGAACCCCTACAAAAACACAAACATCTATACGATTAAACCAAATATTATCCGTCCAGAACCTGCGAGCCTCTTCTTCTACCAGAGGGTTTTCAACCGGGGGTTTCCAGTACTTAGGCATGGGGATAATATTGGCACCTACTTCTTCAACTATTTTTCTTATGATGGCCGTAGCCTTCTTAGCCCTTTCTTCTGTCTTCCAGATAACTGTAGGACCGGGGAAAAATACCGGATACTTTGCCGCCAGAAGTTTTTCTGCTATTTTTTCCAAGGCTTCATCAACAGAAACCATCTCTCCTTCTACTAAAGCTTTATCTTTTTCAGGCAATTTATAAGCATCTGATTCGTAATAACCTCCAGGCCCCCGTAAAATTAAAAAGTCTTTTTTTATACCTAAACTTTTAATCCCCTTTTCACCAAGAATACGATGGCCATCATAAGTCATATTTCTTACAAAAGATTCTGCTTTAGCTCTAAGTTCTTTAGTAATAGCACCATAACCTAACTCTTCATTAAACTTTTGCCCATCTGTTATGCACCACCAGAGAAGTTTGACCAGCTCTTTGGCTCGTTCATAAGAACGGTTATGATATCTTTGTTCTTGATAGGTAATAAACCACACTATTGTAGATAAAGGATAAGCGTCTTCCATCTGGGAGTTGATAATAGTAGCTCTGGCGTCATCGGGTATAAAAGCGTCTTTAGTAGCCGCATAAATAGCTTTTATACTTGGAGCCACAAACTCTCCTGCCTGGTTGCGTATAAGAGCCACAGGTAAGTTTTCTTTTAAAGCATAAGTTAATCCTAAATATCCTATTGTCCCTTCGTTTTCTTTTATAAATTGGGCTACTTTCTCGCTACCTTTTACCTCTTCACCTACCGGCCAATCAATTGTTTTTCCCTTGCCTATATTTTCTTCCCATTCTTCACTTATCTTGCTCAAATATTCAGAAAAGATATAAGAAGTACCAGAAGAATCAAAACGACAAACTACTTTTATAGGCATATCAGGTAATGTTATTTCTTTATTTAATTCGGCAATAGCAGGATCATTCCATTTAGATATTTTACCCAAATAAATATCAACTAATACTTCAGGTGTAAGTTTAAGTTTGTTAACTTTAGGTAAATTATAAGCTAAAGTTACAGCTCCCAGAGCTATGGGGATATGCAAAACTAGATCAGGGGCTTTGAAACGTTCTCTGTCATTTAAAGGAGCTTCTGTAACCCCAAAGTCAATAACTCGAGCTAAAACTTCGCGAATGTTACTACCAGAGTTAACATAACGATAGTTGATTCTAGTGTTCGTTTCTTTTCCATAAGTATCAAACCAGCGCGAATAAAGGGGATAAGAGAAAGTAGCTCCAAACGCCAGAAAAAGAAAATCGCCATCTATTAGACCAATCTTTTTACAAACAAGAAATATTAAAATAAGCAAAATTCTTTTCATGCTTACCTCCAACTAAATTTTTGGAGAAATAATGAAATATTAAAAAATAATAAACGTTAAGTTAAAAAAAATCAAAGATTTTACCTGCCTACAAACCAAAAATTTGGTTCATATTCGGCTAATTACGACAATAATACCCCCTATAACCGGAATAGCTTTCAGTTTTCTTTCAATAATTACTATTTCAAAGTTAACTTAAGCAATTAAAGTTCAAGCCAGGATTCAGAAAAGATGGTCTTCCCAAGAAGCACCCTCGCCGTCTTGTATATCTCAAGCTCCTTGGGCGAAAGCTTGCTCGGATCCGGCTCGTCTCCGTCCATCATATCATGCACCAACTTTACCCAATCTGGATGCTTGCCTTTGGCTATCTCCACCAGCTCTTTGTCGTAAATGTTCAAAATCGCCGAGTAAATGTTGTACTTCATGAGCATCATCAAATACACCCGGTCAAGATAACAGCGCAGGTGATGCGGTACTCCGTTTGATACGTTTGAAAGCCCTATGGTGCTCTTACACCCAGGCGCAATATCTGGAAGCATGGCAAGGAAATTAAGACCTTCAAGAATCTGGTCGGCCCCAAGGGTAATGGGGGTGCCGATGGGGTCAACCCAGATTTTTTCGTTGGGGATACCGGCCTCGTTTAAGGCCATGATAAGGTCAACGGCCATGGCCGCCCGCTCGTTGGCGTCTCGTGGCATACCCTCTGGCCCCCAGAGAAGGGCTACGACATCGCAACCTACTTCCGCAGCAAAGGGAATTAGCTTTTCCATACGCTCAGGCTGGGCCGAGATAGAGTTCATGAGCACGCGCGAGGGATTCTTTGAGGCCTTAATGCCGGCGATCATGGCCTCAGGGTTGGTGGTGTCAAGGGAAATGGGAGTGTCAACCACTTCTTCTACCACTTTGACAATCCAGGCGGCGAGGTCCGGGCCGTCTTTTTTGGCCGGGCCGATGTTTAAGTCAAGGTAATCGGCGCCTAGTTCGGTTTCTTCCTTGGCCATCTCCTGGATAGGGCCGGGGTTTCTATCTCGCATGGCCTGGCCGGTACGTTTCCCCATGATGTTGATAGACTCTGCAATACAAACTACCGTCTGACTCATATTTAAGCCTCCTCATCAAGTTTATCTTCAATGCGCCTTAAAATATTTCGCATAAGTTCTGCATATTTGGGCAAATCACGGTAAATCAGCCTGGCCACTTCCTCCCTGTAAGTGTGCGAGGTGGCATTCCTGGCATCTACCATTTTTAAAGGCCAGTTCTGTCTCTTCCGGCGAAAGAAGCCCTACTTGTCCGGCAGTCCGAAAACAACTTTTCGGTGAATAACATTCTAACTTCTCAATTTCCCAGAGAAATTGCTTGAGCACCTTCCAGACTACCTCAAAAGTATATTCAAATCTTTGAATAGAAGCGTCTCTAAAAATTACATAAAATTCGCTAGTTAACTCAACTTTTTTATCTAACAGTTCAGATAAAGTCTCAAGGGCCTTGTAAGCTGTGTTAAGCCGGATCTTTAAATCCACTTTTCTCCCTCGGTTAGTATCTTCTGGCGCAGTTCATCTGATAGTTCTTCCCACAAGACCACATCTACCTCGTATGGGAAGGTACTTTCTTCAAGAAACTCCCTAAGCAAGGAAGCAAGCTGACTTTGCCCTTTTACTACCAGATCGAAGTCTGACGCCCTCATCGGTCTGCCCCAGGCCCTTGAACCAAATAAAAAAATTTCCACTTCTTTAAGATTGTTTTTCTTACAAAACTCATTGAGCAAGTCTTTTAATTTTTGTGCCCATTTATCAGTATCAGCCATAAACCTAAGCCGCTTTCCATTCTTTCAGAAATGGCGGAAGACCGCTTGCTTCTCTCGGGCCAATTACGATTTCCCAGTCTGGTAATTCTTCTTCAAGCTCACCTTTAATACCCGCCAGATACCCGGGAATAATAAGTTTGCGGTGCTTTACCTTATCAGCAATACCGCACTTTTTTACGAACTCGGCAATGGTATCCGCCCCGAATTTCCCTGCGGCCCAGGCCGTAAGTACAGACAAACCTTCCGTGTCTTTTATAAGTAGCCAGGTAGGTACTCGGCTACCTTCTATCTCGCCCGAGACGATAAAATAAGTAAGGGCGAAGTTACAGGTGATACAGACTGGTGAGTTTTCGTCTGGGCCGTTTAGCGGATAAATGCCCTCTTCCACCACCAGCGGCCGCTGGGGGTCGGTAAAGATGTTCATGCGTTCAACCATAAGGGGATAGAGCAGATCGGCCCTAAAATCAGAAAGCACTATCATGCCCGCATACTTGGCCACCAGCACCGAAGCGATCATATACTCGGTTACAAGATTCTCTGTAAATCGAAAGGGAAAGGTAATGCTAGGAAACCCAAAAGGCTTAAAGCGTTTTTTTATAGCGGCTCGGCGCATAATAACCTGGTCTTCATAGAGCTCACGAAGCCCTCTCGGGCCGGTATCAAGAACAATATCTTTGATACCTGCTTTTATTAACTCTTCCGAGATGCGAGCCGCCTCTCCTAGAGAATCAGCCTTAACCCCCAAAGGAAAGCCAGTTTCTTTGGCAAGCTCGGCCATATCTTTAAGATTTTCTAAAGTGACCCCATAAAGAAGGGCTTTATGTTCACCACACTCTTGGGCCCCAGCGGCCAGGACATCTTTTTTCTCACTCATGAGGACGAGAACCGCTTCTGGCACTTCTTCCCGCACTTTTTTTACCAGGTCAGCCATCTTTTGAGCATCACCGCCCACATCTTCAATAGCGATAACTTCAGGCTCAAGTTTTACCCCTACTCTTTCCCAGCGAAGTTTTTTAAACTTGGCAAGCCTTTCACTTATTTCGTCTTCAGCCATATCTGTGCGCAGTAAGAGACCAATGGCCGTTGGGTGTTCAAAGCGCTTTTCGTGGCGAAATAAAACCGTCTCACCACCAACAGCTAAAGTGTGATCCCCACTTCCAAGTTTTATAGTCCTTATAGGTGGAGCTGAGGCCTCGGAAATTTTTTCTTTGGCTTCTTCTGAAACATAAGGGCAAGCAGCAATATCAGCCTGGCCAGCCGCTACTTTCATGGCGAAGGCCAAACACGTAGGAAACCCGCACTCCTTACAGTTTTTCTTAGGAAGCATGCCCAAAATCTGAATTCCAGTAAGACCCATCTCTTAACCCCTTTTCTCTCAATTTTTGGTAGCTACATAAGCGGCGGCATATCCTTAACCGGATGACCTACCTTTTCAATCCAGGCCGCCACCTCTTCTTCAGTATTGGCCACTGTTTCGTCAGCGATCTTTTCAATCAAATCAGGCACGCCTATTTCTTCTGCTCGTGCCTTGAGTTTGTCCATCAATTCTTCTTTTAAATTTTTGGGCATCCAGACCACCCGTTTAAGCCCACCTTCAGCAGTAAGGAACTTACGCGAAGTAATATAGTGTTTGGAAACCCCCATAAACCCTGGTGTCACTTGGCCACCACCCACCATACCCGCCATGGTGGTAAACTTCATTCCCGTGGGCGTAAGACCCATATAATCACGGTTGACTATCATGATACCGTTACAGGTAGGCAGTACAGCGGCGATACACTCAAAGCAACCACAGGCGGTCATTGGATCCACCATTATGCTATAAAGACTTACCCTTTCTACTTTTCCGCGGGAAGCCTGTTTAACGAATTCGTTTATTCCACTATATTGGCCAAGAGTTTCGTCAATAAGCTCGCCTTTAGGGATAGGCTGATTAGGTCCGGTAGGATTGATTTCGTAACAGGCCTTACCATCAAGCCAGTTGTAGGCACCACACATGCCGATTCGTTCAGGCGTAATCACGCACACATGGCTTGGCGCAAAACTCTGACAAAGCGTACAGGAGTAGTAAACATCAACACTTTCGTCAGTCATACCGGCAATCTTTTCGTCACGACGGGCATAAACCTGCTTGGCCAGCTCAAGTATCTCTTTTACCTTTTCCTCTTCGGTGTAGATTTTTACCTGGCACTTATCCACAATAGCACCGTACTCCTGGCGGAGCTTGGCATAAAGAATTTCACCTATGTGACGAAATAAAAAGCCTTTCTCAACAGCGGCTTTGCTAATACGAAGCCACATGATATTACGCTGCCCTACGTGCATAATGCCCTGGGCATAGTTAATAAGGTGGTGAAACTGGCGCTCTAAAATGGCCTCAAAGTCTTCCTGCATATTGGCTCCGGCCACTTCTACCAGCACAGCAAAAGGTAAGCGATATGGCGGACCTTCCAGACCAAGCTTTTCCACCTCATTTATTTCAGGGCCTATTACTTCAATTTTTCCGTCTTCCACCTCGTCAAGTTCCTTAGCCATCAGTAGCTCGACCGCAGGGGTACGCCCACCTCCACATTCAAGATAAAGGTCTCCTTTCCGTACCCTCTCTCCCTCAAAAGCTGGGGCGTAAGCGACCGGTATATCGAGCTTAACCGCCGTGACCTTAAGCCCTCTGACTTCAAGGGCCCGGTCAACCAGCTCTTCATAAGGGACCCTGGCTACTATGTGCTCGTATGTACATATGCCCCACGGCCTTATTTCCGTGAGATTCCAGTCAGCAATAGTGGGAAACCCCCAGTTAATGGCACCAGCGGCATTAGCCGCCCATTCGTCAGTCACCGGGCCAAAGGCTATAACAAAGGAAAATGTCCTTTCTTTGTTGTAAAGAAGGTTTCCGATATAGTCACCCGGTTTAATACCACCAAATGACATGGCCACCCTGCAGGCAAAGCCTATGGCAAACACTACAGAAGTGTAGTCGGGCCCAAAAGGAATAAGGCGCGTTGGCCAGCCGAGCTGAACACCAAGCTCTTTTAGCTGCTCGGCCATGCGCACACCGCCACTGTCAGAGTGCATAAATACATAAAGGTTTTTTTGCTGGAGTTCTTCAGCTATCTTTCTGGCTACTTCCTTGTCATAAGGGGCTCCAAGGCAAGCAGCAAAACCTGGCGCTGTTCCGTCAACAAATTCCACTCCACGTTTACGAAAGATAACGTCGTCAGCAGCCCCAAGCCACAAATTATCTTCAGTAGGTTCTTCGGTCTTGGTGTAAATATTCGGGTTTTCAAGATACTTGATAGCTTCTATGACTTCTTCGGCAAAAAAAGTGGCCATACCAGCGTCAAGGGCCGAACCCAAATAAGGAAGCCAGATATTTTCTGAAGGAACTGGAGGTAGAAGCTTTTCCGCTTCTTCCAGTACTTCTTTACAGTCTCCAAGTTTTTTTACAGGGTACCCGAGCATGGCATAAATAATAGGCAGGTAATAAGCAGTGTTAGGAAACCCTACAGGTTGTTCTTTTCCAAACTTATCAACTGCTTCTTCATACTTAGCCCAAGCTCTATCAACGATCTTGTGTGCTCCTTTTATGGCCACATACGCCACACTTCTTGACACAGCTCTCCCTCCCTAAGGAATTATACAGCCATCAAGCCTTTGATAATCTTTTGGGTCACTTCTATAGCTTTAGGGTGCCTCATAATTAGAAAGTCTCCTCCAGCCATAAGAAGAGATATCGCCGTAATAGCCTCAAGGGCTATGCCCCTAATCTCCTGTTCTCCAAGCATTTCATCAGATGGAAGCCCGGCTTCTTTTGTTTTCCAGACTTCTCTCCCTACATTTATGACAAAGGGCACCTGAAGCTTATCATCTCCGGCATATAGGGCGGCAAGCCTTATACGCTCCATCACTGAATAGGTATATTCGAGTCCGTAACCAACTGCTCCCACTGAAGGATCCATACCAATACGATCAAGAGGAACTCCTATATTTTCAAGCAAGATGTTCAGTTGTTTGGCCAGGTTTACGTCTATCGGGCTTGAAGCGATAAGGGCATAACCATAACCCATAGCTGTAGCTCCAAGCGCCTGGTGGTTAGTATCTACTACCGGGCCAACCATTACATTTTTGGCCCCAAGTACGTTGGCCACTTCTCTTATGACCTCTACGTCTTTTTCCGGTGAGCCAGAACCCCAGATAACTAAAGGCACATCTACCGCATTAGCTACTTTTTCCACCACTTTGGCCGCGTGGGCTGGTTCAAGATTCATGAAATTAGGATCAGTCCCCACCAGGTACACGTTTATAGCCTCAGCCCCATAAACCTCTACACACTTTTTGGCCCAGTCTCCTGGATCAGCGAAAACGTCTTCAAAATACTTGGCTATAGATTCGGGCCAGTCCTCAGGCTTGACATCAAGTACCTCCATGGCCACCCGCGGCGGGTTCTTCATCTCTCCTTCAAAGAGATGAAATGGCAAGACATTTGTACCGCCAAAGGCTATCTTTTTATCGCCTTCACCAATAGTGACTTCTTTAATCCAAGCAGTACCTGGTTCTTTATAAACATCTTCGGGAATACCCGCTGCCCTTTCTGATACATCACGATATTCACTAGAAAGATCTGAAAAGACAAGAATCTCGGAAACTTCAGGCGCCTCAGCGGTAACAGTCGGTTTTTCTTCAGGTTTTTCCATTGGCTTTTCTTCAACTGGAGGTGCCTCTTCAGCTGGCGGTTTCTCTTCTACCGGTGGTTTCTCTTTGGCGCGTAGTTCTTCTATTTTGACAAGGCCTGCCTTGGCCTCCTCTTGTTCTGGTATTACGTCTAACACTTCCTTGAAAAGCTTTTCAGCCTCGTCCAGCTCTTTGGCCTCAAGTTTTTCTTTAGCTTTGTTTAGTAACTCAGCTATTTTTTGTTCTTTTTTGATGACTTCTATAGCGTTTTTGGCCGGTTCGTTTTCCGGCTCAAGCTTAAGTACTTGTTCGTAAAGAGACAAAGCCTTATCATAATCAACAGCTTCCTGAGCTGCTTTGGCCGCAGAAAGAAGGTCAGCTATCTGTTTGGCCTTTTCTTCTTCCTCTCTGGTTATAGAAGGAACTTCAGGCTTTGGCGACACCTCTTCAATAGAAGGTCTTTCCTCAATAGGCGGTACTTCACCACCAAGTAAAGTTTTTTCTAGACTAGCTAGACCTTCATGAAGCATATTTATACCTTCCCGTAGGGCATCCATGCTTGAACGCAAAGAAGAAAATACGGATTTTAAAGCCTCAACCGGCACATCAACCTTAGGTGGCACGATCTCTTCTGGTGCTTTCTCCTCTGGTTTTTCTTCAGGTAGGGCAACCTCAGGGACTCTTTCCTCTTTGACCAATGGTTTGACTTCTTCGGCAAAAGGTCTAGCCTCAAGACCTGCTCTTTTTACTATTTCAGGAACAGCTTCTTCCCACTCAATAGCCATAATGTGAACGCCAGCTACCCCTGGGATTTCACGCACTTGCTCTATAATTTCTACGACTATCTTTATGCCTTCTTCTTTTTTGTCTTTCGCGTCTTTTAAGCGGGAAAGAATTTCATCTGGCACATCAAGCCCGGGCACGAAATACTTCATATATTTTGCCATGCCAAAGGATTTAGGCGGCGTAACCCCGGCGAGAATAAAAAGCTTTTCAGTAAGGCCGAGGTCTCTCGCCATCTCCATAAACTTACGGAAACGCTCAAGGTTATATATGATCTGAGTTTGAATAAACTGAGCCCCGGCTGCCGCTTTTTTGGCCATCCGGTGAACGCGAAATTCAAATGGATCGGCAAACGGATTTTCTGCTGCTCCCAGAAAAAACTCCGGGGCTTTACCTCTTATCTCTTCGCCGCATTGAAATTTCTTTTCATCGCGCATGCGGCGGACCATGTCTAGCAGCTGAATAGAATCAAGGTCAAAGACCCCTTTGGCCTCAGGATGATTACCAAACTTTGGGTGGTCTCCGGTAAGACATAAGAGATTTCTCATACCAAGAGCAGCGGCTCCGAGGAGGTCAGCCTGAATGGCTATGCGATTGCGGTCACGACAGGTCATTTGAATAACCGGCTCAACCCCTTCTTCGCGCACCAGCACTCCAGAGGCGATAGAAGACATACGAACAATAGCCGTTTGACAATCGGTAATGTTGGCGGCATCAACATAACCCCTGATAATGCGGGCCTTTTCCCGTACCACTTCTGGATCTGCACTTTTAGGAGGGCCTATTTCACAGGTAACGGCAAAGTGGCCTTCTTTGAGAACCCTTTCTAGATGACTGAAATATTTTTTCTCTTCGCTCACTTAGTGCCTCCTAAATTCAGTTTTTGTTAAGTTCGAGATCAGAACGCTCTCTTTTTCTCGGGCCTCCGTATCCGGCTGGGATCCAATTTTTGGGAGCCCATATCTGAGCAAGTTTTTCAAGCTCGCCTCTTGCCTTTAAGCGGTCATAAATTAACTGCCAAACACATGGAGTATCAGGAGATATTTCACACTTCCCGTTTTGGGAGCCACCGCAGGGACCGTTTAAGAGATTTTTGGCACAGCGGGCAATAGGGCATATTCCACCGGTAAGATCAAGAATACAATCACCACAACCCCGACACATCTCCTCCCACTTACCCAGAGCTGGGTTAGCTCCATAAAAGGTAGTGTTTACTCCTGGATATATCTTTAAGTCAGGATAAAGCTCTGAAGCCAGGTTAACCCCTACCCCGCAGGCCAAAGAAATCACTGCCTCAACTTCTTCTTTTAATTCTGCAAGAGGAGTCAAGTACTCAGGGTCACACTGGCGGGTGAAGGTCTTTTCTACTGTTTCTAGTGGTTTTCCGTTATTTTTCCGGGCAAGCCTTAAAGCCGAAGCTAAAATTTCTACCTCTCTGTCTCCTCCAGCCGAACAAATAGCCACACAACCACGACACCCAACTATCGCCACTTTGGCGTAGGGTTCTATCATTTCAAGAATCTGTTTTATGGGTTTTCTTTCTGCTACTATCATTAGGCTTCCTCTTTAATCTCAAGTAGTTTTTCAAAGGTGTCTTTAACGGCTGCCACAAAGGCCCCGGTATCAAGCCTTGGCACAAAGGCCATACGCACTCTTTCGGGGTTCATATCAATCTCTGAAAGGATTTCTCTGGCAAGTTCTACTTTTTTTTCTGCTCTAGCGCTACCTGTTCGATTGTGACAGACTCCCTTTTCACAGCCTGCTACCAGCACGGCTTCTGCTCCATCTTCAAAAGCTTTAAGGATATCTACGACTTCGATTCTCCCTGAACAGGGATAACGTTTAATTTCAATTTCTGCTGGTATGTCCGATAAATCTTGAGAAGTAGCCTCGTTTGTATAGTGACAGCAAAGAACCGTAAGCTTACTCTTAAGCATCTACCCCCTCGCTTTTTAGAACAGTCATCTCTGGTGGCGAGTTAAGTACAATGGCTCTAGCTGGGCATTCCACCACACATATGCCACAGGCTCTACACTTGTCAGGTTGAATTACGGCATAACCTTCTTCGGTAATATACGGAGCTTTAAAGGGGCAATCCCTTACACAGGTGAGACAAGCAATACATTTATCAGCTATAACACGAGCCAAACGCCCCACCTTAAAGCGCATTTCTAAAGCACACTCTGGATCTCTCTCTTCCACCACCGCTTTGAGGGCCTTGATAACTTCCATGGGCTTAACTTCCATAGGGCAAACAGGCACACATGAACCACAACCAGAACACTTCCAAATAGTCTCAGTCTTTAAAAACCTATCCTTTAACCCCAGAAGTACTCCGTGAACGATGACCCGTGGATCAAAGTCATCTTGGACCTTTTCTACTGGGCATATCCCCGAACAGGCTCCACAACGAAAACATTGGGCCAGTGTAGCCGGTGCTTGATATTTTTCTTTTAATTCAAAGACAAATCCTGGGTCCCTCTTTTCCAGTTCAATCATGCTATTCTATCTCCTGGGCTCCAGAGTATCTCCCTTTCTTTCAATCTTACCCTTCTTCTGCAACGTCTCAAGGATATTAACGATATCATCAGAGGTTGCGCCTGTTTTTTTAAGTAAAGTATCAACAGAAATAGGCCCTTTTGAAAGAAGATCTTTGACTTCTTCTTCAAAAAGAATTTTCTTCATAACAGGCACGACTTTTTCTTCTATTTTCTGGCTAATGTTTTCAGGGCTATAGTCGCCAAGCTTTTTAATCTGTCTCGCCACATTGCCAAGCGCTGTACGAAAACGCGCATTTTTAGCCACTTTACAGGCGGCATTAAGTCTGAAATTAAGGGTCTCTTTATCAAGCCCTTCGGGCTCGCCAAGAGGTCCAAGCTCTTTTATCTGTTCGTTAAACTTGGTAAGAAGCTGCACAAAGAGAAGGGCCTCTGCCGCTGAAGCCCACTCAAGGTCAAGTCGCTCAATTTTAAGACCTACCAAGTCCAAAAGCCTTCTAACGGCCTCAACCTGCACCATGGCCTCGTAATTGCCAGTCTGATAATGACATTCTCCCAGGTGGCAACCGCCGACGAGCACACCATCAGCCCCGGCACGAAAAGCCTCTAGGATAAAGAGCGGATCAATCCGCCCTGTACACATAACCCTTATTACCCGGTTGTTAGGGGGATATTTATATCTTGCGACACCTGCCGCGTCTGCTGCCCCGTAACATCACCAGTGGCATAAAAAAGATATTATCCTGGGTTCAAAACTCATAACCCAACTCTCTCCTAAACTATTTTTTAAGCAGCCTCTTCAGAGGCCTCCTCATGAGATTCTTCTACAAATTTGCCAAAAGCCTCTATCTGAGCAAGAATGGCCTCGTCTGAAAAACCTCCCATCTCAATGGCAAACACTGGACAATGCGAGGCACACACTCCACAACCTTTACAAGATGCCGTAATAACCCTGGCCTTTTTGCGTTTGCCTTCTTTTATCATTTCAATAGACCCATACGGACAAAGCTCTACACAAATACTACAACCAATACATTTCTCAGTTATAACCCTAGCTACAATGGGTGGTACTTCCACATAACCGCTAGCCATGGGTTCCACCGCTTTAGCCGCTGCTGCCCGAGCCTGAGCAAGCGTTTCTTCAAGGGGTTTAGGCCCATGAGCCAGTCCACACACATAAATACCGTCAACGGCAAGCTCAACCGGCATCAACTTTACGTGCGCCTCAAGGAAAAAACCGTCTTTAGTAAGAGGGGCCTTAATTATCTTTGAAAGATCTTCGTTTTCTCCAGGAGCAATACCTACAGAAAGGACTAAAACGTCAGCAGGAATAAGCAAATCCTCACCTAAAAGAGAATCATAATGTTTGACGTAAAGTCTGTCTCCTTTTTTGGCCAGCTCGGGTCTTTTATCAGGAGAAAAACGCAAGAATATCACTCCAGCCTCGCGTGCTTCGCGATAAGCATCTTCATAAAAGCCATAAGTCCTCATGTTACCGTATAAAATGTAAATATCTTTTTCGGGAAAACGCTTCTTCAGGCGAAGGGCATTCTTTACTGCCTGCTGGCAGCAAACTTTACTACAATAATTGAGATCCTCACCGCGAGAGCCCACACACTGAATCATGACAATACTTTGGGCCTTAATAATTTTTTCTGCCCGCCCGGCCAGTTCAGCCTCAAGGTCAAGCTGGGTAATAACGTTTTCTTCTTGCCCAAGACCCCATAGAGAAGGCCTATGCTCCTTACCACCAGTGGCTAAAATTACCACTCCATGATTTACAATATCTGAACCCTTTTTATTCTTTAACGTGGAAGTGAAGTTACCAACGTAACCAGAGATGTTTTCTACAGTAGTCTCTTTATAAACTTTTATGCGCTCGTGACTCTCCACCTGTTTTACAAGATTGGCCAGTATTTCTTGTGGATCTTCACCAGAAATGAGACCTGTTAAACGACGAAGATTGCCCCCTAATTCTTTTTCGCGCTCTACCAGATAAACTTCATAGCCCTGTTCCGCCACCGAGAGCGCAGCCTGAAGCCCTGCAGGGCCACCACCTATTACTAAAGCCGAAGGCGTTACTTTAACTTTTTGAGTTTCAAGGGGCTTAAGCCGCAAAGCCTTGGCTACGGCCATTCTTACCTGGTCTTTAGCTTTTAGGGTAGCTTTTTCAGGATCAAAGTAATGCACCCAGGAACACTGGTCACGAATATTGGCCATTTCAATAAGAGCGGGATTGAGCCCCGCTTCTTTCAAAGTCTCTTGAAAAAGAGGTTCATGGGTTTTAGGGGTGCAGGCAGCAATCACTATGCGGTTCAAACGATATTCTTTTATTTTCTTAATTAAATCATTAAGGGCATCTTGAGCACAGGAATAAAGGACATCTTCAGTGTACACCACTCCAGGAAGAGTTGAGGCATAACGGGCTACTTCTTTAACATCTACTACGCCTCCAATGTTTACTCCGCAGTGGCATACAAAGACCCCCACCCTTGGCTCTTCACTTTGAAGTTCTTTATCTTCTGGAGGAAATTCTTTGGTTATACTGTCTTTTCCCCTGGCCTCGGCCAGTATTTCGGAACATCTGGCGGCTACCCCGTGAGCCTGAACCACGCTCTCTGGAATATCTTTTGGCCCCTGAAAAGCACCAGCTACCAATATTCCAGGAACATTAGTTTCAATAGATGCCGAAGTTTTAGTTTTGGCAAAATCGTAGTGGTTAAGCTCTATTCCCAAGATAGAAGCCAATTTGCGGGCATCTTTAGGAGCATCGAGTCCAACCGATAAAACTACCATGTCGTAAAGTTCGCGGTGACTTTTCCCATCGTCAGTAACGTAAGTGAGGGCTAGCTTCCTTCCTACCTGATCTATCCTGGGAACACGGGCGTAAATTATACCGAAACCGTATTTTTCAACAGCCCGGTTAAAGGCATCGTCAAAACCTTTTCCCTGTGTCCTGATATCCATAAAAAAGAGGTCTATTTCTGCTTCTGGCAAATGTTCCTTAACTATTGAGGCCTCTTTCATGGCGTACATACAACAAACCGAAGAACAATAACCATTCCCGCAAGTAACATCACGTGAGCCAATACATTGCAAGAACGCAATCTTATGGGGATGGGTAAAGTCTGAGGGCCTTATAATTTCACCTTCAGTAGGCCCTGAAGCACAGGTCATTCTTTCTATCTCCATACTGGTCATAACGTCCGGGTATTTCCCATAACCATATTTTTCAAGTACTTCGCGAGGAATCTGGCCAAAACCCAGCGCTAAAACCACTGCTCCTACCTCAAGTTCGCGTTCTTCTGGTTTCTGATCAAAGTCAATAGCATTAGGCCCGCAAACGTTAGCACAAAGCTGACAATGTTCATGGTTAAGCCTTATACAGGTCTTAGGATCAATGTAATAAGTAGTTGGTACAGCCTGAGGATAATCAATCCTGATGGCCTTGGTAAAAACAAGGCCTTCATTGTATTCATCTATAGCCTCCTTCGGGCAATAAGTAGTACAAAGTCCGCAAGCTGTACACTTTTGCGGATCCACATACCGCGGCTCAATCAGAAGCTTGGCCTTAAAATGGCCAGCCTCTCCAGAAAGTTCTTTAAGTTCAGCAAGCGTTATGATTTCTATATTCGGAGACCGCCCGGCCTCCACCAGCTTCGGCGCCAGTATTCAGATGCTGCAGTCATTGGTGGGGAAGGTTTTATCAAGCTGAGCCATAACCCCACCAATGGAGGCCTTCTTTTCTACTAAATAGACATAAAACCCAAGGCCTGCTAAATCTAGTGCAGCCTGAACACCGGTAATGCCTCCACCAATAACCATAACCTTGCCACTTTTGGCTTTCCCCATACTGAAAACCCCAACTTTATTGAGTTTGCTCTTCTGGTTCTACCCTTAAATGGGTAGGCCCAAAACAGCCGAGACCATGAAACGGAGAAATAGTCGGTGCTCCTAAAGCCCGCCTCATGGCCATGTCGTAAAGTACTCTTGGCTTAGGTTTATCAATACCTAAGTTTTCTCGTTTTTTGCGAATATGGTCAATCATTATAGAAACAAATTCACTGGCGTTTCTCGCAATACGCCAGGAAGCGCCAAACATTTGGTTAAAATCTTCTCGCAGATAATTAGTGGCTATTTTACTGTTTTCTGTAGGAAAAGTTGGTCCAAAAACTACAGTTGTCCCGCTGCCTACAAAATAGTTACCTATAGCTATAGCCTTTTCACTCATCCATTCTGGAGCAGAACCTACTACCGGAAGTTCGTCTATATCGTCACCTAGGCCGCCCGTGTGAACCATTTCCGTCAAAGCAATAAGAATACGAGAGTTGTCTACACAAGACCCCATATGAAGCACTGGTGGACAGCCAATAGCTTCAAGTACCTCTCTATAACTTTCACCAGCGAGATCGAGCGCATCAGGAGAAAGTAAACCATCGCGCCCAATGGCTGAAGCAGCACAACCGGTAACCACTACCAGCACATTATTGGCTATAAGTTCTTTGGCTATTTCTATGTGTAATTTTTCTTTGACGCGAAAATTATCACACCCTATAATGGCCGCTACACCTAAGATTCTTCCGTTTATGATGTTTTCATTAAGAGGCTTATAGGATGCTCTAAAACGCCCTCCTAGCATGTAAAGAATGGTTTCGTGGCTAAAACCCGCCACTACGTCCATTTTTTTCTTGGGGATATAGACGTCTTTTTTATCGCGCTTAGGAAAACGTGCTATAGCTTCTCTCAAAATATTTTTGGCTGATTCAATAGGCTTGTGGTGGTCAAAAGCTATATGAATAGCACCTTCTATTTTGGCCTTATCGCTGGTAGTTATAATGGCCGTGTGATAAGCCTCCGCTACAGTGGTAACATTTTGCATAATACATTGCACGTCAACTACCATGGCCTCAACCGCCCCGGTAGCTAGGGCAATTTCCTGCTGGACAAAACTTCCAGCTATAGGTATTCCGCGTCTCATTAAAACTTCATTTCCAGTACAACAAATACCGGCTAAATTTATGCCCTTAGCGCCGACTTTTTGGGCTTCTTTAATCATTTCTGGAAGTTGAGCGGCAATAGCCAAAGCTTCAGCTACTTCAGGTTCGTGACCGTGAACAGTAATGTTAACCATGTCTTCTTTCAAAACACCAAGATTTACCACTGACTTAATAGGCTGAGGGATACCAAAAAGGATATCCTGTAGTTCAGTAGCAAGCATTGAGCCTCCCCAGCCATCAGCCAGGGCACAACGGATAGAGGCCTTTAAAAGGCTACGATAATCCTGGTCAACTCCCACTGTGGTACGATGAATTAGTTCTACTACTTCTCTGTCGACACCTCTTGATTCAACTCCCAGTTCACGCCACTTTTCCTGACGTTTTTCTGGTGCTCTACTGAGAAAGGCTAATCTTCCATGCTGTTTGCCAAATTCTTCAAGGGCTTTAACGGCTACCTCTTTAGCCAGTTCCTTGATAGGCTTTTTGCGATCAAGCCCTAAGTAATGGGCCACCATACGAAGTTTGGCTTTTTCTTTTATTTCAAAATCTTCAGCCTCATTGTGAACTACAGAGTAAAAGGCTTCTGCTATGCCTCTACCGTGGTCAGAGTGAGTAGCGGTGCCTGCGGCTACCATACGACAGAAATTCCTGGCCGCTACGGTGGAAGCGGTAGCACCACAAACACCTCGCATTTCTTCTACGCCTTCTATTATCTGGCAAGGCCCCATGTGACATACGTTGCAACAGGTACCACCTTTACCAAATAAACAGGGCTTCATGCCCCTCTTATTTACTCGCTCTGGAGCAGTTAGGACTTTTCCTTTGATGCGCTCATAAACATCCTGATTGATAAGACATTTTCCACAGTCTTGTCTGGCCTTTAGCCGAGGCTCCATCTAGCTAGTCCCCCCGATTATTTTCTTCAATTTTACTGATTTTATCATAATTTTAAAATCATATCAATTCTAACCAACTTCGTTTGGAAGCCCTGCCCACATCTTGGCTGATTCTACGGTGTTTTTCATGAGCATGGTAATAGTCATAGGCCCAACGCCCCCTGGCACCGGGGTAATAGCGGCAGCCTTTTCTTTTACGGAATCAAAATCAACATCACCACAAAGAATGGCTTTGCCTTCTGGCGTGGTGCCAATACGGTTTACACCAACATCAATAACCACCACTCCTTCTTTTACCATATCCCCGGTAATGACCTTAGGCCGGCCAGCGGCTACTATCAGTATGTCAGCACGTTTAGTATGAAAAAGCATATCCCTAGTACCAGTATGACACACCGTGACCGTAGCGTTACCTACCGGTTTTCTCTTTTGCATCAGAAGGATTGCCACAGGTTTGCCTACAATATTGCTTCTCCCAACAACTACCACTTCGGCCCCTGAAACTTCTACATCAGCTCTAGCAAGCATCTCAAGGATTCCCGCCGGGGTACAGGGAATAAAGCAGGGCTCACCAATGACCATTTTGCCGACGTTTACCGGATGAAAACCATCAACATCTTTGCGTGGATCTATGGCATAAATCACTTTTTGCTCGGAAATGTGTTTGGGCAAAGGAAGCTGCACTAAAATGCCGTGAATTGATGGGTCTTCATTATATTTTTTTATAAGGTTGAGGAGATTTTCCTCAGATACATCTTCGGGTAAATTCTCTTGTACTGAATGAAACCCGAGGTCGTGGGCAGTGCGCTGCTTGGCGGTAACATAAGACACCGAAGCTGGATTCTCTCCTACTAAGATAGTAACCAACCCTGGTGTAACTCCGTGTTTTTCTTTGAGTTCCTGAACCTCTTTTTTAAGCTCGTTGCGAATTTCTTGAGATATTTCTTTCCCGCTTATAATTTTGGCTCCCATTCACACATACCTCCCCTACAATTTGTTTTGGTTTAAAAGCAAAAGATATGCCAAATATTTTGAACAAAAACTAATATTTTTCTGAAAATTTTTGGGGTAAAAATGTTTGATTTTCGTTTCCCTAAAAACATGATGAGGAGAAACACCCCGTAGTGGGGTATTTCTCCTCACAAGAATTATTAAAATAGACCTTTGACTTTACCTGTTTCTACATCGACGTCTATACGGCGGTAAGCCGGGTCAGAACCCGTACCTGGCATAAGGCTAATATCTCCAGCCACAGGAACAATGAAGCCAGAGCCCCGGTAAATGAGAACATCACGTACTCTTAGTTGCCAGCCTTTAGGGACACCTTTTAAGGCCGGATTATCAGAAAGAGAAAGGTGGGTCTTGACCATACAGATGGGCATGCGGCGCAATTCCTCATCGGCCTCAATGAGTTTGATCTTGGCTTCGGCGTCAGGGAGATAAATTACCCCGTCAGCCCCATAAACTTCTTTGGCAATTTTTTCTATACGATCTTTTACGGGTTCATCTAGTTCATAGAGGAAGCGGAAGTTAGTGGGCTCGTTGCAAGCGTCCATGACGGCGTCAGCCAGCTCAAGGGCTCCCTCGCCTCCTTTAAGCCAGTGTTCAGAAACCGCAGCCCTGATACCGTGCTCTTCACAAATCTTTTTCACCAGTTCAATCTCGGCCTTGGAATCAGTATAAAAAGCGTTTATACAGACCACTGGAGTAACACCACTCTTTTTCACGATGTTTACACAGTGAAGCAGGTTTTCACAGCCTTTTTCTACCCATTCCAAGTTCTCTTCAAAATATTCTTTAGGGATGGGACGCCCTGGAAGGGGGATAGGAGCTCCACCATGGCACTTAAGCGCCCTGATAGTAGCCACTACCACTACACAGTCAGGAGTTAGGCCAGAAAGACGGCACTTTATGTTCCAGAACTTTTCATAGCCGATATCGGCGGCAAAGCCAGACTCAGTAACTACATAATCAGCTAACTTAAGGCCAACGTAATCGGCAATAATGGAAGATTGGCCAATGGCTATATTGGCAAAGGGGCCGGCGTGAATCAAAACCGGCTGGCCTTCTATAGTTTGAATCATATTAGGATTTATGGCGTCAACCATCCAGGCACACATAGCCCCGGCTACTTCAAGGTCTTCGGTGGTGATGGGTTTTCCAGAGCGATCAAAAGCAATAACAATTTTACCAATTCTTTCGCGAAAGTCTTTCAAATCTCTGGCTACCGCAAGAATGGCCATAACTTCAGAGGCCACAGCAATCCAAAACTTGCTTTCCATAGGATAGCCGTCTTTTTTACCACCAAGGCCGATAACTATGTGGCGTAAGGCCTGGGCACAGAAGTCAATTACCCAGCCCATCTCCACCCTTTTGGGATCAATATCTAGACGCTTTAAACCTCTTTTGGCCAGAGTTTCGTCGTCATAGTTAAATTCGTGTTGCATACGGGCGGTAAGGGCTACCATGGCCAGATTGTGGGCATTCATAATGGCGTTAATATCACCTGTAAGCCCAAGGGAAAACTTGTCTAAAGGGATTATTTGAGCTAACCCACCACCAGCAGCTGAGCCTTTAATATTCATGGTAGGGCCACCAGAAGGTTGCCTCAAAGCCCCGATAACGTTTTGCTTTCTCTTTCCTAACCCCTCAACTAAACCAATAGAAGTGGTGGACTTTCCTTCTCCCAGTGGAGTTGGAGTTATAGCAGTAACGTCAATGTACTTACCATTTGGCCGATCTTTCAAACGCTCAAGAACTTTTTTGTAATCAATTTTGGCTACGTAATGGCCGTAAGGCAACAATTCTTCCTGTTCAAGACCTAACTCTTCAGCCAGTTGATAAACGGTTTTCATGTGTTTTTCGGCTTCAGCGGCTATTTCCCAATCTTTCATTTTGGTAGGATCTAGCTTCATAAGACCTCCCCCCTTTAGATTTTTTTGAGACCTTTGCAAAATGTTTTGCTTAAGAGACTGTTTCGCCCTTAAAGGCTGCAATGCCACCTGAAAGAGTCATTTGGCAAAGGTCTCATTTTTAACTAAAAAGAAAAACTTATATAATAATTTAATAAATTTGATGAAGGAAAATTTTATTATACAAAAGTTATCCTACAAGAAAAGTTTTTATTCTATTTTTTTGATATAAATTTTTTTGATATTTACGTTTCGATAAAATCAAAAAATTATTTTTGGGAATATTCTGTATATAACCAAATCCTTACAACTAGGTTTATCGCAGGGAAAAAGAGTCATCATGATAATCTCTTCCGAAAATTTAATTTCTACTTGTTAAAGAATAGTTTTTCTTTTTCCGAAAAGTTAAAAAGGAGGTGACGTTATGATTGCTCAACCAAAACCCGAAGAAAAAAGAAGGCACATAAGGATAAGATTAAACGGCTCAAAAGTTATTCTTTCCAATGGCCAAACCGGAGAACTAGCTAATGCCAGTATTAGCGGAATCGGCTTTTGGAAACCTAGAGATTTGGAAATAAATCCTGGAGATAACATTTTCGTTACCATTTTTTATCAAGGCGAGGAAATAACAGGGCAAGCCCGTGTAATTCACGTAAATAATAGATTAGTGGGCTGCGAATGGATCAATTTTAATGATGAAAAACAACGAATGGCTTATTATTCGTGGCTTTTAGAGCCTGAGTTTGAATAATAAAGTGGCACATTGCCCTATTCCAAAACGCCCTAAAAAGTAAAATATTTAATGTGCCTTTGAACTCTCAAAGGTAAGGAATCTTTCATGAATTTTGCAAAAACTTTACAAATTTTTTTAAATATAAGTTTGTATTCACTTAATATTCCAAAAACTGTCAAAAAATTTTCTCCCGGAGACTTTTAACTCCTATATAAAATCAATCAAAAATACAGATTAAAAACACAACTTTTTAAAATCATTATAAAAATACTAGAAAATCCCCAATAAACTTTTTTTAAAGGCCCACAAACTATTTCATTAACCTTGATCAAAATCTTTAGTTTTAGTGTATATAAAATAAGAAAAATTTTTATAAGGGGTGTTTTTATGAGTGATAAAAAATTAACAGCGCTTGGTACTACCAGAAGAGATCTTTTAAAGAGTACAGGAGCTTTACTTTTAGGGCTTACTGCTGGCAAATTGCTGTTACCAGGTAGTCCGGCTCAAGCCAAAGCCATAACTGAAAAATGGCCATGGCCTTATGAAAAACTTGACCCTGTTGAAACAGCAGAATTGGCGTATCGTGGATGGTATAAGCTCTTTTGCGGTGGTTCGGTAGTATGTAGTATTTTTTCTCAATTACGTAAAAAAGTAGGAGGCCCGTATAATCTTGTTCCTATTGAAGCCTTTATCTTCGCCGAAGGTGGCGTGGCTGGCTGGGGAACCATATGTGGTTCTCTTTTAGGCGCAAATGTAGTTACTAATTTTATTTTAGGGCCAAGAACAGCTGGAACTCATCTTGGAGCACTTATGGGTAGCGAAATAATGGACTGGTATTGTGAGGCTGAAATGCCTGTATATGTCCCTAAAAACCCCAAAGTTGATCCCAAAAAAATACCTCACACCGTTAGTGACTCGCCATTGTGTCACATATCTGTTGGAAAATGGATGAAAAAGGCCAATAAATCCTTAAAAAGTCCGGAAAGAAGAGATCGTTGTGCCAGAGTAACTGCCAGTGTTGCTTATCATCTTGTAGTACTACTAAATAAATGGAAAGATGGAAAATATGAACCTGAAGGCGAATTTCCTTCTGGTGAATATGGCATTCCAGCTCAGCATAACTGTGACGGATGTCACGGAGACGATGTCCCTGAACCGCCAGAATCTTAAGTTTAATAGTTAGAACATAAAAAGAGGTAGTTTTGGGCTAGGCCTGAAACTACCTCTTTTCAAATAAAACAGCCCAAAAGCCAGCCTTATTATCTAAACCTTTATGAGGTTTTTCGTGTGAAGGCTTAATTGAAGGAAAATTAAAAAGAGTAGAAAAACCTTTTAAAAAAGAAAATCCATGCCTTTCAAAAAGATTTAAAACTTCATCTCCTCTTCTAAAACGGGCAAATTTATAAAGAGGATGCCCTGCCTGAGCCTTTTCTTGGTAAAATTTGCCTAAAGGAGACTCCGCAGGAACAAAACCTAAAAAAAGTTTTCCTTTTGGTTGAAGGATTCTATAACATTCCCGCAGAGCCTTTTCTGGTTCAGCCAAAAAACAAAAGGTAAAAAATAATCCACATGAAGCTATGCTTTCACTTTTAAAAGGAAGAGCCTCGGCTAAACCAGCTACCACTTTTATTCCTTTCTCCTGCGCTTTTGAAAGCATTTCTAATGAAGGATCTAGGCCAAAATTAAAGCCAAGGGCCTTGGCAAAGGCACCTGTACCTACACCTATTTCCAGAGAGGGATACGCAGGTTTCCCTAAAAGCTTTAAGGCTTCAAGCTCAGAACAAAACAGAGGATTTTTTTCATACCATTGATCGTATTCTTGGGCAACTTGCCCAAAACTCTGGCTAATTTTGCGCCACATCAAGAAAAATTTAACAGAATAAAAGGGAGGGGATAACCCCCTCCCCTTCTAATTTAGATATCAAAATAGAGGAAGAACTCGTAAGGATGCGGACGTAGACGTACCTGGTCAGCTTCATTTTCGCGCTTATACTCAATCCATTTGCTAATAAGGTCTTCAGTAAAGACATCGCCTTTCATCAAGAACTCATGGTCTTCTTCAAGGGCCTGAAGAGCCTCTTCTAGAGTAGCAGGGGTGGTTGGGATATCCTTCAACTCCTCTGGTGGGAGGCTGTAAAGGTCCTTATCCATGGGTTCACCAGGATCAATGCGGTTTTCAATACCATCAAGAGCAGCCATAAGCATAGCAGCAAAGGCAAGATAGCCGTTACAAGACGGATCAGGGGTACGGAATTCAATACGCTTGGCCTTGGGGCTTGGGCTATACATGGGAATACGAATAGCCGCTGAACGGTTTCGGCTGGAGTAACAGAGGTTAACCGGTGCTTCGAAACCAGGAGTCAAACGTTTATAAGAGTTAGTGGTGGGGTTGGTAAAGGCGCACACTGCCTTACAGTGTTTAAGGATACCACCAATGGCGTAAAGGGCAGTTTCAGAAAGACCGGCATAACGATCACCAGCAAAAAGCGGGGTATCACCCTTCCAAATACTCATGTGGGTATGCATACCAGAACCATTGTCCTCAAAAAGAGGTTTGGGCATAAAGGTAACGGTTTTACCGTGTTTGTAAGCTACGTTTTTGAGAACATACTTGAACCACATTAGCTGGTCACCCATTTTGAGAAGCGGGGCAAAGCGCATGTCAATCTCGGCTTGACCAGCAGTAGCTACTTCGTGGTGCTGACATTCTACCTTGATTCCAATCTGCTGAAGCACCATAACCATTTCGGTACGGAGATCCTGAAACTTATCAGACGGAGGCACTGGGAAATAACCTTCTTTGTGACGAGGTTTATAACCAAGGTTAGGACATTCTTCTCTACCTGTATTCCAAGTACCTTCTATAGAATCTACAAAATAGAAGGAGTAGTTAGAACCGGTGTCATAACGAATGTCATCAAAGATAAAGAATTCCGCTTCAGGGCCAAAATAGGCAACATCACCTAAACCAGTGCTCTTGAGGTACTCTTCTGCCTTCTGGGCCACATAACGCGGGTCACGGCTGTAAGGTTCTTTGGTAATAGGATCATAAACATTACAAAGCAATACTAAAGTAGGAACTTCAAAGAAAGGATCCATTACCGCGGTGTTGGGGTCGGGAATAATTATCATGTCACTTTCGTGGATTTCCTGCCAACCACGAATAGAAGACCCGTCAAAACCATAACCAGCTTCAAAGCTTTCTTCTGTCAACTCTTCAATGGGCACGGAAAAGTGCTGCCACATACCTGGAAAGTCAGTAAACCTCAGGTCAACCATTTTAGCGCCATTTTTTTTGGCAAATTCAAGAACTTCTTTGGGTGTCATAGAAACCTCCTTTATTTAGTTTTTTTATCTAAGTTAGCTTATTGGAAAAATTCTTTTAGTTTATTTCTTAAATATTTTTCAAGAGACTTTGTTTCTTCATCACTTAATTTTTCTCCCTCTGGCGTTCTCACGTAAAAAACATCTGAGACAAGATCTTCTTTATTAGAAATAAAAGCCCGTTCTATATTTAATGGCCAGATAGAAATGGCTTTAGCTAAATAATATAAAAGCCCCCTTTTATCAGGAGCATATACTTCAATTATGGTAAAAAAGTCTGAATGAACATTATTAATTGAGACCTGAAAATTTGCTGCTTTAGAAGGCTTTTTTATAGAAGAAAAAAGAGGTCTTGTCTCTTTTAATCTAGTTTCTAAGTCTAAATTTTGTAAGATTACGTCTTTAAAAGTCTTTTCTAACTCGTCCTTAATTATCTCTCCACAGGGTGAATGCACCTCAAAGATATCTAACACGGTATCATCTTCGAGGGTAAAAATGCGGGCTAACCGTACATCTAAATGATGCAAAGTAAAAATACCTGTCAGGCGCACAAAAAGCTCAGGCCTATCTTTGGTGATGACTAAAATTTTGAAAAGGTCTTTTCGCTTGGAAATATCCAGTAAAAAAGGGAGAGATTTTTCTTTAAAAGTTTTCAGTTTATTAATTTCTGGCTTAAGTTCTTCAAGGGGAGCATACAAGAGATAACAGGAAGGAAGAATATCCACCAAAGAACCAAATTCTTTTTTTAAGGTCTTTTCTTTAGCCTCAAGTTCTGAAATAGCTTGTTTTTCTGCTAAAAAACCTTCAGTAAAAATTTTAGCTGTTTTTAGATAAAGTTCATCAATCAAGGCGGCTTTCCAGGAATTCCAGGCATTGGGGCCAGTAGCGCGAGAATCAGCTATAGTTAAATAATACAGTCTAGTTAAATGACCCAAATCTTTCATCTTTTTGGCGAAATCAACAATAACTTTCTCTTCGGTTAGGTCTCTTCTAAAAGCAGTCTCTACCATCGAAAGATGATCTCTAACCAAACGGGATACATTTTGAGCTTCCTCTTTAGAAAAGCCAAATTTCATCGCTATCTCGTAAGCCATCTCTGCTCCGACCTCTTCGTGCCTTCCAGGTAGTCCTTTAGCAATATCATGCAATAATCCTGCCAAAAAAAGGACTTCTTCGTTTTCCACTCTATCCCAATAAATAGACCGTTCCTTCCGTAAACGGCTTAGTTCTTGAACTGTTAACAATAAATGTTCGTCTAAGGGATGAACATGATAGACATCAAACTGGGTAAGCCCTAAAACCCTTTGGAACTCTGGCAAAATGAGAGAAAGGAAACCTGTTTCCCGCATACTTTTTAATGCTAAATAGGCATGAGGTTTAACTAACAATTTTGTAAAAAAACTGCCCTCTATATTGACAATATTGAAAGTTTTAGAAGATATAAGATTCTCTTTCAAAAAGAGGCGGGTAAGATGGTGTAATTTAAGCCCTGTTTCTGCTTGAAGCATAAAGAGTTTAAGTACATAGGGCCAATCCCAAAGGGCCCTTTCGCGATAAGTAAGATAAAGACGACCAGAAATAACTTCAAAGCCTCCTTCTAATTTTTTTCTTTCGTCAGGAAGAAGGCCGAGGGTGAGTTCTACATGGTCCAAAACGGCTTCGACTATTTCGTGTATCTGACCCATAGCGCGGTAAATGTTGGTCATAAACTTGCTAATGGCCCCTTCGGCTTCGTAGCCAAAGCCCATTTTTACCGCTATAACGGGCTGATATTCGAAATAAAGGCGGTCCTCATGGCGCTTGGCTTGAAAGTGTAATTCCTCTCTTACCGCTAAAAGAAATTGATAAGCAGCCTTGAGTTGTAACTTTTCTTTGGTTGAGATGAGACCAGCCCTTTCAATATCTCTCAAGGTTTCTAAGCCAAAGAGAATGCGTGCAGTCCACAGAAGTAGATGATAATCCCTTAATCCTCCCAGTCCTTCTTTTATATTGGGTTGCAACAAAAAAGAATCTTCCTGGTAAATTTCCAGTCTTTTTTGACGGGTTTCTTTAAGGACCTGGAAAAATTCTTTGCGTTTTCCAGAAATTAAATTGGTTTCGAATAATTCTTTAAATTTTTTAAAAAGTTTTCTTGAGCCAGAAACTAGGCGAGCATCAAGTAAAGCCGTCAAAAGAGAAAAGTCTTTTCGCGCGTCACCTAAAACCTCTTCAAGGGAACAAACACGATAACCAACTTCAAATTTTTTATCCCAAAGGCTATAAAGAACCTTTTCCACTAGGTCGCTAAGTTCTTCTTCAGAAAGCTCTCCGTGTAAAAAGAGCAGATCCACATCTGAATAAGGGCAGAGCTCCTTGCGGCCGTAACCGCCAACCGCCAAAATGGCTACCGGCCTTTTTCTGAAAGCAGGAGGAAAAAGGCTTTTAATTAGCTTATCAACTCGCTTAGCCCGGTTTGTAACCGATGACCTGGCCGCAAGGAGGGGAGCCGTACTTTTGATTGCCCGAGGCACTTAAACAGCCTCCTTACCCCGTTCACCTGTTCTTATGCGAATGGCATCTTCTACTGGAATTATAAAAATCTTTCCGTCTCCAATCTTCCCTGTCCTGGCGCTGTTGATGATGGTTTCTACCACCTTTTCTACTAGTTCGTCCTCTAACACCAGCTCGATTTTTACTTTTGGTAAGAAGTCAACTATATACTCAGCACCACGATAAATCTCCCGGTGACCCTTCTGGCGACCAAAACCTTTAACCTCACTAACCGTCATTCCTTTAACACCTATCTCGGCCAACGCTTCCTTTACCTCTTCTAGCTTAAAAGGCTTGATAATAGCTTCGATTTTTTTCATCACAGAGCCTCCTTTTATTTTTAGCAATGTAGTTTTATTCCAAATTATGTGCCAAAATTAACAAGTTGTTTAGTAATAAACTATATTTAAGCGAAGTAAATAAAACCGGGCTTTAAAAGCAATTTTTGAAAAGGGAAAACTTTACAAAATTGTGGAAGGAGCTGAAAAAATTAACAATTAAGTAAACTCGTGCTTTTTTACCAGGGTTTTAATTTCTTCCCAAGTTGCTTCTTTGGCAAAGCCTGGACAGCTTGCCCGTATAATTTCAAAGCTGTCTTTGTCTTTAAGAATACTTGGATGAAGAGGCCACTGACGACACCGAAAGGGTTTTACCGGATGGATTTGGCAAAGTTTATTTTTTTCATCATAGAAAATACAATGTCCATTTACGATTTTCATCTCTATATGAGAGCCTTTGTTAACAGTGTAATGTTCTAAAAACCTAGAAATACTCAGACCCAAAAAAGCGGCTATACTTTTTTGTTCATCAGAGGAAAGAGAAACAGTGCTTTCGCCCTGACAGCAAAAACCACAACGTTTACACTCAAAGAGTTTCTTCGACATAGGGAATAGGGTCTTTAAGACCAGCCTCTTTAAAGCCTTTGAGGCGTAAAAGACAAGATTCACAACGTCCACAAGCTTTATCTTCTCTTTGATAACAAGACCAGGTTAGATGCAGCGGAGCACCGAGCTCTTTCCCCAGTTTTACAATTTCGGCCTTGGACAAATTAATTAAAGGCGTTTCTATGCGGATATCTGTCTCTGGGCGAGTGCCTTCTTTGATCACCTGATTGAAGGCTTCAAAAAAAGAAGCCCGACAATCTGGGTAACCTGAAAAATCAACCTGGCTGGCCCCTATAAAAATGCGCCTGGCCCCAATAACTTCACCCCAGGAAACCGCTATAGCCAGAAAATGGGCGTTTCTGAAAGGCACATAAGTTATAGGGATACCCTGAGAAGAAACACTTCCTTCAGGTACAGCCAGGTTTTCGTCGGTAAGAGCTGAACCACCAATATCTTTTAAGGCGGGAACAGACGTTACCAGCCGATATTTAACCTGATAGAAATCTGCTATTTCGTTAAAAGCACGAAGCTCCCTAGCCTCGGTACGCTGGCCGTAATTAACGTGTAAAAAAGCAAGCTCATGTTCTCTAGCCGCACAAGCGGCGGCCACGCAGCTATCAAGGCCGCCGCTAAGCAGGCAAATGGCTATAGGCTTGGTCATTACGTTCCCATCTCCCATGATGAAAGATATTTTTCCTGCTCAGGGGTGAGCTTGTCAATCTTGATACCCATGGCGTGAAGCTTCATCTCCGCCACGGACCGATCTATGTGTTCAGGCACTTTATAGACATCATTTTTAAGTTCTTTACCATGTTTTACAAGATACTCAGCACAGAGGGCTTGGTTGGCAAAACTCATATCCATAACCGCTGAAGGATGCCCTTCAGCCGCAGCCAGATTCACCAGGCGCCCTTCAGCCAATATGTAAACTTTTTTTCTGTTTACTAACGTATATTCATCTACGTTTTCTCGCACCCGCCGCACTTCCCTGCTAACTTCTTTTAAACCATCAAGGTCAAGCTCTACATTAAAGTGTCCTGAATTCGACACAATAGCTCCATCTTTCATCTTTAAGAAGTGTTCTTTTCGAATAACGTTAATATCTCCAGTAAGCGTGCAGAAAAAGTCCCCTATTTCGGCCGCTTCATCCATGGGCATAACATCATAGCCATCCATGACAGCTTCAATAGCTTTCAGAGGGTCAACTTCGGTTACTACTACGCGAGCCCCTAATCCTTTAGCTCTCATGGCTACACCCTTGCCACACCAGCCATAACCAGCCACCACAAAGATAGAACCGGCTAAAAGGCGATTAGTGGCCCGCAAAATGCCATCAATGGTGGATTGGCCAGTACCGTAACGGTTGTCAAAAAGATGCTTGGTTAGGGCATCATTTACGGCAATTACCGGATATTTTAGGGCCCCCTCTTTGGCCATGGCGCGTAAGCGAATAACCCCTGTGGTGGTCTCCTCAGTACCGCCAATTACATTTTCTATTTTTTCGGGATACTCAGCATGAAGCGTAGATATTAAATCCGCCCCATCGTCCATGGTAATATGCGGGTTCATATCAAGCACAGCTTTAATGTGTTGGTAGTAAGTGTCTCTGTCTTCGCCACGGATGGCAAAAACCGGGATCTCATAATGTTTAACCAGAGCAGCAGCTACGTCGTCCTGAGTAGAAAGGGGGTTTGAGGCACAAAGGGCCACTTCCGCTCCACCGGCTTTAAGCACATCCATTAGATTAGCTGTCTCGGTAGTCACGTGGAGGCAGGCTCCAAGCCTGATCCCTTTGAGAGGCTTTTCTCTTTCAAAACGCTCTTTTATCTGTTTTAAGACTGGCATTTCCCGGCCAGCCCATTCAATTCTTAGCTTTCCTTTGTCCGCGAGGTCAAGATCCTTCACGTGATAATTCATTCTCAAGCCTCCTTATAGCCCTGCTAGCTCTTTTATTTTTTCCACCATATCAAGACGTTCCCAAGTAAATTCAGGCTCAGGACGCCCAAAATGACCGTAAGCCGCTGTCTTACGAAAAATAGGCCGGCGCATATCAAGGTATTCAATCATGTGGCGTGGCCTAAAATCAAAAAGCTCCTTGATAATCTCTACAATTCGTTCCACAGGGATATTGTTAGTCCCATAGGTATTAACATTGATGGCCAAAGGTTCAGGAACACCGATAGCATAAGCCACTTGCACCTCAAGTTCTCTGGCCACACCTGCAGCTACCATATTTTTGGCCACATAACGGGCGTAATAAGAAGGTGTGCGATCAACCTTGGTTGGGTCCTTGCCTGAAAAAGCGCCACCCCCGTGATGCCCCCGGCCACCGTAAGTATCAACAATTATCTTTCGCCCGGTCATACCGCAGTCAGCCAGAGGACCTCCAATAACAAAACGGCCGGTGGTATTTACGAGAAACTTTGTTTCGTCAGTGAGAAATTCCGGGGCAATAACCTTTTTGATGACTTCTTCAATAATAGCTTCGCGCAGTTCTTTGTATTCCACCCAGGGCTCATGCTGGGCCGCCACTACCACAGTGTGTATGGTTTTAGGACGGCGGTCTTCATAAGCCACTGTTACCTGGGTCTTCCCGTCAGGGCGCAGGAAGGGAAGAACTCCTTTCTTTCTCACTTCGGCAAGCCGCATGGCCAAGCGATGGGCGTACCAGATGGGCATAGGCATGTAATCAGGGGTTTCGTCACAGGCGTAACCAAACATAAGCCCCTGGTCCCCGGCGCCTATTTCTTCACCTCTTTCAACGCCCATGGCAATATCTGGACTCTGGCGGTCAACACTGGTAAGAACAGCGCAGGTCTGCCAGTCAAAACCAAGGTCTGAGTGGTTATAGCCGATCTCTTTGACTACACCACGAGCAATTTTGGCGTAATCTACTCTGGCCTCAGTAGTTATCTCACCGGCGATGAGAATCATGCCGGTGTTGACCATAGTTTCACACGCCACACGGGCATAAGGATCCCTTTCAATAATGGCGTCCAAAATGGCGTCTGAGATCTGGTCAGCCACTTTGTCAGGGTGGCCTTCGGTTACTGACTCAGAAGTAAAAAGAAAATTAGACATGCTCATAGAGACTTCCTCCCTTTAACTGGTTTCAAAGTTTAAAATTTTATTTTTAAGCGTTTTATAGCGATGTTTTCGTTCGGCTTCAAGAAGTAAAACCGGTTTATTCATAAATTTTGCCCCACATATTACTTTTGTTCCTGTACATTTCCCTGCATCATAAATCTCTTTGGCCCAGTCCTTCCAGTTAAGGTCTCGCACAAGATGGTGGTCCATTATCAAATGTGTGGGCCGCAGATCTCTTACCAAGGAAATCAGGTTTTGACGAGCTAATTTACACTCTTGAAGGCCAAACCGTGGACCAAGATAAGTAGCCGGACCGTCAATAAAGAGAACCTCAGGTGATGTCTTATAAAAAAAGGAAAGGGCCTCTTTTTGGACAGGCCCAGAAACATCTGAAGAATGTAGAAAACTTCCTGTTGGCGATTTTATATAAACAGCCACCACCGCCCCAAAACGTTTATCAGGGCCATGGTTAAGTGGACCTGAGATAGCTACTTTCGTAGTTCCAAGCCATAGTTCTTTTTCTTCAGCTACTTCAAAAAAGCAACCTGCTGAAGAAAGCCTTTTAATAAATTCTTTGGCCCTTTTCGCCTGATTACGATTAATGTTTTTCTCAGGATCTTTTATTAACAAACGTTTACCTTTAAATAAGCCTGCCCACTCAGGGTCATAGTGGTCATAATGGTAATGAGTGATGATTATAACATCGGCCTCTTTTATTTTTTCTTTAATTTCGGCCTTAATGGTATGAAGTCTTTCCCATTCCAGTTTGTCAGGAGGAAGTCCGTATCTTTTAGGACCAAGGGCTGCACCGGGATCAATCAGAATAGAGACATCTTGAGTGCGCACCAAAGTGGCCATTGACCTTACACCGAGGCTTTCTGAAGCTAGAATCTGGATGGTCATAGTTAAGGAAGGAAAATTTGGCGTCCCCGAGGGGATTTGAACCCCTGTTGCCGGCGTGAAAGGCCGGTGTCCTGGACCTGGCTAGACGACGGGGACACCGTATTTAATTTTAAAAATCACTGGTGGGTCGGGCAGGACTCGAACCTGCGACTCTCGGCTTAAAAGGCCGATACTCTACCAACTGAGTTACCGACCCATCCAGCGCAGGTTAAAATAACGACAAACAATATCCCTGTCAACCCCCTTTTTATCACTTGGCCAAATTCAACCAGGACGAATAAATTTTTGCCTGTCCCTAGTTTTTCTGCATATATGCCTAGGCGTTAAAGCGTTTATGGGTTTCAGGATATAAGGAGAGGTATGTTCGGGTTTGTCTCCCTAGGAAATAGCCATTTTCAAAAATCTAGATTCTCGCTTAAACGGGAATTTAGATTAAAACCTTGAAGAAAAAAACAGAACGTATTATCGAAATAAACAAAGAGTTTGAAAAACTAAGATGAGACCTTTGCAAATGCTATATTTAGAGACTGCTTCGCTTCGCTCACAGTGACAAGCGGGAAAGGACTCGCAGTGACTAAATGGTAGATGGCCGGTGGTAGATGGCCGATGCTGGAAGGGACTGCTTCGCCTATCCAGAGCGCCAGCGAAGGGATCTCACTACGGCTCCTCGCAGTGACAAATAGTAAGGGATCGCAGTGGCTACGGGGCAGTCATTGCGAGGCACGCCCCTCTATCTCGTCTTGCGAGCCATCTTGCGAGCCACGAAGTGACGAAGCAATCTCGCGGGGCACCTGGCGCCATGGCTATCTACTCTCAGTTTTTCGAATTTTGTAAAGGTCTCTAGGATTTATCTGCTTATGTCGTTTGTTCGCTTTTACGGAATATTTGCATGTCTTTTGCTGATAATTAGTGAAGTATTGCTTTTTAGTGGCAACCAATTTGTAGGTGTTTGGTTCTATGCCTTTGCCTGGTGGCCTTATATCTTTTTTGTGGACTGGCTGATTAAAAGAAAAACCGGAAGTTCCCTGATTATTGATCGTACTCGTGAATTTCTAGCCTTAATTCCCTGGTCTGTCTTTATTTGGCTAATTTTTGAATGGTTTAACCTTTATTTAAAAAACTGGCATTATATAAACATTATTCCTGAAATTTCCTGGCGCTGGTTGGGTTATTTCATCTGCTACGGCACAGTTTTGCCTGGACTTTTTGAAACCTATGAACTTATTCTCGCCTATGGACTAATAAAAAAAGGAAAAGTTCCGCCCTTAAAAGACGCAAGGTTAGCTTATCCCTGGTTCATGCTTTTGGGTATCCTTTTCCTGATATTGCCCGTAGCCTACCCACTTTACTTTTTTCCTCTAGTTTGGGGAAGTTTTATTTTCTTGCTTGAACCTATAAATCATGCTTTAGGAGCACCCTCTCTTTTACGAGAGTGGGAAAAAGGGTCCTTTCAAAAATTTTACTCTTTACTGCTTTCGGGTCTAATTTGTGGTTTTCTCTGGGAATTCTGGAACTTTTGGGCCGTAAGCAAGTGGGTTTATACCGTACCATTTGTAGGAGAAGTGAAGCTTTTTGAGATGCCTGTTTTAGGATTTCTCGGATTTCTACCTTTTACCGTTGAATGTTATGTTATGATGAACTTCATAAATATTTTTCGTGGGGGAAAAACCTGGGAACAAAACGCCCCACAGCCAGAAATTTCTTTCAAAGTGCCTTTTTTGATATGGCTTATCATCCATCTAGCTTTTTACAGCTTTATCTTTCATCAGATTGACCTTCATACAGTAAAGACTTTTTTACCTTAAAAAGCTTGATTTGTCTAGAAATACTCTTAAATGAAGATAAGGCCTAGCTCCTCCATTATTATTTGTCATGTAAAAAACTTGGATTAATATCAAAGGTCTAATGAAAATACTGGCTATTGAAACTTCATGTGACGAAACAGCCTGTGCCATTTTAAAAGACGGCGAAAAGATTCTTACCAATCTGGTGGCCTCGCAGGAAGAACTCCATCGCCGCTACGGTGGTATTGTTCCTGAACTTGCCTCGCGTAAACATATGGAAGTCATTCTACCCCTCACGCAAGAGGCCCTGGAAAGGGCCAATCTTGGCCTTGAAGAAATAGACGCCGTTTGTGTAACAAACGGCCCGGGGCTAATTGGTTCTCTGGTGATAGGGGTCTCTTTTGCCAAGGCCCTGGCTTATGGTCGAAAAATCCCGCTAATAGCCTGTGACCACATAAACGCCCACATACTGGCCGTATTTCTTGAAAAAGAAAAACCGCCTTTTCCTTTTGTGGCCCTGGTGGTTTCAGGAGGGCACACGGCCCTTTTCTGGGTTAAGGACTATCTTGAGTTTTATCTTCTTGGGCAAACACGAGACGACGCTGCGGGTGAGGCCTTTGACAAAGTAGCCAAGCTTCTAGGCCTCGGATATCCTGGCGGGCGTATCATAAGCCGCCTGGCTGAAGAAGGAAACCCTGACCTAATTCCCCTGCCCCGCCCCATGCTTGATAAGCCAGGTTTTGACTTCAGTTTTTCAGGGCTTAAGACCGCCGTAGTAAATTACGTAAATGACTTAAAACTTAAGGGTTTAAGCGTTCCTATACATGACCTCTGTGCCGCCTTTGAAAAGGCTGTGGTAGAAGTGCTTAAAGAAAAGGCCGTAGCGGCTCTTTTAGCTACCAATTGCCAGCATTTAGTGCTTGCCGGCGGAGTAGCCGCCAACAAACGCTTGCGGGAGACCCTCAAACACGAAGCCCAGAAAAGGAATTTTAAACTTTACCTGCCAAGCCCTGAGTTTTGCACGGATAACGCGGCTATGATAGCAGTTTGTGGTTATCATAAATACTTACGGGGAGAATTTGCCTCCCTTGACCTTGACGTCTATGCCCGAGCCAACTTTAAAAAACTCTCCCTCTAAAATCCCCTTGGCCAGAGAGCTTTTAAGGCGCTACGAACTAAAGGCCAAAAAAAGCCTGGGGCAAAATTTCCTGGCTGACCCTAAAATAGCCGAAAAAATTGTCTCCCTGAGCGAATTGCCTTCGGGGAAAACTGTAGTTGAACTGGGCGTTGGCCTTGGCACCCTTACCTACGCTCTCGCAAAAGTAGCCAAAAGGGTAATAGGCTTTGAGCTTGACCAAAATCTTATAGAAATCCTTGAAAAAGAACGATTTCTACCGCCAAATGTGGAAATAAGACACGGCGATATTTTAAAACTTGACTATCAGGCTCTAGCCGAAGAGATAGGCGAAAAACTTATTATTTTTGGCAACCTGCCGTACTATCTTTCCAGCCGCCTCTTGTGGAATCTGATTCAGGAAAGAAAAGATATTGACTTCTGTGTTTTCATGTTCCAGAAAGAAGTGGCTGAAAGGCTTATGGCCAGGCCAGGCACCAAGGACTACGGCCCGCTGAGCGTCCTTCTGGCTCTAACCGCCAAAGTGAAAAAACTAATGGAACTTTCGCCAGGGTGCTTTTACCCCCCTCCCGAAGTGCGTTCAAGCCTTATAAAAATCAAATTTATAAATAATTCTCTGCCCAATGAAAAAGAATTGCTTAAAGTCCTTAAAGCCTCTTTTGCAAGCCGTCGCAAAAAACTCGTGACTAATTTAAAGGCCCTTGGTTTGAGCAAAGAAGAAGCCCGAAACCTGTTAGAAGAAATAAATGTTTCTTCAAACGCCAGGGCCGAAGAATTATCACCTGAAAAATTCCTGGCCCTGGCGGAGAAGCTATCTAGAGACGAATAAAACGGTCTAAAAGCTTAAAAAGCAACTCGTGGCAAAATTCATAAAGTTCTGGCTGGCCTTTTATGGTGTCAGGGTCCTGGACATAAGGTCCCCCGGGTTCGAGGTCTTCGGCACTATTTTCTAAAAGTCCAGCTACTAGATCAGGGGTTACTTCCAGATGAAACTGTAAGGCCAAAATGCGATCTTCGTAAAGAAAGGCCTGATTTTCACAGGCCTCAGAGCGGGCCAAGTGAATGGCTTCTGGCGGTAGAGAAAAAGTCTCTCCATGCCAGTGAAAAACTTCAAGAGAATGCGGCCAATCCCTAAAAAGCCTGAGCCCCTTTGCTTCCGGAGTAAGCTCTACTGGAAACCAGCCAATCTCCTTGTAGTGATTGGGATAAACTTCAGCCCCTAAGGCCTCGGCCAGGAGTTGGGCTCCCAAGCAAATGCCAAGAATTTTTATTCTTTCTTCATCTTCACCAATAATGTTGCGTAAAAAGGCTTTCTCTTCTGAGAGCCATTGAAATTGGTCTTCATCGTGCACACTCATGGGCCCGCCCATGAGAACCAGGAAGTCAAAATCAAGGGCCGAAGGGAAAGGTTCATCTAAGAAAACTTTAGTGTGAGTTATTTCAAAACTCCGACTATGGGCCCAATCAAGGATTACCCCTGGCGTTTCAAAAGGTACGTGTTGTATGTAATGAAGACGTTTTTTCATTTCTTCTCCTATAAACTGGCTACTTTAGGCGCCATGTTTTGTAAAGCATAACGATTAGCCAAATCTTTTCTTTGCAAATATGCCTCACGGACGATGTTCATGTCTTCAATAAAATGAGGAAGTTCTTCAAGGGTCAAGGCCTGTGGACCATCACATAGGGCCTTTTCCGGACGAGGATGGAATTCCACAAGAATCATATTGGCCCCGGCTATTACTCCTTGAGCCGCCGCGTGAAAGATTTCCTGAATACCATCCGGGCCAAAGTACCGTCTTCCAACAGAGTGAGTAGGATCAACACAAACAGGCAATCGTGTTTGACTCTTTATTACTGGCACATGAGCGAAATCTACCAGGTTACGATGAGGATCTCCAAGATTGGTTTTTACTCCTCGCAAACAGAATATAATGTTTCGGTTGCCTTCGCTGGCAATGTATTCGCAGGCGTTAAGACTTTCTTCAATGGTGATTCCCATACCCCTTTTGTAAAGGACCGGGAATTCAGTCTGGCTGCCTACGGCTTTCAGCAACTCAAAATTCTGGGCATTACGGGTACCAATCTGAAGCATAATACCAGTGGGACGCCCTGCTCTTTCCCATTCTTCAAAGATTTCGTCTATGTGAGATTCCTTACATACCTCCATAGCAATACAACGAATTCCGTATTTACCGGCTAACTCAAAGAGCCAGGGAAGACATTTACGCCCGTGGCCCTGGAAGGAATAAGGATTGGTGCGAGGCTTATAAACTCCCATGCGGGCCGTTTCAAGGCCTACTTCCTTCATAGCGGCAAACATCATTTCCACATGCTCAGGGGTGTCCACCGCACAGAGCCCGGCAAAAATATGAAAGGTATCCTGGCTGAAATAAAGCCCATTGTATTTAAAACCGATTCCCTCTTGGTCCATCGTATGGCGGCCTATCAAGCGATATTTCCTGGAAACTCTCACTACTTTTTCTACTCCAGGTAAATGGGCAATTTCTTCGTCAGGAATTTTAGAAGTATCCCCAATTACATAAATTTCTATAACTTTGCGCTCCTCTCCGGTAACACCTGAAATGCGCGTGGTTATACCCTGATAATAATGAAGAGTCTCCAAAATACGCTGAACTTCAGGACCAGCAGGATCTATATCCGGCTTCAAAATAACTATCATATTGACACCCCTTTAAAAAATTGTTTTGTTAAAAACTAATTTTAAAACCCTAAATCCATAAATTGCAAATATGTTAGCTTTTATTTTACATCTCCTAGGTGCTTTTTTGGCCATTATGAATCCCATTGGCAATGTACCCATATTTGTTAGCCTGGTAGAAGAATTTAACGAAAAAGTCAGAATGAAAGTAGCCCAAAAGGCCACCTTCTGGGCCTTTGTAATCGGTTCTTTGTTTATCTGGGCAGGTAACTTTATCTTTCACTTTTTTGGAATTACACTCCCCGCCTTTAGAATTGCCGGAGGCATCCTGGTTTTTTTGATAGCTTATAATCTTTTGCGCGGAAAAACTTCACGCCAGCATCATCCAGGCGAAGAAGAACACGAAGAAGCCGATCCTGACTCTATTGCTATTACCCCTTTAGCCACTCCCATTCTTACCGGGCCAGGCACTATTGCCACGGCCATGTCCTTTGCCGCCCAAAGGGCAAACATTTACGAACTGATAATCATAGAAGCCGTTTTTGGCTTTGTATGCTTGCTCACTTATTTCTGTTTTGTTTATGGAGAAACTATCTCTTCAAAACTTGGGAAAACCAAGATCGGCGTCATTACCCGGCTTATGGGCTTAATTCTCGCGGTTATTGCCGTGCAAATGGGTATAGAGGGTATAAAAGAGGCCTTTTATCTGGCCAGCGGTATTACCTCAAAGTGATAGGTTAAAAGGTCAACCAGCAAAAGTTTTCCCACTAGATTATCTTCGCGGCCACAAATGATTTTTACCACTTCAAAGGCCTGGATACCACCAAGCACCGCACAAATAGAAAAAAAGGCCGCGGGTTCCTCTGGAGCCGCTCCGGCAAATACGTCTTTAAATTTAGGGGAGCTGCCTGGAAGAAAGCTAGTTACTTGCCCAAAGGCCCCTGAAAGGCCAGCGTGAACCAGAAATTTCCTCTTGGCCTCACACATATCAGCCAGAATAAAACGGCTCTCCCAGTTGTCCAAGGCATCCACAACCCCGGCTACTTTATTAGGTATGTCAAATTTTTTTTCAATACGCTGTACCCAGGCCTCTATCCAAACATCATCTCTGATAGCCAAAAGGCGCTCTCTGGCCATTTTAGCTTTGAATTCTCCAATATCTTTTGCCGTGTAGAGCACCTGACGGTTCAAATCCGTAGGCGAAACGCGGTCATCATCAACCAAAATAAGCCCACCAATACCCAGGCGTACTAAACCCTCGGCCACCACTGTACCCAGGCCCCCAACCCCGGCAATCATAACGGTAGAAGCTCTGAGACGAGCCATATCTTCGGGAGAAAAAATGGCCTTCTGGCGATCAAAGATGTTCATCCTCCAGCTCCTGGGGGAAAAATAACTACGGTATCGCCGGGTTTTATTTGGGTAGCCAGTTCTTCTAAATGCAAGACGTTTTTCCCATTAACCAGAAGAACTACTCCCGGGCGAAGCTTTTCATCTTCAAGGAGTTTTTCCTGAATTCCCGGGTATCTATCGGCTAATTCTTTTAGAAGCTGGGTTAAAGTTATAGACCCCTTTACAGGAACTTCTCCCTCGCTCGGCCGGTAATTAAGCCTTAAAATACCAAAAAGCTTAAATTTGACATTGCCTTCTTTGTTTTCCATGGTCTTATAATAACCTTGACGGCTCATTTTAGAAAAGGTTTAAAAACAAAAAAGTACAAGGAGGTTCAAATGTTATCTAACCAAATAAAAGAGTATCTAGCTGGCGCGTCCTGGATAAGAAAGATGTTTGAGGAAGGAGCTAAACTTAAGGCCAAGTTCGGCCCTGAACGGGTATGTGATTTCAGCCTCGGAAACCCAGATGTGCCTCCGCCCCCGGCCGTTAATAAAGCCCTTGAAGAAATAATTGAAGAAGATGCTCCTTCTCTTCATGCTTATATGCCAAACGCTGGCTTTCCTTTTGCCCGTGAAGCCATGGCCATAAAGGTCTCCAAAGAGCAAAGATACGCCGTGCCCATGGAATGTGTGGTTATGACCTGTGGAGCCGCCGGGGCCTTAAATGTTATTTTTAAGGCCATTTTGGACCTGGGAGATGAAGTTATTTTCCCCTCACCTTTTTTTGTAGAATATAAATTTTACATAGAAAATCACGGCGGTGTACCTAAAACAATTTCTACCAAACCCGATTTTTCTCTGGATCTCGCCCAGATAGAAGAAGCTATCACTCCAAAAACTAAGGCTATTCTTATCAACTCTCCCAATAACCCCACTGGCCAGCTATATGAACTTGACGAAATAAAAGGCCTGGCTGATTTATTGAAAAAGAAGTCTTCAGAAATTGGCCATCCTATCCTTCTTATCTCTGATGAACCCTACCGCCATATCGTGTTTGATGGTCGGGAAACACCCCCTATTTTCCCTTACTACGACCAAAGCCTTGTGGTTTCTAGTTTTTCTAAAGAGTTATCTTTACCTGGTGAACGCATAGGTTTTCTGGCCTTGCATCCTGAGGCCCAAAACCGCGATGAACTCATGGGGGCCTTTATTCTAGCTAACCGCATCCTTGGTTTTGTTAACGCTCCGGCCATGGCCCAGCGTCTGGCCGCTAAGTGTGCTGAAGAAGTAGTTGACATCGCCATCTACGAAAGGAGAAGAGACCTTTTCTGTGAGGTACTCGAAGAAGCAGGGCTTGAATTCGTAAAACCCAAAGGCACTTTTTACGTGTTTCCCAAAACACCTATTGATGACGTAGAGTTTTGTAAACTTCTTCAAGAAGAACTCATTCTTGCGGTTCCTGGCCGTGGTTTTGGTGGTCCAGGGCATATTCGCCTGGCCTTTTGTATTGACGAGGTTTATATTGAAAGGGCCCGTGAAGGTTTCAAACGCGCTGTAGCTCGTGCCAGAGAAATATCTTCTTAGGAGGAAATATGTATCAACCAAGGCTTGAAACTTTACCCCGCGAAGAACTGGAAAAACTTCAACTTAAAAGACTTAGAGCTACCCTAAGACATATTCAGGAAAATAATCAAACCTATTTCCAGAGATTTGGAGATTTTTCCCCTGAAGACATAAAAACCCTCGCTGATCTCAGAAATCTCCCCTTTATTACTAAAGACGAACTAAGAGAGGCTTATCCCTTTAAACTAGCCTGCGCCCCCAAAGAAGACTTCGTGCGCTTTCACATGTCTTCAGGCACAACCGGTACTCCGGTTATCAATCCTTACACCCGTTCAGACGTGGAACAATGGGCTGAGATTATGGCTCGCTGTCTTTCGGCAGCCACCCTTACCCACAAGGACGTTTTTCAGATAACCCCTGGTTTTGGCCTTTTTAACGGCGGTTTTGGTTTCCATTATGGAGCCGAAAGAATTGGCTGCTTTGTAGTACCCATAGGCCCAGGGCGAACTCTTATGCAACTTAAGTTTATCAAAGACTTCGGCACTACCGCCATAGCGGCTATTTCTTCCTATCCTTTACGCCTTATTGAAGTGGCCAAGGCCGAAGGGTTTGACTTTAAAAAAAGCAAACTCAGAGTGGGCATTTTTGGGGCCGAGGTCTGGAGTAACGAGACCCGTAAATTCATAGAAGAAGAAATGGGCATAGAGACCTTTGATATAATCGGCATGACAGAAACCGGAGGCGTAGGGTTAGGTATTGATTGTATTGCCAAAGCAGGCATTCACGTTTGGGAAGACCATTACATCGTGGAAATTGTTGACCCTGAAACCGGTGAACTGTTACCAGATGGCGAAGAAGGCGAACTGGTAATAACCACTTTAACCCGTGAAGGCCTTCCCCTGATACGCTATCGCACCAGGGATATTACCAGAGTAGTCTCAAGAGGGCGCTGTGCCTGTGGGCGCACCATGTTGCGGCTTGCCCGCATTAAGGGCCGCACTGATGATATGCTAAAAGTCAAAGGGGTTAACTTCTATCCTCGTCAGATTGAAGAGATCATCATGGCCCATCCGGAAACCCTTCCCGACTATTTGATAAGAATTGGTAAAAAAGAAGGCAAAGATTTCATAGAAATTCTCGTGGAAAGCCGCACCCTTGATGAAACCCTTAAAAAACGCCTGGAAGAGGAAATCTACAATTACTTAGGATTTAGGGCCCAGGTGATCCTTCTTCCTGAGGGGCAGATTCCACGGCGCGAAGGAAAGGCCGTAAGGGTTGAAAAAATAGAAGAATAGGCCAAGAGGGGCAGGGTTTTATGAGCAAGCGCATAGTTGCCCTAGCCCCTCTGGCTGGTTTTACCGAAAGCGCCTTTAGGAGGCTTTCCCGCGAACTCGGTGCTAACCTTACCTGGACGGAGCTTGTCAGTGCGGACGCCCTTTTGGCCAAAGGCCTTGATTTACCGAACAGTTATGTTTCAGCAGCTGAGCGGCCAATTCGTTTCCAGCTCCACGGCTACGATGAAAAGAAGCTAGCCAAAGCAGCAGAACTGGTTTTAACCAAAATTAGGCCTGATGGCCTTGATTTAAACGCCGGTTGCCCGGCCCCCAAAGTCCTAAAAACCGGAGGAGGAGCCGCTCTTCTAGGAGACCTACCCAGACTATTTCGCCTTGCCCGCACTCTTTCCGAAATAAGCCACGGATTTGGTGTAGATTTCTCCGTTAAGTTTAGACTTGGCCTAAAAGAAGACCAGCTTGAAAAGATAGCTGAGACCCTTCTTAAGGCAGGTGTGGATATACTTGTCCTTCACCCTCGCACGGCCAAACAGGGTTTTAGCGGTAAGGCCCGCTGGGAAAGAATAAAAGACCTTGCTATTCTGGCTAAGGGGAAGGCCCAAGTTTACGGAAGTGGGGATATAACTTGCCTGAAAGACCTGGGGATATTTTTTGGCGAAACCAAGGCCCAGGGAGTTCTCATCGGCCGCGCCGCCCTGACCCGAACCTGGATTTTTGCCGAATGGAAACTAGCGCAGGAATTTGAACTTAACTTTTATGGTCGTCTCTCTCTTTTGCGAAAACTTGACTTTTATCTATCAGAGTATCGTTCTCAAGAAGAACGATTACGAATACTAAAAACATTTGCTCCCAAATTTTTGAAATCCATGCCTTACAAACGCAAATTTTTGCCTTTGATTCTCAAGGCCAAAGATTTTGAATTTTTTTGGAAAGGCCTTGAGTATTGGGCAGAAACATGCCGATAGGAATATAGATGAAAGCCGAAACTTTACGTTTAATAAACAAATACAAGCGCACAGCCAATCTTCCTTCATTTGAGGAAACGGCACTTGCCCTTGAGAGGCTCAGGCTTGAATACTATCCGACCACAGAACGCATGGTAAGAATTGTGCTTCTTGACCCTGGGCTTTGTTGTCAGCTTTTGCGTACGGGAAACTCGGTCTTTTACAATCCCATGGGCCTCCCCATGAAGACTATTTCGAGAGTGATATCTCTTCTTGGCTATGAAAATTTAAAGAGCCTGGCTAAAGGTCCTCATTTTTCCAAAGAAGACCTTAAAAACAAGGAACTAAGTAGAGAATTGGCCATATCCATATTAGCGGCGCATTTTGCCGGAAAAGCAGCGCTAAAAAAGAACTTAAACGCCGAAGAAGCTTATCTAGCTACTCTTTTAAAACGCCTGGGACGATTGATTTTGCTCCTATATAGCCCGGAATACTATGAAAAGATAAAAAGCTTACCCCCGCGCCAGAGAAAAGAAGCCTTTTACGTGGTGGGAGAAAAACTGGCCAAGCAATGGAATTTCCCCGAGTTTATTTTGAATAATTTGGAAGGACGAGAAGTTTTTATTCGTCCAAAAAGGCTTGAACACCTTTGCCTTTACGCTGATCTTATGGCCGCAGGCATCGTAGCGGAAAAAGGGCCTCTTGGCTGGGAGAACCTCTTTCACTCTCTGGACGAAGTTGACGAAGTTATCAAAAATTTTTCTAAAAACGCTGGCCATTTGCCAGACCCAATTCTAAGTCAACTAAAAATAGAAATCTCGGCCAAACCTTCTTTGTCTGACGTAAAAGTTGGCCCTTATTTACCTGAAGAGGCCCTAAATCTAGCCCAAAAGTTTTTAACAAGCCTTTGTGAAGAACTTTCTGCTGAGGGTCAACTGATATATCGTGAAGGAGAAAGATTTTTCCAGATGGATTCGCAAGGTGAAAAAGAAATAAAAGAGGGGTCTTTTAAACGTTTTCTTATGAGCAATGAAATTGTAGCTTACGATGGCCGTGTTTATCTACCTGTGGCCTTTCATAAATTGCCAGCTATTTTAATGGTAATTGACTACCAAAAACCCTTGAGTAATGAAGAGCTTTACGGCCTACGTTTTATAAAACGCACATTAGAAGATCTACTGGAAAAGTTATAAGTCCTACATAAAAGGCTTGCAAGTTTTTAAGCCAAGATAAGACATTTTACGAAAATTCTGACTATAAGAAACAAAGATTTTGTTAAGGGGAGAGCTGGTTAAGAGATTTTCGGAGCTCAAAAAATTAAAATTTATTTCTACTATTAATCCGAGTATTTTTACACGACAAAGTATCGCCGCTGACATAATCGCTAAAGCAAAGTAACCTTACGCTGTCACTGCGAGGACTCGTTAGAGGCCGAAGCAGTCTTAGAAATCCCTTCGCTGCGCTCGGGACAAGGATTGCTTCGCTTCGCTCGTAATGACTCAACTATCGCCTATTTAGTGATTCCATTACTAGAAATCTTGAGATTTAATGTCACAAAGTTGCTATTAAGAAGTCATCTTCGTGTAAAATATATTCATTATTTTCCTCAAAAAAAGCGGAGGATTACCATGTTTAAATTGGCCCACATTTCAGACTTACACGTAAGTGGCTATAACTATATGAAACCTTGGGGAGAAAATCTTATTGACTTGTTAGAAGATCTTAAACCAAACTATGTAGTAGTAACTGGGGACTTAACTGATGATGGTTACTTGTATGAGTATGAACTGGCCCACTATTTTTTGCAGAAAATAAAATTTACCACTTTTGTTGTACCTGGGAATCATGACGCCAGAAATGAAGGCTATCAAGTGTTTGAAGAATTTTTTGGTAGCCGTTTCCCATATTTTGAGAACGAAAAGGTAGTACTTCTGGGTATAGATTCAACTGAACCAGATATTGATGACGGTCATGTGGGCAGAGAAAACTATCACTTGATTAGAGAAAAACTTGGAGGTTCAAGTAAATTTAAAATAATGTGTTTACATCATCATTTAATACCTATTCCTTACACTGGACGGGAGAGAAATATACCCGTTGATGCCGGCGATGTACTAAAAATTTGCGTTGAGGAAGGAATAAATTGTGTTTTATCTGGCCATAAACATTATCCCTGGATATGGCAGTTAGAAAAGACCTTTTACATAACCGCAGGTACAGCTACATCGCGCCGTCTCAAAGGTTATTCTTACCCTTCTTTTAACGTACTTCACGTTACTGAAGATTTACTCAAAATAGATATCGTAAACGTTCACGAAAAAAGGATTCAAGAAACAAAAGAATATCCTATAGTTTAAGCTATCTCATAACGAAATGATAACCAATAAAAAAGGGGTGGCTTGGCCACCCCTTTTGAAACGCCTCCGTAACAGCTATTAATACGGACCTGTGGACATGACCGGGCTAAGTTCTTCAATCTTTCCGTGCTTAATCCGGTAGTTATACAGATCTTCAATGTCTTTATACAACTGGAAGATCTGGAAGAAACCATGCCAGTGTGACCAGTCTGGCCCACCCATGGCATAACCCATACGAGCGCGGCGTCCGGTGTGATGCCAGAGGTAATACCAGAGCTCCTGCACGGGATCTTTCCAAGGGTCATCTTTTAACAGATTTTTAGATTTGAGGTCAGCCAACATCTTTTGAACATTCTTGGCATAGGTGTTGTAAAGCGCCACGGCATCATCAAGGTTTTTGAAGAAAGATTCGGTGTGAAGAGGAGAGTGACAGTTGATACAAACTTTCTTCATATTTTCACGGCCTTTCATACCGTCACCACGAGCACCCTTACGGATATCACTAATAGGAGAGTAAAGGCGCCATTTCAGACGTTCAGCCACGTTATGGGTAGTAGCCAGTTCACCAATTCCACTCATGTGACAAGTAGCACAGGTTGGAGCGGAGTAATCACCAGGCTCCCAGGCATCAGGAGCAGAATCCCACTTCCATTTATTTCCTTCTGCGTGGTAGCGCTTACCGTGCTGGCTACCTAAATAAGTTTCCACGTTCGGATGGTCAGGACCAATGTGGCACTTATCACAAGCAGTAGGCTTACGTGCTTCAGCTATACTAAACTTATGACGAGTATGACAAACAGCACAATTGCCGGCACTACCATCTGGATAACGCTGACCAATACCAGAAGGCCAGGTGCCAGGAAGAGGCTTGTTATCAGGACCAAGTTCTATTTTCCCACCGTGACAATCTGCACAACCAGTACGTTTGGATGCAGTGGTACGTGGGTCTCCTTCAGGAACACCCATAAATATTCCACCTTCATAATGGTACATAAGTTTTGCCATTTTTTTACTTTCTACCACCGGTACACTGGCCATTTTAGCGTGGGCGCTTTTTTCAAACTGTTCCACTTCTGAAGGGTGGCACTTAGCACAGGTCTTAGGTGAAACCAGGGGAGAGGTATAAATGTTAGTCCCCTTAATACCGGCACATTGACTGGCCATAGGAGAATTTTTAGGCACTACGTGACAGTCATAACAGGAGACACCGGCATGGGCCATGCGGCTCATCTTCCAGTCGGCCACAATGCCAGGGGTTTTTTTAGAGTGACACTCAATACATTGAATGGCTTCTTTAGAATACCCCCTGATAATAACTAATTTTTTGCCAGCCAGATTAGTGTACTGCTTCTGGGCCTGAGCCTGAACTAGGCTTAGCCCTAAGACAAAAAACATGGATAGAAAACAAATACTAAAAACCCTGCCTACCCTCATACAATCCTCCTTAACTTTTATTTTTCATTTTTAGCCAGCTTTTGGGAAGCTGCCTTCTCCTGCATCACCATCATTAAATTGCCATGGCCTACATTACGGTGACAAGAAATACATGTTTCTTTAGTCATTCCTAATTCATATTGACGGTGAGCACTAAAGGCCTTAAGTGGGATTCCGGGAGCAACTAATTCCTGGTGGCATTTGCGACAGCTAGACTCATAAACGTGTTTGTCAGCCCCTTGTTTGGCCCAGCGCTCAAGCCAATATTGGGGAGTACTTCCTTTGCCCTGCATATTGGCAAGGTAATCATTTAATCCCGCCTTCATTTTAGTTATCAAATAATTCGTAAAACCATCATGGGGCAGATGACAATCCGCACATTTGGCCTTCATAGCGCCTTTTTGAGCAGGACCATGCACACTGGCTTCCCAAGTTTCGTAAAAAGTTTTCATTGGATGACATGATGCACAAAATTTCACCTCATTAGAAGAAACTATTTTGGAGGCAGCAATTAGAGAACCAAAGGCAGCAACTACTATCCCGACAATTATCCCTAAAATCAAGCTACTTTTGTTCATAAAGCCTTGGCTCCTTTCAAATTATTTTTCGCTTGTTTCACTTTGACTTATTTTCTTTGTATATGGAAAAAGAGTAAATGTGGGGTTAAAGTTGTAACAGAAATGTTAACATTTTTGCCTTTAAATTAGGAGGTTTTTTTGATTTCTGTGCTTGGCCGAAAAATCCTTTTGGCCTTAGTGTTAATAATTCTTGTCTTCTGGCTTTTTTTTATATTCTGGTCCATCAAAGAACAAAAGAATTTCTATCTTCAACAAATGCGCCGAGAAGCCAAAGCCATTTATGAATTTGTAGTGCTTGCCAGAGAATGGATTTCAAGCAAAGGCGGAATATACATAAAAAATGGCGAAAATTTTGAAAAAATTACACCTTCCCATTTCACCAAAGAACTGGCAGCTTTTGCCAAGCCCCAAAATATGATATTCACCTTTAAAGTTGCTGTTATTAATACCAATACTCCTTATCATATTCCCGATGAGTTTGAAAAAGAAGCTATACAAGCCTTCCAGACAGAAAAACTTAAAGAATTTTGGAAATTGGAAAATGATCCTAAAAAGCCCCTTTTTAGATACGCAGCCCCCCTTGAATTTGAAAAAGTTTGTTCTAATTGCCATTCAGATATAGAAAATTATCAACCACCAGCTTGTATCAGCATTACTTTATCAGCCAAGCCCTTCCTTTCTGAATTAAAAAAGAGCTACAAAGGACTAATTTTATCTTCAATTTTTATCACTATATTAATCTTTTTATCATTGTACCTTTTACTAAAGTTTTTTGTTTTAAACCAGCTAAATAAATTTATCAAAGCTACTAAAGAAATAGAAAAAGGAAATTTAAGTACAAGAGTTAATATAAAAAGTAAAGATGAATGGCAAATACTTAGTAAATATTTTAACAGCATGTTAGAAACACTGGTTAAACATCAAGAGAAATTAGAAGAAGAAGTTAAAAAAGCTACCGAGGAGTTATACCAGGCTTACTCGGAATTAAAAAAAGCTGAAAAATATAGATCTGAATTCTTTTCAAATATTACTCATGAACTCAAAACTCCGGTAACTGCCATAAAGGGAACAATTGACCTTATAGAAAGAAAAGGAAATATTGACCAAAAACAAATAGAAATAATAAAAAAGAACATTGAAAAACTAGCCAAAATGATAAAAGATCTTTTAGACTACTCTAAGATAGAAAGCGGACAAATAGAATTAATGAAAGAAGAAAATAGCATTTTTGAAGTCATTGAAGATGCTATTCTATTAGTTAGCCCTTTAGCCAATCAAAAAAATATTAAAATTGAAATAAAAGGAAAAGATACTACTACTTATTTTGATTATGAAAAAATACAGCAAGTAATTTCCAACTTGTTAGTAAATGCTATAAAATTTTCACCTCCTGAAGGAAAGATTATAATAACTGTTTCTGAAAATAAAGATGAAGTTATTGTTTCAATAGAAGATTTTGGCCCTGGTATCCCTAAGGAAGAAAGAGAAAAGGTTTTTAACAAGTTTTATCGGGTAGCTAAAAACCAAAGAGAAGGTATTGGTTTGGGCTTAGCAATTTGTAAAGGCATTGTAGAAAATCATGGTGGTAAAATTTGGGTGGAAGAACCTGACCATCAAGGTTGTGTTTTTAAGTTCACCTTGCCCAAAAAGGGGGAATAAATGCACCCTAAAGCCAAGATTTTAATCATAGAAGATGATCTCGACATAATTTACGTTCTAAAGGAACACTTAGAACTTGACGGCTTTGAGGTTTTAGAAGCGGAAAACGGCTTAAAAGGGCTAGAACTTGTAGAGCAAGATCCTGATTTAATAATACTTGACTTAAACCTTCCTGATATTGACGGCATCAAGCTCTGTCAAAAGATTCGCCAAAAAAGCGATGTTCCCATAATAATGTTAACCGCTCGAGATAGCCTTTCTGACAAAGTAAGAGGGCTAGAAAGTGGTGCTGATGATTATTTAGTTAAGCCTTTTGAGTATCTAGAAATTTTGGCTCGTATAAAAGCCTGTTTACGCCGAGCTAAAAAAATTTATAAGAAAAAGGAAATACTAGAACTAGGGATTTTTAAAATAGATTTTAATCGCCGAGAAGTAAATATTAACGGAAAAACCATAAGACTTACCAAAAAAGAATTTGACCTTTTAAAAATTTTAGCCGCTCACGCCAATGAAGTCCTAACTCGGGATTTTATAAGAAGCCAGTTATGGCCCGGCAAGGAAATTTATCCGTGGAGTAGAGCCTTAGACGTTCACATACAGCGCCTACGACAAAAAATAGAACCAGACCCCGAAAACCCTCGATATATAATTACCCACCCTGGTGTTGGCTATCGTTTTAATCCTGAGGGAGATTAGGTTTCCAATGAAATCTTAAGGCTTTAAAACGGCAGGCATCCAAACAATCTCCACAATTCCAACAATAAACATCCTTACTTTCGTCTTTTAAAGGTGAAAGCCCCAAGGGACACACCCTTTCACACATTCTACATTCTTTACAAGAATCTTTATCTCTAATAATTCTTAAAGAACGCTTACTTCCGAGAAAGGCTAACATTCCCCCTAAGGGGCAAAAATATCGACAAAAAAATCTACGGGTGAAAAAATTCATAAAAAGAACTAGTAGAATTACTATTCCTTCAATAGCCAGAGTGTGGAAGAAAACCGCCATCATTATTTCGCGCCCAACTAAACCAGGAGGAGAAAGAAAAACGAAAATTGGAGCCCCAAGGATCATAGCTAAAATTACATCACCAATTAAGGTAAACCAAATAGTACGCCTAGGTAAAATTATTAGGTCCCTTTTTCTTTTGAACTTAAAAACTTTTAAAAGACGTTCTTGAAGTTCTGAAAGAAAACTTATAGGACAAATCCAACTACAGAAAACCCTACCTAAAAATGAAGCTAGAAGCACTGGCCACAATAGAGCTATTAAAAGAGGAAGATAAATTGTTTTGGAAATTAAAATGCTTTCAAAGCCCTCAAGAGGAGAAACAAACCACAGTTTACCTATACTCAGTGATTGATACCATCCCTGGATAAAACTTATTTGAAAATAGTAATTGAGAAAGGGATTCACTAAAATAACTAAAAAGGCCAGAAAAAGGATTAAAAATCTCAAACGCTTGTAATTTTTAGACATTTTCTATCTCTTTCTAAAGGCGTAAATTGGTTCGATGTTGATAGCTTTAGGATTTAAAGGACAACTATGGGTACAGAGACCACAGCCTGTGCAATTTTCTTCGATAACAACCGGCCTTAGCTGATCAAGTTTAATTGCTTTCTCTTTCAGGGGACAGACATTGTAACAGGTGCGACATAAAGCCTGCCCTACCCAAGTTATACAATATCTTTTGTTAATAACCGCCACTCCCATACGTACTTCTTCCATCTTAACCGGAAGAAGCGTTCCCGTAGGACAGACCTCTACGCACTTCATACAGAGATAACAGGGAATCTTTTCCACTTCGATAATAGGAGTACCTGCAAAAATTCCCTGGCGAATATCAAGAATTCTAATAGAATGATAGGGGCAAATTTCGGCGCAACGGCCACAGCGCACGCACTTGGCGGCAAATAAGTCTTCAGAAACAGCCCCAGGAGGCCTTAAGTGGTTGCGCTTAACCGGCGAGGCCAATAGGCCTCCTTTAGATACATTGGGAAGAGATAAAAAAGCTAACAAACTTGCCAGGAAAGATCTACGAGTCTTTTTTAACACGGCTAAAACGGATTTTGGGTTTATATTCACCAGCTTCTATTTTTTTCACTTCGTCTTCACCATGAAGGTAAGCCAGGTCGCAGTTTATAACACCATCAATCTGAGTAATATGATCAACAATTTTTTCCATCTCTTCCGAGGTATTAGTGTCCAGGACAATGATAATATGACCTTTCTCGTCGTGGCCGTAAATAGTAAGACCAGAAAAAGAGGCCAATGAGTCAAGAACTTTATCTTTTTCACCCGGGACTACATGGACCACAAAACCACCTATAGGCATTTCAGCACCTCGTTAACTAAAAGGCCCCGCTTAAAGCGGGGCTTTATTTTACATCTTGTGTCCTACCACATAAGGTTTTAAAGGCTTAGGACCGGAAATCCTTTTGATGCGACAAGCACAAATCTTAAACTCTGGTTCTTTTGAACCCGGGTCAAAAGCATCTTTGGTAACCCGGTTAATCATACGTTCTTCATACATATCATGCCAGTAAACAAAAACCATACCTTCCATGGGGCCTTCATAAACTTTGGCTGGAAGTATATTTCGTCCACGCCTGGTTTCTACCAGAACCATATCTCCAGGGTTAATACCCAGTCGCTTGGCGTCTTTGGGATTAATTTCCACAAAGGCATATGGATTGGCCCTTAACAATTCTTTGATGCGACCAGTCATACTGGTGGTATGCCAGTGATCAATAATACGCCCGGTAGAGAGATAGAAAGGATACTCAGCGTCTGGTTCTTCAGCGGCACCTTTATAAGGCCTTAGCCAAATCCAAAGCTTATGGTCTTTATGGGCTGGGCCATAGAACTGATATGGCTTTTCGTCAACAGCATGTTCATCGGCTAAGGGGTCAAGGCCGCGTACAAATTTTTTGTAAGTGCCGCCTTTTAGAGCCCATTCTTTAGTAGGAGCAGGCCACTGCACACCGTCAGGCCTCTGCATGAGTACTTCATAAGTAGCCCCACGCAGGTCATTATCACGGCCAGCGGTAAGCTTCTGGGTGTATTCGTCCCAAATAGCCTTTGGTAAGGCAAAACCTTCCTCAAGACCTATAAACGGTTCTACTGTCTTTTTGATAACAGGATCATTTAGTTTTTCCGCAAGTTTTAAAGCCCATTCACGCACAATCCATACTTCAGGCTTAGCTTCTCCCGGAGGATCAATGGTCTTAACTGTGATTTGCGAACGGCGTTCGGTACATCCGTAAACTCCTGTCTTTTCAAAGTGAAAAGCGGTGGGCAATACCAGATTGGCAAGCTCTGTGGTCTTGGTGGGAAATATATCCGTTACTACCATAAAAACATCTTCGCGGGCCATGCCTTTACGATACTTGTCAACGTCAGGTAGGCTCTGAGCCGGACTGGTGCAGTTTATCCATATGGCTTTGATTTTACCTTCGTTTACAGCTTTAAACATGGCGATAGTGTGGTAGCCGGGTTTGGCAGGAATTCTACCGCGTGGTACTCCCCAAAGATCTTCTACCTGATGGCGCAATTTATCTACTTTAACCGGACGATGCCCAGGAAGGATATGGCATAGTCCACCACCTTCACGTACTCCACCACAGGCATTAGGCTGGCCGGTAAGAGAAAAACTATCAGCTCCTGGACGACAAAGTTGGCCAGTAAGCAGATGGAGATTATGAACCAGATTATTGGCCCAAACCCCGCGGATACGCTGGTTAAGCCCCATAGTCCAAAAACTCATAGTGGCGGGAGAAGTAGCAAATTTGCGGGCTACTAAACGGATAATCTCAGGAGTTATATTTCCACCACAGATTTCGGCTGCTCGTTCAGGGGTATAAGCGGCCAAGAATTTTTTGTATTCTTCAAATGAGACTTTTTTCTTGTTTTTCCCTACTCTAAAGACACAGTAATTTTTAATGAAGTTTTCGTCATAGAGTTTTTCTTCAACAATTACATAGGCCATGGCGTTTAGAAGAGCCAAGTCCGTGCCTGGCTTGAACTGAAGATGGATATCGGCAATACGAGAGGTAGGTGATACACGCGGGTCAGCATTGATAACGAAAACTTTTTGGGGATTATCAAGTTTGCGGCGCATCACCCGACGGAAAAGTACAGGATGGGCCTCAGCCATATTACTTCCAATGATAAAGAAACAAAAGGCTTGTTCAATGTCGGCATAAGAACCAATGGGCTCATCAGCTCCAAAAGAGGTTAGATAGCCGCCTACGGCACTGGCCATACAAAGACGGGGGTTGCCTTCTACATTATTGGTCCGAAGACCAGCTCGCATGACTTTCTGAAAAAGATAGGTCTCTTCAGTCAAGGCCTGACCAGAGCCATAATAAGCTACCGAATTAGGCCCATAGTTTTTAACTGCCTGGGCAAACTTTTCAGCGGCAATATCTAAGGCTTCTTCCCAAGAAATTTCGCGGAACTTTTCCTTTTTACTAGCTCGATAAAGTGGTTTTTTAAGACGCTCAGGATGATTCATAATTTGATAAAAAAGCATACCCTTCATACATAGAAAGCCGAAATTAGTACGTGATTGGGGCACTCCTCTTATGGCTACGGGTTTCCCATTTTTAAGACCAAGCTCTACGCGGCAGCCCACTCCGCAAAAACGGCAAACTCCACGAACCCATTTATCAGCATCCGCTGCTTGTGCTTCCTGGTCTAAAACAAAGGGAAGCTTCATACCCACCAAGGAAGCAGCGGTTAAAGCGGCCGTTCTTTTTAAAAATTCTCTTCTAGTAAGGGCCATAAAAACACCTCCTTAAAAATTACTTATGTACACTAAATTTGTGGGCCGGATGGCACTGTGTACAAGATTTGTCTTTAGGGGCTGTCTGTACCTGTTTAGCATGACAAGGCATACATCTAGCCGGCTCCGGACGCACTTCAAAATTCTCAAAAGTACCGTGACACTGATAACATTTGACGTTGTCAAGCCCATGGACAGAGTTAAACCACTCGTCGTAGATATCAGGGGTTTCCTCTTTATGACAGCTAGCACATGGCATCAATTTTTCTTGTTCCGTAAGGGGAGGATGACCTGATACCTGTTTTACCGGTACTCCTCCTTCCACAGGGGCTTGGCCTTTTGGAGCACAAGCAACTACTATCCCCCCAGCCAAAAATACACTCAATAAAAATAGTCGTAACCTCACCGGACACCTCCTTACAATTAAAAAATTGCTCTAAAAATTTTATATACTAACCAAAAGTAAAAAGGTGGTTATTTTTGTAACAAAATTGTAACTAAACAATTATTAATTTGAATCATGAGCCTTTAACCTTGATTCCCATTTAAACAGGAATAAAGGTTGCTTAAAATAGCTTTCGTAATTAACGGAATTTTTTTAAATTAATGAGACTGATTTTGTAAAAATATACGAGCTTTCTTCGGAGGCATAATCATTATAGGGCTTCACCTCTTAAAACCAATAAAACACTAGCTCGCTTTAACGCACAAACCCTTGCCTTAACCCAGGTGGGTTTGGGGGCAAGGATCCAATGCTTTACCGGGGATTAGGGGGTTTGTTTAATTATACCTTGCTGGTAGTCTTTCCTTGTGTTAATTGAAAAGAGTTTGCAATAAAATGCATGGTGTTATTGTAAAAACTGCAAGGGATTACCTTTGGCTAGTTCAATTTATAAACACCACATAGTTTAGGAGAGGAATGTTTATGTCCGAAGAGATAAAAATAGCTCTTGCCGGAAACCCTAACGCTGGAAAAACTACTATATTTAACGCCCTTACCGGAGCCAAACAAAAAGTAGGAAATTATCCAGGGGTTACCGTTGAAAGAAAAGAAGGTTTTCTTCGCTTAAACGGCTATTTTATAAGGGTAGTAGACCTCCCTGGTACTTATTCGCTTACCTCTTATTCTCCAGAAGAAGTGGTAGCCCGACGAGTAATTGTAGAAGAAAAACCCGCGGTGGTTGTAAATATCATCGATGCCTCAAACCTTGAACGGAATCTTTATCTTACCATGCAGCTTTTTGAACTAGGTGTCCCGGTAGTGTTGGTACTAAACATGATAGACGACGCCGAAAAAAAGGGCTTAAAAATAAATTTTAAAAGACTTGAAAAAAAAATCGGCGTGCCGGTAATTCCCACCATTGGCCACAGAGGAATAGGTTTTGACAAATTAAAAAAAGTTTTAAAAGATGTTATTGAAAACCCTGATACTGCCAAACCAAAAATATTTTTATCGCTCCCCAAACCTTTTCAAGAAGAAGTTGAAAGATTAACTCGCTTTCTTTCAGAAAAACCGGAACTTAGTGACTATCCAGTTTTTTGGCTGGCCTTAAAAGCCATAGAAGGAGACGAAGATATAATCAATTTTTTGGTGCGAGAAAAAGGGCTTGGTAAAGATTTTTTAGCTTTATTAGACAAAGCGCGCCAGAAAATAAGAAAAGATCTCGGAGAAGAACCTGAACCCCTGTTGGCTGAATACCGTTACCGTACTATTCAGGAAATTCTTAAAGATGTAGTCAAGTATCATCCACAAAAAACACTAAGTGATCGTATCGATGCTATAGTTTGCCATCGAATATTTGGTATCCCCATTTTTTTAGGGATAATGTTACTACTTTTCCAGGCTGTATTTTCCTGGTCTGCCCCCTTCATGGATCTTATCAATCAGTTTTTTAGTTGGCTTGGAGAATTTATTGGCTCTCGCATGGGAGATAGCTTCCTCAAAAGTTTAATTGTAGATGGTATAATTGCTGGCGTTGGAGGAGTTCTCGTATTTTTGCCTCAAATATTGATTCTTTTCTTTCTTATTTCTCTACTTGAAGATTCCGGTTACATGCCCCGAGCAGCCTTCGTAGTAGATAGACTTTTAAAGCCTTTCGGTTTAAATGGCAAATCCTTCGTACCCTTGCTTTCTTCTTTTGCCTGCAATATCCCAGGCATTATGGCCACCCGCACCATTGAAAATTATCAGCAGAGATTGTTGACCATATTGGCCGCTCCTTTTATGAGCTGTTCAGCAAGATTACCCATTTATACCTTGCTTATTGCCGCCTTTATCCCAGCCAAAAAGGTCTGGATTTTTAATCTCCAGGGCCTGGTTCTTCTGGCCATGTATCTTACCGGACTTTTAGTAGCTTTAATAACCGTGGTATTAGCTAGACTTTTATTTTTTAGAGGACAGCCCTCCCCTTTTCTCATGGAATTGCCCCCTTATCGCTTTCCCACTTTGAAAAATATCTTACTGCAAATGTGGAACCGTTCAGTACTTTACGTGAGAAAAGCAGGCACAGTTATTTTAGGAATTTCCATTGTGATGTGGATACTCTTTACCTTCCCTCTTAATCCTGAGCTTTCTAAAGATTACAAAGCGCTAAAGGCCAATGCTCCTAACAAAATCATTTTAGAACAAATAAAACGAGAAGAAGCTGCTGAAAAACTTTCTAAAAGCTATGCCGGCCATTTTGGACGCTTAATAGAACCTATTCTCAAACCACTTGGTTTTGACTGGAGAATAGGAATTGCTTTGACTTCGGCCTTTGCCGCTAAAGAAGTCCTGGTGGCCACCCTCTCTCAGATATACGCCTTAAGTGATGTTGAAGGAAACGAGGTCTCTCTCATTGAGCACATAAAAAAAGACCCTATTTTTAACACCGTTACTGCTATAGGCCTTATGCTTTTTTCCCTGCTTATGGTTCCTTGCATGGCAACTCTTCCGGTTATTAAAATGGAAACTGGCTCCTGGCGCTGGCCAACCATAATTGTAGCCTGGACTCTTTCAGTAGCCTGGCTCGTTACTTTTATCTGGGTCCACTTTATAGGCCCTTCACTGGTAGCTCTTTTAAGGATTTAAACAAGCCAATGAAAGACTCTGTAAACTCTGCTTTTAAGACAGCCCTCTTAATAATTAAGCTAATAATTCCTTTCTATATTCTTGCTGATATACTGATTTATTTTGATATTCTTCCTAAAATATCTTTTATCTTCAAACCTATTACCTTTATTATGGGGCTTTCTCCTGAAGTATCGCTTTCTGTGGCCGCAGGAATTTTATTTAACCTTTACGCAGCTATTGCTTTTGCTGCACCTTTAGGCTTAACCCCCTACGAGTGGACTATTCTAGGACTTTTTTTAGGCATAACTCACTCGCTACCTATTGAAAACACCATTATGAAACAACTGGGAATATCACATATCTATTCTACAATCTTACGATTACTGACAGGAATATTAGCTATTCTTATTATTAGAATTCTTCCCCTAAATATAGAAGGACATACCGTCAAAAAAACAATCGAGCTTTCTAATTATCAATCTTTTGGAGATATGATAATAGCATCTTTAACTAAGGCTTCAGCACTTGCAGTTAAAATTATTATATTGGTAACCGTTATTATTTTCGTAATGGACATCATTAAAAAAATTATTTTGAAAAAGAAAAGCTTTAGTATGTCTTTTTCTATCTTTACGGGAATATTTTTAGGCATTACTTACGGAGCTGGCATATTATTAAAAGAAAAAGAAAAACTTAATCCTCAACAGCTTTTATTTATAGGAACTTTTCTCATGATAGCCCACGCTTTAATAGAGGACCCCGCTTTGTTCATAATATTTGGAGCCAACCCGTGGATATTGATAGGTTTAAGAATAATTTTGGCTATTATTGTCTCTTATGGAGCTGTACAATTTTATACAAGATGATTGTTGAAGGAATAACTCCTAGATGCCCGCTTGGCCAGGAATTCTAGGACGCCGTTACAAAGACATAAAAGGCCTGGCCATAATAAAAGAAGACTACTTGAATAAATAGGAAGGGCCTGTAAACGACTCAATTCTTCGCCACAGGCCCTCTGTCTTATTTATTTTTCCATGAAAGAAGGAAGGGGTGTGGCCCAGGACTCTTCATCAAAATAAAGTTCTTCAAGGTTTTTAGGCTTATCAAAAGGTGGAAGAGATGGGCCTTCTATAACTTCAAAACGGACAAAACAGGATTTATACCAATCAACTTCGGGCATAGGCAATTCCATTTTCTTCATAATCTCATAAGTACGATAGAAGTCCTCCCAGCGATTTTCTCGTTCAGGATAGGTAGTAAAATCGCGTAAGATATCGGTAATCACCAGACCTGCTGAAAGGATAAACTTTTGAAAATCAAACCACTTGCGAAGTGAGGCCTCACGGTGGGTAAAACCCATATAACCAGCCGAACCAGGCCCTTTCAGGGCCTCAATACAGCGTCCTACAAAAAGTTTTAAACCTTTTTTGGTTTCCACCGGGTCAGTCACGAAAACATCAAACTTACCGCGCAAAGAAGGATCAAGCTCTTCGATAACGTTATAATTATAAACTTCAATATTAGATATTTTTTCTTCTTCGCAGAATTTGCGAATGAAATTATTTATCCTTTCATCGATTTCCACTACCACTATCTTTTTGGGAAGGCCAGTAAGCGCGGCTGCTATAGAGAAGAGGTCATCATCACCTAGGATAAAAATTTCGGCATTTTCAAGGTCTCCACGCTGATAGAGATAAACCACCCGTTTCATAGTGTCCACAGGACGAATAAAACCCTGATCAAAATCGCTGGTAGGAAGCGGCCTTCCTTCACAAATTTTTTCAAATTTTTCATAAACCTCGCGAAAAAAGCCCTTAATTTCAATTCCTAGGCCACAGCAGTGACAAATGGTATCCTCAAGAGGATGTATTTCGACATCTTTTACCAGTTTTAAAAGTTTGTCTTCTTGTTTTAAGACACCTTCGTCAAGTAATTCTTTTACCGCTTCAAAAAAAGCAACCAGGTGGGCATCTTGATAATTTATTAACTCCCAAAAACTCATTGGCTTTGCTTTAAGGGCCCTTAAAATTTGGTATTTAATTCTTTCTTTTTCCGTCATGATTTCACCTCCTAGCTCTGGCACGGATAACAAAAGCTTTTGACTTTGACAAGTTTTTGTTTTTAATTTCTGATTAAATATTTACGAACAGCTCAATCTGAGGAGGAAAATATGGCCGAACTTTATCGTTTTGGAGTTTCTATGCCTGCTAAATTACTAGAAGAATTTGATCGCTACATCGAACGTCGCCATTACACCAATCGTTCTGAGGCAATTCGTGACCTTATAAGGGAAAAACTGGTTGAAGAAGAATGGCGTGAAAGCAATGAGGAAGTGATTGGCACTATTACTTACGTCTATGACCATCACAAAAGGGAACTGGCTGATAGGCTAATGGACATCCAGCATGACCATTATCAGGAAATCATTTCTACCCAGCACGTGCACCTTGACCATGATCGCTGTTTAGAAGTAGTAATAGTGAAAGGCAAAGCTGAAAATATAAAAGAACTGTCTGACAAAATTAAGTCCCTAAAAGGTATCATTCATTGTCAACTAGCTATGACTACCACCGGCAAAAAATTAGTCTAAAGAAGCCTCCCCTTGTGGGAGGCTTCTTTATTACTTGAATGCTTTTTCTATCTTTTTCCAGTCAAACTGGCGGGCTAATCTAAGGCCGTCTTTCCAGGACATATCATTATATTGAACGACAAAAATTGTAGCCGCCATAGAATCTTTTTCGTTTAAAAGAACAACTACAGAGCCAGAGTTAGTTTGCTTTTCGTGGGAAATGCCAACTTTAAAACCATCTACCGTGGTTAATTTTGAGTAATTCTCTGGTGTATCCACCTCTGTTACATAAGCAAAAGGCTGCCAAAATTGAGTAGCCTGTATACCGTGGATCACCATGACAGATATTTCATAATTTCCTTTTTTGTAACTACGTTCCGCGGTAACAATTTCTCCCATAGGAGTGTTCATGTTCATGCCAGAACAGTTCTCCGCCTGCCAGCCCTGAAGGTCAGTCAAAAGAGCGCATACTTCCTGGTAAGAGGGGAGTTTAAAAGCCAGGGCCTGGCTTGAGCTAAAAATAACTAGAGCCATTAACAAAATAAAAATTCTAGACATGTTTTCCTCCTTAGTAGGCTGTAATTTTGATATTGGTTATGAGACACTCGTATCCTTCTGCAGGATTATAGCCCCAGATACCAAAAGTAACCTGATCCCTATTAGGCATAGTAGCCCCCATAATCCCTAATGGTTCTTGATAAACGCGACGGCCATTTACATATATCTTTATCATACCGTCCTTTTGTTGCACGGCGAAATGATAGACTCTTCCAGTTTGCAGTTTTACCGTTCTGATCTCTTTATCGCTCCAGCGAGGATAGCTCCAGTCAGAGGCCCAATGTAAGACATCCTTGGAGAATGGATTTCTTGCAGGCCCAAGAAACATAGCGTGCCCGAAACCTGAACGGGGTTTGCTAAAATAAACTTCCCACTCCACGGCAAAATTGGCGGGAAGTTTAATTTTTTTCTCCGCAATAACCCTTCCACCGGCCAGAGCCCGCATCCACTTTTTGCCACTAAAAGAAGCTACTTCTACCTGGCCTTCAACTATTCGGATTTTTGTGGGAATATCACCGAGGTTGTACTCAGAAAAGTCTTCCTGAAAAAGAACTTTTTTACCGGGAACGAAGTTCTCCGCCCCGCCAACAATACCTCCGCTAGCTGGTTGGCCGCCAACTATATTTGCTGGTTGACCGCCAACTATATTTGAAGAAGAAACCGCTGGAGCCTGAGGCACAGGTTTAACCGCTCCTTCCTGCCCCCAGCGGTAATAATTTTCTGGTACCAGCTTGGCGATAGCCTCAACGGCATTATTAAGCATTACCCGGATAGCCTTTTCCATAGGGGTGTTTTTATACATTTCAAGGCCACCACCAAGGCCTATATCCCCGAAAATACCACCGCCGAGACCACCTATTTTCCAAGAAGAGGCTTTGCCTTCTACGGTAGTAGCATTTATGACCCTGCCGGTTCGCACGTCTATTAAACGCAAGTCAACGGCAATATAAGCTTCTTTTTTACCGACTTTTACTCCACCAATTACAGGAACTTTAAATGGGACTACTATACCGCCAGCCCCAAAGCCACCGGCATCTGGTTCAAAGGCGGTGATGGCTCCTACTACCAAAATGTCGGCTCCTTCCATTTGGCCGGCCTGAGGGGCAGCACCTGGACGCACGTAACCAGACTGCCCTAAAGCCAGTTCTTCTTTAATGGCAGAAAGCCCTTCTCCCCTTTCAAGTACTATGAAACGACCACTACGGAAAAGGGCTGTAGCCAGCATATCAGCAATGCCGTTACCAATCTGCCCAGAACACTTAGCCGCTTTACACTTAAAACTAGCCACCGCTATTCTGGCCTTGGGCCCTTTATAAGTAAGCACCTCTCCAGCCGAAGGACCGGTCGTATCCACTTGGGTTTTAACCCCAGACGAAACACAAGAGGTCAACAAAAGCCCCAATAACGCCATCAAAGCTGTCAAAAAATTAAATCCCCTCATCTCTTTTTACCCCCCTGTTTCCTTTTTTATCCAGTCTATAAAAGGTTCATAGCCCTCTTTAACCGAAAAGGTCAAAATGCAGGGACATTCGTAAGAATGAAGTTCTTTTACCCTGGTTGTAACTTTTGGTGCTAAGTCTTTTCTTGTTTTCATAATAAGAACCACCTCATGGTCTTCCTGAATTTTTCCTTCCCACCAGTAAAGAGATTTTATAGCTGGATAAAGATTAGCACAGGCAATGAGCCTTTCTTCAAGAAGGGCTTTGGCTATCTTTTGAGCTTCAGCCTCGCTACCACAAGTTACATAAAAAATTATTACATCCATACACAGCCCCCTATGTTTAGCTCTTCTATTATAACTTAAACAATAAAAAAATAAATTTTTTGATTGCTATTTTTACCGGCATTTCAAAGCACACTCATACACTGATTATTATTAACCTCCATGCCCCAAAGGGGCACAACGAAGGCATGAAAACATTGAAAAGAGAGGAGCTATGGATATTTTGTTGCTTCAAAAAGTCTTTAAAAAGGAGGTATATACCCATGGCTCCTGAAAAAGAAAATAACCAGGTTTTAAGAATTATTCATCCCATTTGTTGTGGCCTTGACGTTCATAAGCGTTTCGTCTCAGCATGTATCCTAAAGACTCTTCCTGATGGTTCTATAGAAGTCGAAGTTCGAGAATTTGAAACTTTTACCGACGATCTTATAGCCCTGAGAGAATGGCTGATCGAAAAAGATTGTCCCATTGTAGCCATGGAAAGCACAGGTGTTTACTGGCAGCCTATACACAATATTTTAGAAGGCTATGTGGAAGTGATCTTAGTCAATGCCAGGCATATCAAAAATGTCCCTGGACGAAAGACGGATGTCTCAGACAGCCGCTGGTTAGCAGAATTACTTCGTGTAGGTCTGCTACGGGCAAGTTATATTCCCCCAAAACAAGTTCGTTTCTGGAGAGAGCTAGTACGACTTAGACAGAAACATGTCAAAACGCTTGCTGATTATAAGAAAAGAGTTCAAAAGCTTTTTGAATCAGCAAATATTAAGCTAGACAATGTAGTTTCAGATTTGTTTGGGGAAACAGGTCGTCAAATCATGAGATTACTTTTAGAGACCCCCAAGCCTAGCCTTGAAGAAGTTAGGGTTGTGCTAAAGGGAAACTTAAGAAGAAAGTAGAAGAGCTCTATCGCTCTATTTGTGGCTTTTTCGAAGAGCATCATCGTTTTCTTTTGCATTCGCTCTTAAGCATAATAGAGACTCTGGAAAAAGAGATAGGGATTATGGATATAAGGATCAAGGAAGTAATGAGACACCATGAAGATTTAATAGAGAGATTAAAAGGGATACCAGGAGTAAGTGAAGTTTCAGCGCGAGCTATTTTGGCAGAAGTAGGGCCGGATCTGAGAAGTTTTCCAAATGAGAGGGCGCTAGCCAGTTGGGCAGGAGTTTGTCCAGGGAATAACGAAAGTGGAGGAAAGAGGATTAGCGGCAAGAGCCCGGTAAAGAAACATCCTTTAAGAAGCGTTTTGATAGAGGTGTCTTGGGCGGCCACGAGGAAGAAAGGGACATATTATGCGGCAAAATATAGGCAACTTCGTGCTCGTCGAGGGCCTAAGAAAGCCATAGGGGCCATAGCGCATAAGATATTGAAAGCGGTGTATTTTATCATCAAAGAGGGTCAGGAATACAGGGAATTAGGGGCAAATCATCTGAAGCAGATAAATAGGGAGAGATTATTGACAAAAATAAAAGAAGAAGCAGAAAGACTTGGGTATAAAGTGGTAGCGGCATAAAACAGCGAGGTAAGGTCGTAGCCCCCACTGAAGCCAAAGAGTGCGATATTAACCTGACCGACCACCAGCAGGCACAACAAATTGTAGGCTTTGACCACGCACAGGAATCTCTCTTGAACTAGAGTTGGTGGTTATTGGTCGATGTTTTCACAGGAATGGAATCACTAAATAGGCGATAGTTGAATATAGAAATAGGCGATAGTTGAGTCATTACGAGCGAAGCGAAGTAATCCCTGAGACTGCTTCGAACTCTAACGAGACCTCGCAGTGACAGCGAAGGTTATTTTGCTTTAGCGATTATGTCAGCAGCAATACTTTATCGACTAAAAAAGTTCGCTTTTGTAATTAGATATTCATATACCTAAATAAAAGAAATTTTTTTGAAAAAACTTGAAAAAATTA